>CBIMKI010000124.1:0-8721 GCA_966244395.1 uncultured Sphingobium sp. | reverse complement strand
GCCACGTCGCGTCCGAACAGCGCGGCGAAGGCGCCATCGAGACCGCGGCTCAGCGCATCGCCATCATAGGCATGATCCGGCGCATTGGCCGCGGCGATGGCGGCCATGACCTGCGGGCAGACGGGAGCGTCATTGTCGGAAAGGAAGCGCATGGACCATGCGCATGGTCCTTCGACGTGGCATCGTCAATCGGCTGGGCGCGCGGACGAACTGCGGGGGCATGGACAGGGAACGACAGTATTGGAGGATGGTCTTCTCGGGCTGCGGCACCTGGCCTTAGCATGTGTCCCCGCGAAAGCGGGGACCCAGGGCAACCTGAACCAAGGCCGGCGCCCTAACGCCCTGGGTCCCCGCTTTCGCGGGGACACATATTCTTTGGTCAAAGAAGATCAGCGCCAGCAGTGCAGGAACCGGGTTGGCCCTTGGCAGATATCCGCACAATACGCCGTAGAATCAGTCTCTTAAAAACTTCACCAAAGCCGGATCAGATGCCGCCGCCGGTGAGGCGCTGGCAGATCATGTCGAGCTGGTCGAGGCTGGAATAATGCAGGGTGAGCGCGCCCTTGCCCGCTTCATGCGTGATGCCGACCTTGAGGCCGAGCAGGTCGGCGAGATGCTCTTCCATGGCAATGAGATCGGCATCGCGGCTCGCGCTGCCCCCGCCGGAACCCGGGCCGCCACGGGCGACGTCGCGCGCCTTGCGCACCAGCCGCTCGGTTTCACGCACGGAAAGGCCCTTGCGCGCGATCTCCTCGGCGAGGCCGGCACAGCCCGGCGCGCCGATCAGTGCGCGGCCATGGCCCATGCTGAGCTGGCCGGTCATGACGAGGTTCTGCACATCCTCGGGCAAATCAAGCAGGCGCATGAGATTGGCGACATGGCTGCGCGACTTGCCGACAATGCGGGCCAGCGCCTCCTGGCTATGATCGAACTGATCGATCAGGCGGCGATAGGCCTGCGCTTCCTCGATGGGATTGAGGTCCTCGCGCTGGATATTCTCGACCAGCGCGATCTCCAGCGTCTCCGATTCGCTGAAATCGCGCACGATGGCCGGCACGCGATGGAGCTGCGCCTTTTGCGCGGCGCGCCAGCGGCGCTCGCCCGCCACGATCTGGAAGCGCCCATCCGCCGCGGGCCGCACCACGATCGGCTGGATAACGCCCCGCGTCGCAATGCTCTCGGCAAGCTCTTCCAGCGCGGCCACGTCGAAATGACGGCGGGGCTGATCGGGATGCGGGGAGATGCGCGCGATCTCAATGAGCTGGACGGAGCGCTGGCCGCCGCCGGAAGCGCCGCTGTCGGCCGCCGGCGCCTCGCCACTCACGGCCACATCCTGCGTCGCCTCGCCCAGCAGCGCGGAGAGGCCCCTGCCCAGCCGCCGGGCCTGCGCCTTCACGGTCGTGTCGCTCTCATTGCTCATGCGGCAACCTCCTCATTGCGGGGCAACCGGCCGATCAGCTCGCGGGCCAGCGCCATATAGGCTTCCGATCCGGCACAGCGAATGTCGTAGATCAGAGCCGGAACGCCGTGACTGGGCGCTTCGGAGAGGCGGACATTGCGCGGAATCACGGTCTTGAAGACGAGATCGCCCAGGCAGGCGCGCACATCCTCCGCCACCTGATCGGTCAGGCGGTTGCGGCGATCATACATGGTGAGCGCCACGCCCAGGATGGAGAGGCCCGGATTGAAGCGGCCCCGGATGCGGTCGATAGTCTGGAGGAGTTGCGAGAGCCCCTCGAGCGCGAAGAACTCGCACTGGAGCGGCACGAGCACCTTCTGCACCGCGACCATGGCATTGACGGTGAGCAGGCCGAGCGATGGCGGGCAATCGACCAGGCACACATCCCAGCGGCCCTCCGGCGCATGGCTCAAGGCATTGGAGAGGCGATGCGTGCGCTGCTCCACCTCGATCAGCTCGATCTCCGCGCCGGAGAGGTCCTGCGTCGCGGCAATGAGATCGAGGCCGGGCACAGCGGTGTGGATGACGGCCTCATCCAGCGCGCAATTGCCGATGAGCAGATCGTAGCTCGAAAAATTGCGGTCCCGCAGCGTGACGCCAAGCCCAGTAGAGGCATTGCCCTGGGGATCGAGGTCGATCAGCAAGGTGCGGTGGCCGGTCGCGGCGAGCGCGGTGGCAAGATTGATCGCTGTCGTGGTCTTGCCCACTCCGCCCTTCTGATTGGCGATCGCGATTGAGATCATGCGTCTTTCCTCGTCTGGGACCGCCTCTTGTGCCCGGCGCGGCCCCGTGAAGCGCTTTTCGGGCCGGCGGCTCGGCGCTGAAGACCGGACAGGACGATGATGGAGCTTTCCACGTTTGTCGCCGACCGTTCCACGTGAAACGCAGCTTGCCAGTCACGGCGAGCAATTGCCAGTTCCATCTGCGCATTCTGCCCCTTTGGCAGCAACCAAGTTGTGGATGGATCGGCGAGGTGCACAGCACTGCCCAGCAAACGATCCATCGGCGCATAAGCGCGGGCGGAGATCACCGCCGCCGGCACCTCAAGAGCCACGCGCTCGACCTTGTCGCAGACGACGCGCGCATGCGGCAGATCAAGTGCGTCGATGCAGCGCTGAAGGAAGGCAACCCGGAGCGGCCGCGCCTCAATCATCAGGATTGGCGCCGGGCGAAGGCATGCCACCACAAGGCCCGGCAGGCCGGCGCCCGTGCCCAGGTCGACCCAGAGACCGCCAATGCCTTCGCCCTTGAGAGCCAAAGGCAGCAGTTGGGCGGAATCGACGATGTGGCGCGCCCAGATATGCGCGCGGCTCCCGGCCGAAACGAGGTTCTGGCGGTCCGCCTCTTCCAGCAGGAGGCCGACATAGGCGCGCAGCCGATCGCCGCCCTCGCTCTGCCACCAGCCCCGCTGTTCAAGCCAGCATTGCGCCTCTTCTTCCGTCATCAGGCCACCCGCTGACGAACGGCGACGAGCAGCGCGGCCAGCGCGGCGGGGGTGATGCCCTGAAGCCGTGCGGCCGCGCCGAGACTATGGGGTCGCGCGCGCGTGAGGCGCTCGATCATCTCGCCGCTCAGGCCGCCAATGGCGCCATAATCGAGATCCGCCGGAAGAAAGATCGCCTCATTCGCCCGCAGGGCGCGGACTTCCGCCGCCTGCCGGTCGACATAGGGGGCGTAGGCCGCGTCCTGAAAAAGCTCTTCCACCAGCGCATCGTCCGCGCATTGCGCGATGGCGGGAGACAGAGCCGCCACTGTTCCACGTGAAACAGCCGGGAAGCGCGCCCATTCCGCAAGCGACCGGCGCACGCCATCATCACGCAAATCGGCGCCTCGGGCAATCAGCTCGGGCGGGCTGAAGGTCTCGGCCAGAGCGTCATTCAGCCCGGCCGCTGTGTCCGCGCGCTTGCGCCACCAAGCCTGGCGATCCTTACCGACCAGTCCCAGGGCGATGCCGATGGGGGTGAGACGTGTGGCGGCATTATCAGCGCGCAGGCGCAGACGGAACTCGGCACGCGCTGTCAACATGCGATAGGGCTCGGTCACGCCCTGCAAGACCAGATCGTCGATCATGACTGCGATGTAGCTTTCGGCCCTATCCAGCAGCAAGGGCACCTCCCCCAGCGCATGAGCCGCCGCGTTGGCGCCCGCGACGAGCCCTTGGGCCGCGGCCTCCTCATAACCAGTCGTGCCGTTGATCTGGCCTGCCAGGAACAGGCCGGGCATGGCCTTCAACTCCAAGGTCATCGCGAGAGCACGCGGATCTATATGGTCATATTCCACGGCATAGCCCGCGACTGGCATGTCAACTGATTCCAGCCCAGTCATGGTTCGCAGGAAAGCAAGCTGGGCTTTTGCGGGGAGCGACGTGCTGACGCCGTTGGGATAGACGAGATTGGCGTCGAGCCCCTCCGGCTCCAGAAAGATCTGATGGCCGTCGCGATCACCGAAGCGATGGATCTTGTCCTCGATGGACGGGCAGTAGCGCGGCCCCCGCCCCTCTATAGCGCCGGAGAAGAGCGGGGAATCCGCCAGATTGTCACGAATGATCTGATGGGTGCGTGTGTTGGTGCGTGTGATGGCGCAGGCAAGCTGGGGAAGCTGGAGGTCGCGCGCATCGGTCAGGAACGACATGGACCAGGCGGGGCGGTCGGACGGCTGACGCTCAAGCCGCGCCCAATCGATGCTGCGGCCGTCGAGGCGCGGCGGTGTACCAGTCTTGAGGCGGCCCATGGGGAGATCGAGCGCGCGGAGCTGGGCAGCAAGGCGCGTCGCCGCATGCTCGCCGATGCGACCGCCCTCGCTCTGCTCGCGGCCTCGGAAAAGGATGCCGCCGAGAAAGGTGCCGGTGGTCAGAACAACGGCGGGCGCGCGGACCGCAGTGCCGTCGGCGAGCTGCACGCCAGCGAGAGTCTCGCCGGCGAATGCGAGCGCCGTGACCTCCCCACCATGGATTGTGATGGTCGAACAGGCACGGAGCTGCGCCTGCACCGCGGCACGATAACGAGCGCGGTCGGCCTGAATGCGAGGTCCCCGCACCGCCGCGCCCTTGCTGGCGTTCAGCATGCGCCGATGAATGGCGGCGGCGTCTGCCGCGCGGGCCATGATCCCGTCGAGAGCGTCGATCTCGCGGACTAGATGGCCCTTGCCGAGACCGCCGATGGAGGGATTGCAGCTCATCTCCCCGATACGGGCGGGATCGGCGGTGACCAGACATACGCGCGCCCCACGCCGGGCGGCAGCCGCGGCCGCTTCCGCCCCGGCATGACCGCCGCCGATAATGATGACATCGAAGCCGTCCATGGGGCGCCCCTAGCGGCTTGGCGTGCGCACGTCAAAGCCGGTACAGCAATTGCTGTTCCACGTGGAACGAGCGCTATTTGCCGATACAGAATCCGGAGAAAAGTTCGTCGAGGACTGCCTCAGTCGTCGCGCGGCCGGTGATCTCGTCCAGCGCAGTGAGCGCCGTGCGAAGGCATTCGGCGATCAGAATCTCATCCACGAGTGTCGCGCCTTCCGCGAGCGCCCTTTGCGCGCGATCCATGATACCGCGTTGGCGCTCCGACAGCGCGTAATCGCCAGGGCGCGGCAACCGCTGGGCGGCCTTCTCGAGCAGGATGGCCGTCAGGGCGTCCATCCCCTCCCCCGTGACGGCGGATACGGACAATGGCGCGGTTCCCCGGGACCGGCGATCAAGGTCCGACTTTGTCCGAAGGATCAACATGTCGCCTGCCACGGCGGCGGGGGCATCTTCTTCCGCGCCGAGCCAGAGAACGATGTCGGCATCGGCCAGCATTGCGGCGGCACGCTCCATGCCGATCGCCTCGATCGGGTCGCCGCGCTCATCGCGCAGGCCTGCCGTGTCAGCGAGGCGGAATGGGGTGCCGCCGATCGACACCGGCACTTCGATCACATCGCGTGTCGTGCCGGCGATGGGGGAAACAATGGCGGCATCGCGGCCGACCAGCGCGTTGAGGAGCGTGGACTTCCCGGCATTGGGCGGCCCGGCGATGACGACACTGATGCCGTCCTTGAGGCGCTCGGCGGAGGGCCGCGCCAGATCGGCGGCAAGCTCGGCGGCGATGAGCGCCATGTCCCGCGCAATGCCGGTGCGCAGCGCATTCTCGTCCACATCGCCTTCATCGGAAAAGTCCAGCACCGCTTCGATGCGGGCCGAGAGCGTCCTCAGCCGCTGCGCCCATTGATCGATCCTGCGGGACAAGGCGCCGCCCATCATCGCCATCGCCGCCCGGCGCTGGGACTCCGTCTCGGCATGGATGAGATCGGCCAGACCCTCGATCCGCGCGAGGTCGGTCTTGCCGTTGAGAAAGGCGCGCCGCGTGAATTCGCCCGGCCCCGCCGGCCGGCAACCTTCGATCCTGCCCAGCAAGCGCTCGACGGCGCGGACGGCCGCGCGCGAGCCATGGCAATGCAGCTCCACCAGATCCTCGCCGGTTTCACTGCGCCCATGCGGAAACCACATGGCCACGCATTCGTCGACCAGTTCGCCGGTCACGGGATCGGCGATACGGCGAAAGCGCGCTTCGCGTGCGGCGGGCAACGTTCCCACGAGCGCTTGCGCCGCGGCGACAGCTTGGGGGCCGGAGATGCGGATAACGCCGATCGCGGCCGGCAGAGCCCCGCTCGACAAGGCGAAGATCGTGTCGAGCGAACGCGTGTCGCCTGGTTCCTTCACGTGACGATCCGTTCAGCCTTCCTTCTTGGGCGCATTGGCCGCGCTGCCTGCCGCGCCCGCTGCCCCAAGGCCAATGTCCATGAGGTTGGAGAAAAGCTTCATGCCGGCATCACCCATGGGGGACATGGAGCGGAACATGCGCTCCATCTGCTCCAGATTGGTCTGGCCGCTCATCGCGTCCATCACGGCGCGAATATAATGATCGTGGATCGGCTTGAGGTCAGGAAGGCCCAGAAAGGCGCGTGCCTCCTCCGGCGTGCAATCGACATCGACAGTGAACTTCATGGCTGCATTTCCCGACCTTGCGAAGGTTGCAAGGCTAGGCGCAGTCGGCCGCGCGATCAATCCCGACCACCCGCATGGGTCGCCCCGTCAAAGCCCGAACAGCAGACGGATGCCGATCTCGCGATCCGTGATGCCGGTGTAGATCATCGATGCGGCCACATAGAGAATGACCAGCAGGCCGACCCAGGCGATCCAGCGGTAGCGCTCGATATATTTGGCGATGAGGTTCGCGGCGATGCCCATGAGCGCGACGGCAAAGACCAAGCCGATCATCAGAATGCCGGGATGCTCGCGCGCCGCGCCAGCGACGGCCAGCACATTGTCGAGACTCATGGAGACGTCCGCCACGGCCACGGCCCAGGCGGCGCCGGCAAAGCTCTTGGCGGGCCGCAAACCGCTCGCCTCGTCGCCCTCGATCTCCGGCGAACCGCCGCTTTCCCCCGACGCGCCCTGGACGATCTCGCGATACATTTTCCAGGACACCCAAAGCAGCAATATGCCGCCCGCGAAAACCAGCCCGATGATGGCCATGAGCTGCGTGACGACCAGCGCGAAGGCAATGCGCAGGACCAAAGCGGCCATGATGCCGATGAGAATGACTTTCCGGCGCTGATGAGCCGGAAGACCCGCGGCCAGCGCGCCGATGACGATCGCATTGTCGCCCGCCAGCACGATGTCGATGAGCAGCACCTTCACGAAGGCGGACCATGCACTGAGCTGGCCACTGAACAGCGTGCCGATGTCAGTGACGATGTGAGTCCAGATCTCCGTCATGCGCTGTTCCTAGCAAAGGCCGGTATAAGTCGACAACGCTTTGGGCCGGCCGACGAGCGGGCGACTCATCGCTGAAGCAGGGCGGGGCGTCGCACGAATGGGGCGGACAGGGCAAAGCCCCGCCCCGCCCGCGCGCCTCACTGATTCATGGTGGCGAAGAAATCCTCGTTGGTCTTGGAATCCTTCATCTTGTCGAGCAGGAATTCCATGGCGTCGACCGTGCCCATCTGCATGAGGATGCGGCGCAGCACCCACATCTTGGTGAGCTTGTCCTTCTCGACCAGCAGCTCCTCCTTGCGGGTGCCGCTCTTGCCCACGTCCAGCGCCGGGAAGATGCGCTTGTCGGCGACCTTGCGGTCCAGCACGATCTCGCTGTTGCCGGTGCCCTTGAACTCCTCGAAGATCACTTCGTCCATGCGGCTGCCGGTATCGATGAGGGCCGTCGCGATGATCGAGAGCGAGCCGCCCTCCTCGATGTTGCGCGCGGCGCCGAAGAAGCGCTTGGGGCGCTGGAGCGCGTTGGCGTCGACACCGCCGGTCAGCACCTTGCCCGAGCTGGGCACGACCGTGTTGTAGGCGCGGCCCAGGCGCGTGATCGAATCGAGGAGGATGACCACATCCTTCTTGTGCTCGACGAGACGCTTGGCCTTCTCGATCACCATCTCGGCGACCTGCACGTGGCGCGTAGCGGGCTCATCGAAAGTCGAGGAGACGACCTCGCCCTTCACGCTGCGCTGCATGTCGGTCACTTCCTCCGGGCGCTCGTCGATGAGCAGCACCATGAGGAAGACCTCGGGATGATTGTCCGTGATCGCCTTGGCGATGTTCTGCAGCAGCACGGTCTTGCCGGTGCGCGGCGGCGCCACGATGAGCGCGCGCTGCCCCTTGCCCTGCGGCGCGATGATGTCGATGACGCGGGCCGACTTGTCCTTGATCGTGGGATCGAGCGTGTCGAGCCGCAGCTTCTCATCGGGATAAAGCGGCGTCAGATTGTCGAAATTGACGCGGTGACGGACCACGTCGGGATCGTCGAAATTGACCGAGACGAGCTTGGTCAGCGCGAAATAGCGCTCGCCATCCTTGGGCGCGCGAATCTCGCCTTCCACCGTGTCGCCAGTGCGCAGGCCGAATTTGCGGACCTGGTTGGGCGAGACGTAGATGTCGTCCGGCCCGGCAAGGAAATTCGCCTCGGGCGAGCGCAGGAAGCCGAAACCGTCCGGCAACACCTCGATGGTGCCCAGACCCATGATCTGCTCCCCATTTTCCGCCTGCTCCTTGAGGATGGCGAACATGAGGTCCTGCTTGCGCAGCGTCGAAGCGCCTTCGACACCAAGCTCCTCGGCCATGGCGACGAGTTCTGCGGGCGCTTTTCTCTTGAGATCTTTAAGGTGCATGGATTCAGTCCGGCAAGTGCTGTGGGGGGTGGATCGTGAGAACCGAGATGATGGGAAGAGGGCGCGCTTGCAGCTCTGGCCGCGCCCGGAAAAGGAATGGCTCGGGATTATGACGC
>CBIMKI010000123.1:0-8755 GCA_966244395.1 uncultured Sphingobium sp. | reverse complement strand
CGCCGCCGGTTCGTCGAGCGGCGCCAGCCGCGCCGCCCGCTCGGGCACATGGCTGCCCTGCGGCAGGAGGCGGCGGAAGCGCCCACGCCCCAGCCGCGCGCCGAGCCGGTCGATGAGGGCCGCCAGCTCATGCGTGCCGTCGCGTTCCTCCACCAGCCCGGTCTGCTCGGCGCCGAGCCGCTCGGTGCGCGGCACGGCGAGGCGGTCCTGATCGAAGCCGAAGCCGGGATCGAGCGGATCGGACAGCGCCTCCACGCGCTCGGCCATGAGGCGCAGCACCGTCGCGGAATCGCGCACCGGCGCGCCGGTCTCCACGGCGAGATCGCGCACGGCCCCGTCACTGCGGAAGAGGCGCGCCGCGAAGCACCGGCCGCCCTCATGCCGCTCGGCAAGCGTCACGCAGGCCGCTTCCAGCAGCTCGCCCAGCACCGCCATGATCGTCTCGATGTGCGCCACCGGCTCGGCGAAGCGGCGCTCGACGAGCACAGGCGGCACAGCGCGGCGCGGCACGATGCGGCTGTCGATGCGGCCAAGCAGCCGGTCCAGCGCATCGACGAGCCGCGTGCCGAAGCGGGCGGCGAGCGGCGCGGGGGGCAGGCCGGCAAGGTCGCCGATGCAGGTAAAGCCCGCCCGGCGCAGCGCATGCAGCATGGCCGGCTCGGCACGCAGGGCGATGAGCGGAAGGCGGCGGATCGCCCACGTCGCGTCACGCGATGAAGAGGCGGCCTCCTCCCGTCGAGAGCCATTGCGCGGCAGGGACGCCGCCTTGTCCCCGAAGCGGGCGAGCGCCAGTGCCGCCTCGGGCGTATCCGCCAGGGCATAGGCGACGCGCAGCCCCTGCCCCCGCATGCGGCGGACGGCGTCGCGCGCCAGGCGCGCCTCGCCGCCGAAGAGATGCGCGCAGCCGGCAATGTCCAGCACCAGCCCTTCGGGTGCGTCGATGGCAACCATCGGCGTGAACCGCTCGGTCATGTCGGCAAGGCGCGCCATCAGGGCCGCTTCCCCCTCCGGATCATGCGGCAGATCGAGAAGATGCGGCACGCGCGCCCGCGCATCGGCGAGCGGCATGCCGGGCTCCAGTCCCAGCGCGAGCGCGGCCTCGTCCAGCGCATGCAGGCGGAAGGCGCCGCGCTGCTTCACGGTGAAGACGAGAGGCGTCTGCGTGTCGTCAGCCGGCGAGGCGCCATCCGGCCTCGTCCTGCCCGTCCGCAGCCGGACGAGGTCCGCCGCCAGAAAGGGGAAGACGAGTGCCAGAAAGCGCCGCCGGCCGGAAAAGGCCTGCGTCACGATCCCACTCCAAAGTCCATGTGCAATCCGCCGGGCCGCCGCGCTGGCGCAGCAGCGTGACGGCGAGCGCCGGCATCCCCGGCGCGTCCGCCTCCAGCCGCGGGCTCGGCGCGCTCGTCACCGCCCAGCGCGTGCGCGCCGCGCTCGGAGCGGGTCTGGCCGCGCCCAGGCGCAGCAGCAGCAAGGTCACGCCCGAGGTTTCGGCCGCCAGTGCCATGCGCCGGCTGGCCGTGAGGTCCAGCAGCGCCGGATTGCCCGCCAGTTCGAGCAGCACGAGGCCGAGCCCGCCCCGGCAGCGCAAGGCGTCCACGCTCGCGCGCAGCAGCGCCTTCGCATCCGGCAGCACGCCCAGCACCAGCCGCGCGGGATCGAGACCGAGTTCCGCCAGGCCCTGCCCGCACAGCCCGGCGCGGCGCTGCGCCTTCTCCTCGCGCAGCCAGAGCATGGCCCCCGCGCCGCCCCCCGCCGTCAGCCGCTGCGCCAGCATCGCGGCAAAGCCCATGGCGCCGGCGTCCTGACCGTCTCCGGCGAATATCTCATGGCAGGCCCCGGCCATGAGTCCGCCGCCCAGCACGCGGTCCACCTCCGCCGCCCCCAGCGGACGCAGCAGCTCTGGCGCCGCCGCGCGCGGCCGCGCCTCCGCAAGCAGGCGGCGCAGGGACTCATGAAGGCGACTCGACTCAAGCATGTTCATGATATGTTCTCATGTTGGACGCTTGAGTCAAGTCAGGCCCGCACAGATGGCGAACAAGCGCTCAGCCGATGCCGAACGCGGCATGATAGGCCACCGTCCCTTCCGGCACGGCGCGCCCGTCCAGCGCGCAGCACTGGAAGTAGGCGGCCGGGAAGCCCGGCAGCACCAGCCGCGCATCGGCCCGGAAGCCCAGCCGTCCATAATAAACCGGATCGCCGAGCAGCACGCAGCCGGACGCGCCCCGCGCCGCCAGCCGGGCGAGCCCGGCCCGCACCAGCGCCGCGCCGATGCCGCTGCGCTGCCGGTCCGGACACACGCCAAGCGGCCCGAGGCCGAACCAGCGCCCCGCTTCCCCCGCGATCGTCACGGGAGAGAAAGCGACATGGCCGACAACCCCCTCCCCCTCCGCCGTCGCGACCAGACTGAGCGACAGCGCGCCCGCCGCCCGCAAGCCGTCGACGATCGCGGCCTCGGCCGTCCCTGCCTGCCCGTCCCGCGCGAAGGCGGCCGATATGAGAGCCCGGATGGCGCCTTCATCGCCGGGCCGTTCGGAGCGGATGTGCATCTTCGCCGCCTTCATCGATTGTCCGCCTGCGGCCGCACTGCCTCCCGGCCCCGGCGCGAGATGCGATAGGGGCTGGAGGCATGCGATTCGATCAGCCGCTTGCGCCGCAGCTTGCCGAAGGTGGCGAGATCGCAATCGGCGAGGACGAGCCCGTCATGCGTCGCGCATTCGACGGCGTGGATATGCCCGCGCGCATCGCGGAAATGGCGGATGAGCCCGCCCTTGGCCAGCACGTGAAGCACGCGCTGCTCGGCCCTGGAAATATTCATGGAAAAAACCTGTCGCTGAAAAGACGTCAAGGCCCGCACGCGCAATGGCGCCGGGCTTCAGCCACGTCCCCTTCAAGCCGGGACGCTCAGCGGTTCAGGCAAGTTCCTGCTTAGACACGAGCGGAATTTACGGCGCGGGCCGCCATGCTGTCAATGCGGCGGTTGCTCGCCCAACCCCCTCATCCCGGCCGCTTCGACCAGATGCTGATCGTCCCCGCCTCGCCGTCGACCCGCACCCAGTCCCCGGTGCGGATATGATCGAGCGGGTCGGCGTCGCAGTCGGTCACGCTGGGGATGCGCATGACGACCGCGCCCAGCGCCGCCTTGGTGGTCATGATGTTGAAGATCATGGCGAGCGGCGCCGTGCCGCGCAGCCGGGCCATGTGGAAGGCCGAGGACCAGCCCGATGAGCCCTTGGCGCCGGGGAAGACCAGCACCTTGCCCGCGAAGCTCACGCCCTTCAGCGCATGCCGGCTCTCGATCACGGTGCCCGTCGTCGAATCGATGCCGCCCCAGCCGGAGATGGTATCGCGCGTCACCAGCGCCTCGCCTTCGGCCACGCCGCCCACGACCTTGCGGCCATGGATGACGAGGCGCGGCGCCGCGATCGTCTCGCTCATGAGAGCCGCCCCCGCCATTTGCCGGTGCAGGCCGCGTCGATGCACTCGGCGGTGGTGCCGTACCAGCCCTCGATGCCCATCATGGCGGGGAGGTAATGGACCTGCTTGGCGCTATCGAGCGCGGCGACCTTCGTGCCCCTGGGCACGGCCTGGCTGATCGCCGAGCAGGTGTCGGTCATGAGGAAGGCGCCGGCGTCGCGCAGCGTCCTGGTATAGCCATTCGCGTCCGCCGTCGCCTTGACCGCGCGGCTGGTGAACACCCAGAGCGCGCTGTTCACATGCACCTTGCGCCCCTCGATCAGCGCCGCGACCTGCGCGATCTGCTCGATGGAGGCGTGCGGACAGCCGAGCATGACATAGTCCACATCCTCGCTCGTCCCCACGCTGTTCAGCGTCTCGTAGATGCGCCGCCGCGCCGCCGCGTCATAGACGAAGCGCTCGCCTCGGGGCGCGCCGCCAAAAGCATGCTCGACGCTCGGCGCCTCGGGCGTGATGCCGACCATATGATACATCTCGACTCCGCCGGAGCTGGCCGCCGCCGCGCCGAAATGCTTGTGGCGGATGAGGCTGGGGTCGCTGATCGCGCCGGTGATGACGGGGATGCTGTCCTGCACCACATCGCCCACATGATAGCCGAGCATGCCCCATTCGAAGATCGAATCGACGGGCACCTCGACATGGACCGCATGCTGCCCCTTGCGGAAATCGTCACGATGGAAGCCCCAGTCGGGAATGCGCCTGGCCAGCATCGCCGCGCTGGTCGATTCGCGCCCCTCGCAATTGGTCCGCGCGCCGATCACGCTGTTGGCGAAGACGACGGCGCTGCTCTCCATCCAGGCGCAATGCTCGCCCATCACCGGCACATTGCCGGCGAGATAGGGCGTGCAGGTCTTGAGGATCTGGATGCCGTGCGCGGCCACATCCGCCTCGTCGCTGGCGAAATTGGCGTGGGCCGCCTCGCTCATGCCCTGTTCACGCCACAGCTCCGGGTCCATGCCGCCTTGCAAATGGCAGGAGAAGGCATTCATGCGCGGCACGTCCACCACCTCGTCCGAATCGAGGTCGTAGCGCGAGAAGACGGCGCGATAGTCGCCGCCGTCCGCCGCATAATGGTCCTTCACCCATTGCGGCGCGGAGCCCGGCACGCCCGCGACATTGTTGGTTTCCACGAACCGCTCGGCCCCGAGCGCCTCGGCATAGCGCACGAGCAGGTCCATGGCCTTGGCGACGGCCGCGCCGGCTTCGCCCGCCAGCATGGCCCGTTCCTGCGATGTCAGGGCAACCATGGCCGCGCCTCTCTCTCGATCATGCCGCCATTTGACCCGCACTCCGGCGGAACGCAAGCCAATGGCGCGGGATGGCCAGCCGGAAAGAGAGGCCGCAATAGGGAATTGCCGGAATGGGCAAAGTCAACTAACCATTCTCGGGAAGACGACACCCGGGAGAGGGCATGATGAAATCCAAGCTATTGTTTTCCGCATTTTCGGCACTGGCCGTTACGCTGGCCGCGCCGGCCCTTTCCCAGGGCCTGCCGCCGCCGGAGCCGATCGAGCACATCACCGGCAATGTCTACAAGATCTTCGGCGGCGGCGGAAACACGCTGGTCGTCGTGCAGGATGACGGCGTCGTGCTGGTCGACACCAAGATGCCCGGCAATGGCGAGGCGATTTTGAAGGAAGTGGCGAAGGTCACGCCCAAGCCCGTCAAGATCATCATCAACACGCACAGCCATCCGGACCATATCGGCAGCACCGACTATATCCGCGAGAAATATCCCGATGTGCAGGTGATCGCCTCGGAGCACACCAAGACGGAGATCGCGGCCAATCCGACCTACAAGCCCGGCGTCCTGCCCAACGTCACCTTCAAGGACCGGATGACGATCGGCAAGGGCAAGGACCGTATCGAGCTGCACAGCTTCGGTCAGAGCCATACGGATGGCGACACCTTCGTCGTCTTCCCCGATACGCATGTCCTGTTCATGGGTGACGTCATGGCATGGAACATGGCGCCCTTCCTGCCGGCCGGCGGCGCGAGCCTCATCCCGACGGTCCAGGAACAGCTGGTCGCGGCCGTGAAGGACATCAAATATGTCGTCGAGGGTCACGGCTATGTCGACACGTGGAAAGACCTGGTGCGCATCACGCGCTTCAACCGCGATCTCGTCACCTTCGCCAAGGCCGCTTATGACCGGGGCGATCCGCCGAGCGCCGCCGTCGCCGAGCTGGCGAAGAACCCCGATTATGCGCCGCTGCTGGACAAGCGCATCAAGGACGGCATGCCTTATGGCAACACGCCCTTCGCGCGCGCCAACATGAACGTGAACGTCGCTTTCACGGAATTTTCCGGTGAGAAGGTCGGCTTCGGCGTCGCCAATGGCGCCCCGCTGGCCGCGACGGACAAGCACAAGGGCTCGAACCCGGCCGACACCGCGCCGCCCACGCCGGACACGCCCGTCGCCCCGCGCCCGCCGATCCCGAAGGTGGATTGAGGCCCAGAGGCCAATGCGAGGGCGCGGCGCCTGCGTGCCGCGCCCTCGTTATTTTTCGGGCAGCTCTACGCGGCGGCGCCCCAGGGGCAAACCGCCACCCCTGTTCGCTCGACCGGACCCCGTCATTGCGAGCGGCGAAGCCGCGCGGCAATCCAGCGCCAGCCCGGTGCGATTAGAGCACGATATTTTCGCTCGAACCACTGAACGCCATCGCATGTGTTCCCGCGCAGGCGGGAACCCAGGGCGTCACGACGCTAACCTTGAGTTCGATCGCCCTGGGTTCCCGCCTGCGCGGGAACACAGGTTATGGAGCGAAGCGCTTCCCCCGCCCTAGCCGCCGATTTCCTTGAGCAATGCGGCGCCATCCGCGCCGGCCCAGTCCAGCGCCCCGATGACGCGCAGCACTTCCTTGCCCGCCTTGTCGTAGAGCACCGTGGTCGGGAGCGACGTGCCATAGGCAAAGCCCAGCCCCGTGTCCGCGTCGAGATAGCGCTTCAAATTCGCCATCTTGCGCTGGGCGAGGAAGGCGTCGACCTGTTCGGCGCCGGCCTGATCCTGCGAGACGGCAATCACTCTGATGCCCCTGGCCGCCGCCGTGCCGGCGAGGCTGTCGAGCGCGGGCAGTTCCGCGACGCAGGGCGCGCACCAGGTCGCCCAGAGATTGACGAGGAGGGGCTTGCCGCCCGCTTCCTTCGCCAGCGTGGTCGGCTTGCCGGCGGGGTCGAGGAAGCTGTCGGCGGGCATCGCCTTGCCCTTGCCGCCCCGGTCGATGACATGCTTGAAGGTCTCGCCCGCGACGCTCGCCGTCCCGTCCGAAGGCGCCTCGCCGCTCGTCACTTCGCCCGATGTTGCTTCATCCGGCGCGACTTCGCCGCTGGTCGTCGCATGACCCTCGCCTTGCGCGGCATCTCCGGATTGCTTATCGCAGCCGCCGAGTGCCAGCATCAGGGTGGCGACGGGCAAGAGAGCGAATATAGGACGCATGGCAGACTCCGAGCAAAAGGGCGCGAACAGCATGTGGGGCGGGCGCTTCGCTGGCGGACCCGCTGCGGTCATGCGCGAGATAAATGCCTCGCTCCCCTTCGACAAGCGACTCTGGAAACAGGACATCATGGGCTCCATCGCCCATGCCGGCATGCTGGCCGCGCGCGGCATCCTGAGCGAGGCGGACGCCGCGGCGATCATCGCGGGCCTGGAAACCATCGACAAGGCCTATGCGGCCGGCGACCTGCCGAGCGACCTGGCGCTGGAAGACATTCACATGGCGACCGAGAGTCGCCTCGCCGACAGCATCGGCCCGGTGGCCGGGCGGCTGCACACCGCCCGCTCGCGCAACGACCAGGTCGCGACCGATTTCCGCCTCTGGGTGCGCGATGCGATCGACGAGGTGGACGCGGGCCTCCATCGCCTGCTGCGCGCGCTGGTCGCGCGGGCGAGCGAACATGTCGACGCGATCATGCCAGGCTTCACACATCTCCAGAGCGCCCAGCCGGTGACGCTCGGCCATCATCTCATGGCCTATCACGAGATGTTCGCGCGCGACCGCTCGCGCCTTGCCGATGCCCGCGCGCGCATGAATGTCTCGCCACTGGGCTCGGCGGCGCTCGCCGGCACGGGCTTCCCCATCGACCGGCATATGACGGCCATGGCCCTGGGCTTCTCCGGGCCGATGAAGAACAGCCTCGACGGCGTCTCGGACCGCGATTTCGCGCTCGATTATCTCATGGCGGCGACGCAGATCGCCCTGCACCTATCCCGCCTCGCCGAGGAGTTCATCATCTGGGCGAGCCAGCCCTTCGGCTTCATCTCGCTGCCCGATGCTTATTCGACCGGCAGCTCGATCATGCCGCAGAAGCGCAATCCCGACGCGGCCGAGCTGGTGCGCGGCCATGCCGGGCGGATCATGGGCTGCATGACGTCGCTCTGCGTCACCATGAAGGGCCTGCCGCTCGCTTATTCCAAGGATATGCAGGACGACAAGCCGCCGGTGTTCGAGGCGCACGACCTCATCGGCCTCTCCATCACGGCCATGACCGGCATGGTGGAGACGACCGCGTTCCGCACCGACCGGATGCGCGCGCTCGCCCAGAGCGGCTTCGCCACCGCCACCGATCTGGCCGACTGGCTGGTGCGCGAGGCGAACGTGCCTTTCCGCGAGGCGCATCATATCACCGGGCGGACGGTCAAGCTGGCCGAGGACAAGGGCTGCGCGCTGGCCGATCTGCCGCTCGCGGCGCTGCAAGCCATCGATGCGCGGATCGACGAGCGGGTCTATGCGGTGCTTACCGTGGATGCCTCCGTCGCCAGCCGCAGGAGCTATGGCGGCACCGCGCCCGATCAGGTGCGCGCGCGCATCGCCGAGGCGCGGGCCGCGCTCGATGCGGAGGCGGGCCAGTGATGCGCACGCTCCCCGCGCTTGCGCTCGTCGCCATGCTCGCCGCCTGCGGGTCGCGGACGGAGCTGCGCCCCACGCGCGGCATGACCGCCATTCCCAAGGCCGCCGAGGCCGCCGCGCCCGAGACGCCCACGCAGCTCATGACGCCCTCCACCCAGGCGCGTCCGGATCGCAGGGCGGATCTCCTCACCCGGTCCGAGGAGCGGCAGGACGATCCCTTCGACCTGCCGCCCGGCCCCGATAACGGCAAATAGAGCAAGGCCTTCATGGACCATTTCACCTACAGGAACGGCGTGCTCCACGCCGAAGACGTGCCGATGAGCGCGATTGCCGATGCAGTCTGCACGCCAGTCTACATCTATTCGCGCGCCACGCTGGAGCGCCATGCCAGCGTCTTACGCGAGGCTCTGTCCGCCCTGACTCGCACGCACATA
>CBIMKI010000122.1:0-8985 GCA_966244395.1 uncultured Sphingobium sp. | reverse complement strand
CTCGTCGCGGCCAATCTCTACGTCATCTTCTTCAACTTCAGCTGGGGCCCGGTGATGTGGGTGATGCTCGGCGAGATGTTCCCCAACCAGATGCGCGGCTCGGCGCTCGCCGTGGCGGGCCTGGCGCAATGGACGGCCAACTATCTCGTGGTGCAGAGCTTCCCGGCCATGGCCGACGGGCTGGGTCTCGCGACGACTTATGCGCTCTACACGGCGGCGGCGGTCATCAGCTTCTTCCTGGTCCGCGCCTTCATCAAGGAGACCAAGGGGAAGGAACTGGAGGAAATGGAAGGCTGATCCATTCGGGGGAAACTGGATCCCTTCCGGCCGGAGCGGGCATGGCTCGCTCCGGCCTTTCTTTGGCGAATTGCCGCTTCACCGTTTCGATTGAGCGAAGCGTTGCCCGGCCTCCTCAGGCCGCGCAATTCTCCGCGATGAATTCGCGATGCCCCGGCATGTACGCGGCGGAATTGGCGATAGCCGCCTTGATCTGGAACAGGCGCTCGCGCGTCTCCTCCAGGCTCAGCAGTTCAGCGACCGGATCGAAGCGCTCATAGTCGAGTCCTTGCCCGACCATGACGGCGAACCAGCTCGTGTCGCTGAACAGCTCGTCACGCTCGTGGAAGCAGCGGCCGGATTTCTGGAAGATGCGGATTCTCTCCACGAGCCGGTCCGAAAGAGGAAGGGTGCGGCAGTGGCTCCAGAAGGGCGAATCGTCGCGCTGGGTGAGCCAGTAATGCAGGACGAGGAAATCCCGCACGAACAGGCTCTCTTCCACCATCTGGCGATTGTAGCGGTCCCGGTTCACGGCGGCGAAGCTCCTGTCGGGAAAATTCGCCAGCAGGCGGGCGATGCCGTTCTGGATCATCCAGATACTGGTCGATTCCAGTGGCTCCATGAAGCCCGAGGAGAGGCCGACCGCCACGCAATTGCCCTCCCAGAAGCGCGCCCGGTGGCCGGTGGTGAACCTGACCATGCGAGGCTCTGCCAACGGCTGGCCGTCCAGATTGGAGAGGAGGATATGCGCGGCCTCGTCGTCCGAGATGAATTCGCTGCAATAGACATGGCCATTGCCGATGCGATGCTGGAGCGGAATGCGCCATTGCCAGCCCGCCTTATGCGCGGTCGAGCGCGTGAACGGTGTGAGATCGTCGACCGAGGTGCATGGAACCGCCAGCGCCCGGTTGCAGGGCAGATGAGCGGACCAGTCGACATAAGGCACATCCAGTGTCTTGCCGACCAGCAGTGCGTGGAAGCCGGAACAGTCGATGAAAAGCTCGCCTGTGATTTCGCTCCCATTCTCCAGCTTGACGGCTTCGATGTGACCGCTCTCACCGCTGCGGCGCACCTGTGCAATCCGCCCCTCGATGCGCCGCACGCCGAGCCCTTCGGAAAGCTCGCGCAGGAAGCGGGCGTAAAGGCCGGCGTCGAAGTGAAAGGCATAGGTGATCCTGGAGAGCGGCGAGTTGCCGGCATCGAAGGGGCGCATGAACTTGCGGTGCCGGGCCGCCATGGCCATCAGGGAAAAGGCCTCGACGTCCTCAAAGCCGGCCTCCCGCGACAGGCGCTGCCAGTAAGCGGTGAAGGAGACGCCCCCCATATCGACCCCATAGGCGCCGAAAGGGTGGAAATAGCGCCGGCCGACGGCGCCCCAATTGACGAACTCGATGCCGAGCTTGAAGGTCGCCTTTGTTTTCCGGACGAATTCATTCTCGTCGATCCCAACAAGCCGGTTGAATGTGCCGATCTGAGGAATGGTCGCTTCGCCCACTCCGACAATGCCGATGTCATCGGATTCGACGAGCGTGATGTCGGCATAGTCACGGCCCAGCAGGCGAGCGAGCGCCGCGGCGGTCATCCAGCCGGCAGTGCCTCCGCCCACGATGACGATCGAACGGATCCGGTCTTCCCCCATCACATCCCCGCGCTTTTTCGCTCTGTTTTTCCCGGCGGCACTTAGTGCGCCGCATGTGGCTTGCGCGTCACGGCTAATTGAAATTGGCGCTTGAGAAAAGCCCGGGCTTCGCGTATTAATCAGACAATTGGTAGCGCTAACGGTAACCAAAAATGGTAGCGCTACCGTTCATAAACCGCCCCGGGGCTTCGTTTCGGCGAAACTTGGGGAAGTTTGAGGGGAGGGGACATGAAGTCCACAAGATCTGATTCCACGCGCGATTCGTTCGGTTTCAGCAGGGCTGCGCTGAAGCTTGGTACTTCACTGCTGGTCCTGGCTGCTGCGGGTTCGGCAATGCCTGCCTTTGCGCAGGATGGCGCGGCGACAGAGGACGGGGTCGAAGAAGATACGATCATCGTCACCGGCTTTCGCGAATCGCTCCAGTCCGCGCAGGCCCTGAAGCGCAATGCGGACACGATCATCGACTCGGTGACGGCCGAGGACATCGGCGCGATGCCGGACCGATCGGTCACCGAAACGCTCCAGCGCATTCCCGGCATCTCGATCAATCGCTTCGCGGCGGGCGTCGACCCCGACCACTTTTCGGCAGAAGGTGCCGGGGTGGTCGTGCGCGGTCTCACTTATGTCCGCTCCGAGTTCAATGGCCGCGAGGCGTTCACGGCAAATAATGGGCGCGCGCTCGGCTTCTCGGACGTTCCATCCGAACTGCTCGGCGGGGTCGATGTGGTGAAGAGCCCGTCTGCCGACCGCATCGAGGGCGGCATCGCGGGCGTCGTCAACCTCAGGACCCGTCTGCCGTTCGACAAGAAGGGCTTCATACTGGCCGGTTCGGTCGAGGCCAATTACAGCGACTTCATCAAGAAGTGGTCGCCCACGGCCGGCATCGTGGTCAGCAATACCTGGGACACGAATATCGGTGAGTTCGGCCTGCTCGGCAGCTTCTCCTATTCGCGCCTCTTCACGCGCGCCGATCGTTTTCAGGTTTCCAGCTTCCGCGTGCGCCCGGTCTATAGCGGCGGCGGGCGCACAGACGTGATCGATTTCGACGGTGCGACGCAGACCGGCGAAGCGCTCTTCCCGCGCGGTGCCGTGGAAGGCACGCAGGAGTTCGATCGCAAGCGTTATGGCTATTCGGCGGCGGCGCAATGGCGCAGTCTGGATGGCCGCGCCGAGGCGACGCTCCAGTTCCTGCGCTCGGACGCGCGCGAGGTCTGGACGGAGCATGCGGTCGAGATCACGACCGACAATGTTGCGAACAACGGCGACTCCCGCGCCGTCGCGGGCACCTCGATCACGTTCGACGACACCGGCCTGTTCGACAATGGCTACATCACGGGCCCGACAGGCTGGCGCGCGGACCAGGGCAATGCCGATCGTCGCGTCCCGGTCAACGGCCTTCAGTCCAACAATATCCGTCGCGACAAGGACAATCGCGCCGTCACCTCGGATTATTCGTTCAATTTCAGATATGAGTTCAACGATCGGCTTAAACTGAGCCTGGACTATCAGCATGTCGACTCCAGCGTCGACATCTGGGACAACACCATCTGGTTCTCCACCTATCAGGACGCCTTCATCGACCTGAACGGCAGCGCGTTCCCGACCGTCAAGTTCCAGGCGCCGCAGAATTGCGATCCGCAGCCCTGCCCCGGCGCGCCCGGCGGCTCCGCTGCCTATCCGGCTTATTATACCGGGAGCCACGACAGCTTCTCCGATCCGTATAACAGCTTTTTCCGCTCGACCATGGACCACCGCGAGCTGAGCGACGGCAATTCCGACGCTGTGCGTCTGGACCTCGAATATAGCTTTCCGGATGGTTTCCTGCGGTCGCTCAATGTCGGCGCCCGCTGGGCGGATCGCGACCAGACGGCGCGCTTCTCGACCTACAACTGGGGCCGCCTTTCCGAGCAGTGGGGCAACGGCGGACCGGTCTGGCTGGACGACCCTGTCGATGGCAATCCGAGCACCACGGGCGGCGCGCCCATCGGCAATTATGAGACCTTCTGCTTCGGTGACTTCTTCCGCGGCTCGGTCAACAATCCGATGGATGGCTCCTGCCGCCTGTTCTATGCCGGGCACACGGTGAGCGACTATGCCGGGCTGGTAAATTACTCGAACCAGATCAACCGAGAATGGGAAGCCACGACCACCGCCAACGGCAAGACAATCAATGGCGGCTGGCGTTCGCTGGCCGATCGACCCAATGCCATTGCCGGCACGCCGTTCACGCCCGGCGAGATCAATCCGCAGAGTGAGACGAACAAGGCCGCCTATGTCATGCTGCGCTTCGGCTCAGAGTTCGACAGCGGCGCGCGGCTCTCGGGCAATATTGGCCTTCGCTATACTACGACGGATCGCGTCTCGAGCGGCTATCAGGAATTTCTGCTGCCGAGCAGCATTCCCACGGACGAGACCTGTCGGGACTCGATCAACAGTGCCTTGGGCGGCGGTGGCGGAACGGTGAATGCCTATTGCGCGCTCACGCCGCAGGAGCGGGCCAATTATGCCGCGTTCGCCAATGGAGCGCTGGTGGCCAACAATGTGTCCGCCACCTATGATTATTGGCTGCCCAGCGTCAATTTGAGGCTTGAGGTAGGGAATGGCCTCCAGTTCCGCGCGGCCTACTCCAAGGGCATCGCGCCGCCGGATCTCGGCCTGATCCGAAACTAGTTCCCCGTTACGGTGAGCGTCAATGCCCGCACGGATGACGATGGCACGCCAATCCCGGTCGTGGTGACGCCAGTCGCTGCGGGAGAGGGTGTGTTCGGCTCCGACGCGACCATCGCGCCCGGCCAGGTTCTGGTTTCCGGCACCTTCAATGCCGGCAATCCGTATCTCAGACCGATCGAGGCGGACAATTTCGATCTGACGGCCGAATGGTATTTCTCCAGCGTGGGCCAGTTGACGGCGTCGCTGTTCTACAAGGAGCTTCATGGCGTTCTGACCAACGATATCGTTCGGCGCAGCTTCACCAATAACAATGCTACCTTCGATGCGGTCGTGACGACGCCGGTCAACTCCACCGAGGTGGGCAAGATCAAGGGCTTCGAGATTTCCTATCAGCAGGTGTTCGACTTCTTGCCCGGCGTCCTCAAGGGATTGGGCGTGCAGGCGAACTACACCTATGTCGATAGCTCGGGCGTCCCGCAGAGCACGCTCTCGGCGACCGATCCGGACGTCGCGGCAGGCCGTCAGCCGACGATCTCGGGCGACAATTTCCCGTTGCAGGGCCTCTCGAAGCACGCGTTCAACATCACGCCGTTCATCGATATCGGTCCGTTCTCCGCCCGTGCGTCCTACAGCTGGCGTTCGCGCTATCTGCTGACGCTGCGCGACGTGATCGTGCCCTATGATCCGATCTTCCAGGAGGCCTTCGGTCAGCTGGACGCATCGATCACCTATGCGCTTACCGACAAGATCCGCATCGGCGTCCAGGCTTATAACCTGACCAATTCGGTGACCAAGACGTCGGCGGCCGTGGAGGATGCGAACGGCGATGTTCGCCTGGTGCCGCGCGGCTGGTACATGAACGACCGTCGCTACTCGTTCATGGCGCGCTTCAACTTCTGATCGCGCGGGGCGGCGTCCAACGTTCTGGGCCGGCAAGCGATTGCCGGCCCTTTGCGTGGCGATCGGCTCGGAATTGGCGTAGCAAGAGGCAAGGCGCGGCCGGAAGAGCTGCCCGACTTCGGGGGGACAGGATGGCATGACAGACAGGCGCGACGCGGCGGAACCCATGCGGGTCGTGGTGGTGGGCGGAGGCACGGCGGGGTGGATGACCGCCGCGGCGCTGGCACGGTTTCTGGGCCGCACGATCGACCTGCGCCTGATCGAATCCGCCGAGATCGGCATCATCGGCGTGGGCGAGGCGACCCTGCCGCATCTGCGCGCCTTCATCTCGCGCCTGGGCCTGGACGAAGCCGAGTTCATCCGCAGCACACGTGCGACGATGAAGCTCGGCATCGAGTTTCGCGACTTCGGCCGGGTGGGGGACAATTACATCCATCCCTTCGGCGCCTATGGCTTCCCGCTCGCGGGGGTAGGCTTCCACCATTACTGGCTGCGGCAGCAGGCGGCGGGCGATGCGAGGTCCATCGAGGATTATTCGCTGCCGATCATGGCGGCGCGCGCCAATCGCTTTGCACTCCCGCAGCCGGGTCCCGATCAGCTCGGCAATAGCTGGGGCTATGCTTATCAGTTCGACGCCACCCTGTTCGCGCCGATGCTGCGCCGCGCGGCGGAGACCATGGGCGTGCGCCGCACGGAAGGCCGCGTCGTCGATGTCGCGCGCGATGGCGAGACGGGCGACGTCACGGCGCTCACGCTTGCCGACGGCGAAATCGTGCAAGGCGATCTCTTCATCGACTGCTCGGGCTTCGCCTCGCTGCTGATCGGCAAGATGAGGCAGGACAATTGGGAGGACTGGTCCCACTGGCTCCCCTGTGACCGGGCAGCCGCCTTGCCGTGCACGTCGCCCGAGGGCGATATCGGCACGCTCACTACGGCGGCCGCCATGCCCGGCGGCTGGCGCTGGCGCATCCCGCTGCAGCACCGCGTGGGCAATGGCTATGTCTTCTCCAGCGCTCATATTTCCGAGGACGAGGCCTGCCGGGACATTCTGGCGGCGGTGGAGGGCGAGCCGCTGGCCGATCCGCGCATCCTGCGGTTCCGCTCGGGGCGACGGCGCAAGAGCTGGATCGGCAATGTGGTGAGCGTGGGCCTGGCCAGCGGCTTCCTGGAACCGCTGGAATCGACCAGCATCCACCTCTCGCAAATGGCGATCACGCGGCTGGTGGAGCTGTTCCCGACCGGCCCGGTGTCGGCGAGCGACCGGGACGAGTTCAATCGCCTCGTCGACTATGAATATGACCGGGTGCGCGATTTCCTGATCCTCCATTATCATGCGACCACGCGGTCCGACACGTCCTTCTGGAACCATGTGCGGACGATGGCGGTGCCCGACAGCCTCCAGGGCAAGATCGCGCTCTGGCAGGAAACCGGCCGGGTCGAGCATTATGGCGAGGGGCTGTTCCTGGAGCCGAGCTGGATCGCGGTCTATCTGGGGCAGGGGCTGATGCCGCGCAGCTACGATCAGCGCGCCGACCATGTGACGCCGGACCGGCTGGAGAAGGCCATGGGCGAACTGCGCGGAGAGATCGCGCGCCGGGTGGCGGCCATGCCGACACAGCGGCAATTCCTTGAATCGGTCGGCGCATGGAGCGAGTCATGACGAGCAGGCGCACGCGCACGGTCGCCATATCGGGCGGCGGCATTGCGGCCTTCGCCGCCGCCATCGCCTTCCGCAGGGCCTTGCCGGAGGCGCGGGTCATTGTGTTCGAGGGCGGCGGGCGCGGTCCGGACTATGTCGGGGCGGCCGCATCCTATATCCATCAATTTCACGCCCTGGTCGGGATCGACCACGCGCTGTTCCGCAGCCGCACAGGCGCCGTTGTGGCCCCGGAAGCCGAGATCCGGCGGGCGGGTCAGGCGCCGTTCCGCTTCGTGCCCCTTGCGGAAGTACAGCATGTCGACGGCGCGGCGCTTCACCAGCTCTGGCTGCGGCGGACGGGGGCGGCGGACGGGCCGGCCTGGGCCGATGTGGCGCGGCGCGGCCGCCGGCAGGAGGATGCCGCACAAGGACTGGGTGTGCGGTTCGATGCACAGGCCTATCTGGCACTGCTGAGGGATGTGGCCGGACGGCTCGGTACGGTCCTGTCCGCAGAAGCGGCGACGCGCGCCGATTCGATGGCGTCGAACGATCTGGTGATCGATGCGCTCGATGCCGGGCCGACCCAAGCGGGCTGGCAGCGCGTGGAGGGGCTTCCGGCGCGCGTGCGCTGGTCAGGGCCAGAGGCGAGCACATTGGCGCCGGGCGCGGCGGAGATCGTGGAGATTCCGAGAGCGCAGGCGCATTGGCGCACGGGCGCATGGGACATGACGGGGCAGGTCGAGGCTGGCGATGGCCCGGCCGGCCGCGTGACCGAGCCCATGGGGGACAATGTCCTCGCCATCGGGCGGGCGGCGGTGCAGTGCGAGACGTTCGATGGGCAGCCGCTGGCCGTGGCGCTGGCCGGCATCGTCCGCGCGCTCCATCTGCTGCCGCGTCCCGGCGCATCGGGCGGCGAGGCGGCGGAATATAATCGCCGCAGCGGGATCATTCACGATTTCCTGCTCGATTGGGCGGCCGAGCGCCGGGGGATGGACGCCGCGCCGGACGGGCTCGCCGCGTTGCGCGGGCAGTTCAGCGAGCGCGGGCGCATTCCCTTCCGCGATGAGGACCCCGTTCCCTCGGGCCATTGGCTGAGCTGGCTGCTCGGCAGCGGCGCGCGGCCGCGTCATGTCGATCTCACCGCCATGGCCATGCCCGAGACGAAGCTGGCGGAGATGTTCGCGGGCCTGTGAGACGCGTTTTGGCGGCTCAGCCTTGCAGCGCCGGTACCGGCAGTCCCTCGCACAGGCGCGCCACGGCATCGCCATGGTCCGGCGCCCGCTCGGCCAGATTGCGGAAGGTCTCGGCGATATGCGCCATGGCCTGCCTCACCTTGGCCTCATCCATGGAATCGACCAGCGGATCGTAGCCCGCGGGCGCGATATTTTGGCCTACCAGCACCGCCGCCCAGTTCTGCACGTCGAAGAGATCGTGCCCGCTATGGTGGATGCGCCCGCCGGCCCGGAACAGTTCGAGTTTGTGCGCCAGGCTGTCGGGAATGGGCATGGCCGCCATGTCGCGCCAGAAATCGGAATCCTGCCGCTGGTTCGCATGATAATGCAGCACCACGAAGTCGCGGATATATTCATATTGCTCGGTCATCAGCCGATTATATTCATCGCGCAGCGCGGGGCGGAAATCGCTGTCCGGGAAAAGCCAGAAGAGCTTGGTGGTCGCGGTCTGGATGAGGTGGATCGCGGTCGATTCCAGCGGTTCGATGAAGCCGCCCGAGAGGCCGAGCGCGACGACATTGCCCTCCCAGAGCTTGTGGCGCAGGCCCGTGACGATGCGCAGCTTGCGTGGCTGGCCGATCGGCTCGCTCTCCAGGCTGGAAAGCAGCAGGCTCTCCGCTTTCTCATCC
>CBIMKI010000121.1:0-9028 GCA_966244395.1 uncultured Sphingobium sp. | reverse complement strand
CTGGTCGACGGCGGCCTGGAAGGAGCGGATGTCGCGATTGCCCGTGAGGCGGCGCTGCACCGCCTTGATCGGCATCACCACGCTGTCGTCCTGCCCGCCGCCGAAGCCGGCCTGGCCGCGCTTGGCCATGACGCCGATGACGTTGCAGCTGATGGCGTTGAGGCGCAGCGTCTTGCCGAGCGGATCGATGTCGCGGAAGAGATTCTCGCGCACCGTGTCGCCGATGACGCAGACGGACTTGCCGGCCTGCTCCTCGGCGGGCGTGAAGTTGCGGCCGGCCGACAGCGCGATGTTGGAGGCGATGAAATAGCCGTTGGTGGTGCCGTTCACCTGGGTGGACCAGTTGCGCGCCTCGTAGATGGCCGTGACGCTGGACTGCGCCTGCGGGGCCACTTCCAGCACGCCGCCGACCTGGTTCTTGACGGCCGCCACGTCATCCTCGTCGAAGGGGCGCGGCGGCGCCCCGCCGCCCCGGCCGAAACCGCCGCCCATGTTGACGTTGAGCAGGTTGGAGCCGAGCGAGCTGATCTGCGACTGCACCTGCTGGGTGGCGCTGTTGCCCAGCGTCACCATGGTGACGACGGCGGCCACGCCGATGATGATGCCCAGTGTCGTCAGGAAGCTGCGCATCAGATGCCGGCGGATCGCGCGGATGGCGAGGACGAAGCTGGTGCCGAGCATCAGGCCATCACCTCGCGGCGGATGGTTTCCTCGACGAGGCCGTCCTTGAAGCGGATGATGGTACGGGCATATTCGGCCATGTCCGGCTCGTGCGTCACCATGGCGATGGTGATGCCCTGGTCTTCGTTGAGCGACTTGAGCAGCTCCATGATCTCGACCGAGCGCTCGCTGTCCAGATTGCCGGTCGGCTCGTCGGCGAGCAGCACGGCGGGATTGGTGACGATGGCGCGGGCAATGGCGACGCGCTGCTGCTGGCCGCCGGAAAGCTCGGCGGGCGTATGGTCCGCCCAGGGCAGCAGGCCCACCCGGTCCAGCGCGGCAAGTGCGGCCTGGCGGCGCGCCTTGCGGTCCTCGCCGCGATAGAGCAGCGGCAGCTCCACATTCTCCAGCGCGCTGGTGCGCGAGAGCAGGTTGAAGCCCTGGAAGACGAAGCCGAGATAGCGCCGGCGCAGCAGGGCGCGCTGGTCGTTGGTGAGCGTCTCCACATGATGGCCCATGAAGAGATAGGTGCCGGTCGTGGGCGTATCGAGGCAGCCCAGGATGTTCATGGTGGTGGACTTGCCGCCGCCCGAGGCGCCCATCACGGCGATGAAGTCGCCGCGCTGGATGTCGAGATCCACGCCCCGCAGCGCCTGGAAGGCGTTGGGGCCCGTGCCGAAGCGCTTGGTGATCCCCCGAAGCTGGATGATGGGCTCGGTCATGTCCGTTCCCTTACTTCATCGCCGCCAGCTCGCCGGTCACGACCTTCATGCCCGGCTTCAGCGTCTTGCTGGTGACGATGGTCTCGGTGCCGTTGGTCGAGCCGGTGAAGACCTCGTGCGGCACGAGCTGATTGTCCTGGCCGAGCGTGTAGACGGTGCGCTTGGAGCCCCGGCCGAAGGCGATTTCCTGCGAGGATTCGCGGCGGAAGCGCGGGCCGCCGATCGGCAGCACGCTGGGCGCGGCCTGGGGCGTGGCGCTTGCCCCCGCCTTGCGCGGCTCGAAGCGCAGTGCGGCATTGGGCACCATCAGGGCGTTCTTCTCCTGGCTGGTGATGATGGTGGCGGTCGCGGTCATGCCCGGGCGCAGGGCGAGATCGGCATTGGCGACCGTCAGCAGCGCGCCATAGCTGATGACGCTGTTGCTGGTCGTCGTGGTGCTGCCGCCCACATTGTTGGAGCCCACGTTCACGCGCTTGATCGCGGCGGGGAAGGTCTTGCCGGGATAGGCATCGACCGTGAAGGTCGCGCTCTGGCCGTCCTTGACCTGGCCGACATCGGCCTCGTCGACCTTCACCTCAAGCTCCATCTGGCTCAGATCCTCGGCGATGAGGAACAGGGTCGGCGTGTTGAACGAGGCGGCGACCGTCTGGCCGACCTCGACCTGGCGCGAGAGGATGACGCCGGTGACGGGCGAGCGGATCATCGCCTTGGACATGTCGGTCCGCGCGCTGGAAAGCTGGGCGGCGGCCGAGTTCACATTGGCCTTGGCGACCTCGACGCTGGCCTGGGCGCGGCTATAATCGGCGCGGGCGGTGTCCAGCTCGGTCTTGCTCGGCACCTTGCCGCCCGAAAGGCGCGAGACCTCTTCCTGGCGGGCGAGCTGCGCGCGCGACTGGGCGGCGGTCGCCTCGGCCTGGAGCACGCTGGCGCGCGCGGAGTCGAGCGAGGCCTGGGCGCGGTTGATCGCGTCCTGCAACTTCACCGGGTCGATCTGCGCGAGCGGCTGGCCCTGCACCACGCGGTCGTTCTCGTCGACATAGACTTTCGTGATGAGGCCCGAGATTTCCGAGCCGACCGTGACTTCGTTGGTGGGCTTCAGATTGCCCGTCGCCGTCACGCTCACCTGCATGTCGCCCATGCGCACTTCGTCGGTCGCGTAGCTCTGCGTGGTCCCGCCGCCGAAGCAGGAGTGCACGCCGAGCGCGACGACAAGCAGCAGCACGATGCCGATGGCCCATTTCGCCCATTTCGGCAGGCGCTTCTTGTTCGCTTCGCCCAGGAAGTCGTCGAGATCGGTGGAGATGGTCGGATTGTTCATTGTGAGCCTGTCTGTGCAGAGGCGAGCGCGGCGGGCTGCCAGCCGCCGCCAAGGGCCTTGAAGAGCTGGATGGAGGCAGTGGCCCGCGCGGCGCGGGCGGCGGTGCGGCCGTCCGTGGCGCTGAGCAGGCTCTGCTGGGCATTGAGCAGGGTCTGGAAATCGATGAGACCGCTTTCGTAGCGCGCATTGGCGAGCTGGACGCTGGCGCGGGCGGCGTCCTCGGCGCGGACCAGCTCGGCCTCGCGCGCCTTGGTCCGGTCGATCGAGACCAGGGCGTTCTCCACGTCCTGCAATGCCACCAGGATCGCCTGCCGATAGCTGGAGAGCGCGGCGTCGGCCGTGGCCTGCTGCTGCTCCACGCGCGCGCGCAGCTGCCCGCCGTTGAAAAGCGGCGCGGTGATGCTGGAGACGAGGCTGCCCAGGATGTTGGTGCCAAGGTCATCGAAGCTGCCGGCCGAGGAGCTGAGCGAGCCCGAAAGGCGCAGCGCCGGATAGAGCTGCGCCTGCGCGACGCCCACCCGCGCCAACTCGGCAACGAGGGACTTCTGCGCGGCGATGAGGTCCGGCCGGCGCGTCAGCAGATCGGCGGGGAGGCCCGCCTCGACATTGTCGGGGCCGAGCGGAATGGTCTTGGGCGGGTCCAGCTCGGCCGTGATCGAACCGGGCGCCACGCCCAGCAGCACGGCGATCTGGTTGGCCGCGCTGTTGAAGCTCTGTTCGAGACTGGGGATGCCGGCGGCGGTCTGGGCGCGCTGCGCCGTCGCCTGCTGCCGCTCCAGCTCGCTGGCGAGGCCCGCGTCGACGCGCCAGCCCACGATCTGCAACGTATTGTCCTGGATGGCGAGATTCTCGCGCGCGACGGCGAGCCGCGCCTGCGACTGGCGCGCATCGACATAAGCGAGCGCGACTTCCGCGACGAGGCTGCGCTGCACGTCGGCCAGGCTCGCCTCGCTCCCCTCGGCCGCGGCGCGCGCCGCCTCGGCGGTGCGGCGCAGGCCGCCGAAAATGTCCGCCTCCCAGCTCGCGTCGAACCCGGCCTGGAAGGTCGTGCCTTCGATGCCCGCGCCCTCGACCACCTCGGACCGGCGGGCCGAACCGCTGCCCGAAAGCGTCGGAAGCTGGGCGCCGCGTGCGCTCCTGAGTGCGGCGCGGGCGGCGCGCAGCCGAGCCTGCGCGGCGTCGAGATTATTGTTGCCGGCGAGCGCCCGGTCGATGAAGCCGGAAAGCTGCGGATCGCCGAAGCTCGTCCACCACTGCGCCAGCGCCGCCTGGTCGGCAGCATCGCCACTTGGCGAGTGAAAGTCGCCGGGGAGATGTAGCGATGCTGCCGATGGAGGGCGCGTGTCGGGACCGACAGCGCAGCCGGAAAGGATGAGGGCGAAGGCGCAGGCCGCCGCGCCCGTCATCACGGTGCGCGAGCGAAAAGAGGCCCCGCGCGGCGCGGAGCCCGGATGCGACTCAAAGGGCGAAACAGGTGTTGCCATGGCCGCCGATCTAAAGAGCAAACCAAACTCGACTGTTTCAAGATCGAAACAATCGATTCGCGCCCGGCCGTGGCCTTTTTCAGGGCGCGAGCGGGATTTCGAAGCTGCCCACCGGCAGGCCCGCGCCGTCGAACAGATTGACGATGGGGCTGTCCGCCCAGCCATAGCGCACGCGCGTGACGGGCTTGCCGTCGTCGGAGAGAATCACCCTGTCGTCCGCCGCAGTGGCGCGCGCATAGCGGCAGCTCTCCTGCGCCTGCGCGCAAAGCTCGAAGCCGATGGCATAAGCATCGCTGCGCGTTTCGAGCGCGCCGGTGACGCCGGTGAAGCGCAGCACTATCTGCCCGCTCTCGCGCGTGGCGCTCGCGATCATGGGGCCGGTCGGCTGGCCTTCGCGCAGCGCCTGCGCGGCATGGGCGAGGCGTTCGCCCACCGGGCGCTTGACGAGCGGGTGCAGGTCGGCGGGGTCGCCGATGTCGAGCGTCGTCACCAGCGCCGCATGCGCATCGGCGGCGACCGCCCGGCGCTGCGCGTCGCGCAGCGCCGCCCAGCCCGCCTCGACCGGCCGCGTCGCAAAGGCGCCATAATCGGGCAGGCCCACGATCAGCACGGGGAGATCGCGCGCGCCGAACTGCGCCCGCCAGCCCTGGAACAGCGCGCCGAGCCGCTGCGCATAGCCCGCCACGCCGACATCGCTCTCGCCCTGATACCAGGCGACGCCCGCAAGGCCGAAGGGCCCCATGGGCGCGATCATGCCATTGTGGATGAGGCCCAGGCCCGCATTGGCGTCCCAGGGCGCGCGGGGCGGCGGCGCCTGCACCTTGGCCACCGAATAAAGCCAGCCCTCGCCGATCGACAGCGTGCCACCATCGGGGAAGGCAAGGCTGAACACATCGGCCGGCCCGCGCATGCCGCCATTGGAATAAGTGTCGGTGAGCGCAATCAATATCTCGTTGCGCCCCGCCTTGAGATAGCTGGGCGGCACGGCATAATACCGCTCATAGTCCCAGCCGAAGCTGTTGCCGACCGGCTTGCCGTTCACCCATGTCTGGTCGATCTCATCGAAAATGCCGAGATTGAGCGTCGCGCCCTTCCTCGCCTGCGCGGCGGTCAGCGTCACGGTCTTGCGGAACCAGACCGTGCCGTCGAACTTGTCGAGGCCCGCGCCCGGCCAGCCTTCCCAAAAGGCCATGGCGGGCACCGGCGTCCAGGCGAGCGCATCGGGCGCCGCCCAGGGCTCGCGGCCGGGCTTGTCGCCGCTTGCCGTGCGCCACCACGCTTCCCAGCGCGGCGCGAACTGCGCGACCGCGCCGACCGGGTCGGTGGTGAAGCGCGCCAGCATCGCCGCCTCGCCCTCGCCATAGATGGCGCGCGCGCCCGCCGGGTCCAGCCAGGCGCGGACCTGCGTGCCGCCCCAGCTCGCATTGATGGCGCCCACCGGCACCTTGTTCGCCGCACGCAGCGCGCGCACCATATAATAGCAGACGGCCGAGAAGCCCGGCACCGTGTCGGGCGAGGCGGCCGCCCACGCGACCGGCTTGCCGAAGTCCCGCGCCGGCGCGGCCGTGCTCGCCTTGGGGATATTGAGGAGGCGTAGCCCGTCGTCCGCCGATGCGGCCATGGCCGCCTGGCCGCCGGCTGTGGACGCGAGCGTATATTCCATGTTCGACTGGCCCGAGCAGAGCCAGACGTCGCCGATGAGGATGTCGCGCGCCTGCACCATGCCGCTCGCCGCGCGCGCCTCCAGCGTGAAGGGCCCGCCCGCGCTGCGCTGCGGCAGCGTCACCTGCCAGCGCCCGTCCGGCCCCGCCGTCGCCGCGCCGCGCGCCTCGCCCAGCGTCACATTCACTTGCTCCCCCGCATCGGCCCGGCCCGAGACGATGATCGGCCGGTCGCGCTGGAGCACGGCATGGTCGGCAAAGAGCGGATCGAAGGCCGGCGCGCCATGCGCGGCGGCGGGCGCGAGCACGGCCAGCGCGGCAAGAACACAGGACAGAGTCCGGGCGCGACGATGCATCATGCTCTCCTCTCCCAGTCTTTTGCCGCTCAATCGGAGCGAAATTCGGTTCTGGCGGCCTGCAAGAAGTGGCTTTGGAGAACCGGCGCGCAGCGTCCTTCAGGGACGTGAGCACCGGAAGCGCGCAAAGCCGCTTCTTGCAGGCCGCCAGGGCCCAATTTCAGCGCCAGCCGGCGTCGACCCAGTAATTATGTCCCGTACACATGCGCGCATCGTCCGAGGCGAGGAAGAGCGCCATGGCCGCCACGTCGCGCGGCTGCACCCGCGCCTTGAGGCACTGCGCGTCGATGATCTCCCGCTCGCCTTCGGGCGTGTACCATTTCTCCTGCCGGGGCGTCTGGACATTGCCGGGGATGATGGCGTTCACGCGGATATTGTCGCGCCCCAGCTCACGCGCGAGGCTGCGCGTCATGCCCTCGATCGCAGCCTTGGCCGTCTGGTAGAGGACGAGGTCGCTGAGGCCCAGATGCCAGCTGATCGAGCCGAAGTTGATGATGGCGCCGCCGCCCCGCGCCCGCATCCCCGGCACCACGGCCTGCGCGGCGAAGAAGAGGTGGCGCAGATTGACCGCCATGCGGTCGTCCCAATAGGCCGGCGTCACGTCCTCGACATTATGGCGGTCGTCATTGGCGGCATTGTTGACGAGGATGTCGACGCTGCCCAGCTCCGCGATGATCGCCCGCAGGCTGCCGTCGACGGCATTCAGATCGGTGAGGTCGCAATGCCGGTAGCGCGGCGTGAAGCCGCTGTCGCGCGTGAGCCGCTCGACGAGCGCCTGCGCCTGCGTGTCTTCCTTGTCGACGAAGGCCGTCTCGCAGCCCTGCAGCACGAAGGCCTCGACGAGGCTCGCGCCGATGCCGGAGGCACCGCCGGTGATGAGCACTTTCCTGCCGATGAGGCTGGGATAGACGGCGCGGTTCCCGTTCGCCGCCAGCACTTTTTGCAGCATCAAATTCCCCTGCTCGCCTCACCCGTTGATAGCGCTAACATCACGGGTCGGCGCCGCTGTCAAGATGATTGCTTTGCTAATCCATTGGCCGTGCCCGCCAATGCGCCTATATTGGGCTCATGACCCAGGCTGCTCCCCAGATCACCGATGTGCGCTCCTTCCTCTATCGCGAAGGCGCGCTGGACCCGGATGGCGCCCGCAGTCTCGCTGCCGAGGCACTGAACGGCTGCGACGACGGGGAGTTGTTCCTGCAATATATCGCGACCGAGGCCTTCGGCTTCGATGACGGGCGGCTCAAGACCGCCGACTATTCGACCGATGCGGGTTTCGGCCTGCGCGGCGTCTCGGGCGAGATGACCGGCTTTGCCCATGCCAACGACATTTCCGTGGGCGCGATCCGCCGTGCCGCGCAGACGCTGAAGCTGCTCGATCCGTCCGCGCAGGGCATGTCGCCGCCGCCCAAGCGCACCAATCGCCATCTCTACACCGAGGCCAATCCCCTCGATCTCGTGCCGTTCGCGAAGAAGGTGGAGCTGTGCGCGCAGATCGACGCCGCCGCCCGCGCCCGCGATCCGCGCGTGGTGCAGGTCTCCGCGAGCCTCGCCGGCAGCTGGTCCGTGGTCGAGATCGTGCGGGCGGATGGCTTCGTGGCGACGGACGTGCGCCCGCTGGTGCGGCTCAACGTCTCCGTCATCATGGAGGAGAACGGCCGCCGCGAGACCGGCGTCTTCGGCCTGGGCGGGCGCTATCTCTACGAGTCGCTCTTCGAGGAGGCGAGCTGGCAGCGCGCCATCGACGAGGCCCTGAAGCAGGCGCAGACCAATCTGCGCTCGGTCGCCGCGCCAGCGGGCGAAATGACCGTGCTGCTCGGCCCCGGCTGGCCCGGCGTGCTGCTGCACGAAGCGGTCGGCCACGGGCTGGAGGGCGATTTCAACCGCAAGGGCACCAGTGCCTTTTCCGGCAAGATCGGCCAGCGCGTCGCCGCACCCGGCGTCACGGTGGCGGACGACGGCTCGCTCCATTCGCGCCGCGGCTCGCTCAGCATCGACGATGAAGGCACGCCCACGCAGGAGAATGTCCTGATCGAGGACGGCATCCTCAAGGGCTATATGCAGGATCGCCTGAACGCGCGCCTGATGGGCGTCGAGGCGACCGGCAACGGCCGGCGCGAATCCTATGCCCATGCCCCCATGCCCCGCATGACCAACACCTTCATGCGCGACGGCAATGACGATCCCGCCGAATTGCTCTCCCGCGTCAGGAAAGGCATTTTCGCCAAGAGCTTCGGCGGCGGCCAGGTGGACATCGTCTCGGGCAAGTTCGTCTTTTCCTGCACGGAGGCCTATCTGGTCGAGGACGGCAAGCTGGGCGACCCCATCAAGGGCGCGACGCTCATCGGCGACGGGCCCACCGCGCTCACCAAGATCGTCGGCATCGGCAATGACATGGCGCTGGACGAGGGCATCGGCATGTGCGGCAAGGCGGGCCAGGGCGTGCCCGCCGGCGTCGGCCAGCCGACCCTGCTGCTCGAAGGGCTGACGGTCGGCGGCACGGCGGCCTGAGCGAGGGCGCTCAGACGCCGGTGATGACCATGTCGAGCGCCGCCACGATGGCATAGCGCTCCACGCCAAGCGACGCCACGGGTGGGCCAAGATCGCGCCTGGGCGTGGCGGTCAGGAGATGCGTCGCGAGCAGGAAGCTCTCGCCCTCAAGCTCGAAGAGCGGATGCAGGCGCGTCGACGGCGCGGGAACGTCCGCGCGGCGCATCAGCGGTGCCACCACGACCGTGGCGAGGTGCGAGAGCGAATCGGACTGGCAATCGACGACGAGCAGGCCGCCCGCGAGGCGATGGATGTCGAATTGCGCCATCAGAACTGA
>CBIMKI010000120.1:0-9038 GCA_966244395.1 uncultured Sphingobium sp. | reverse complement strand
GTGGACGGGCACGAGGATGTCCGGACGAATCCAGCCATACATGGCCTTGAGCTCCGGGCGCCCGGGGTGGCCGGAGACGTGAACATGGCTCTGCCGCTCGGTGATCATGCGGACATTCTTGGCGGCGAGCGCATTCTGAATGCGGCCGATCGCCATCTCGTTGCCGGGGATCTGCCGCGACGAAAAGATGACGGCATCGCCCGCGCCGAGCTGGATGGGATGGGCATCGAAGGCGATGCGGGCGAGCGCGGCGCGCGGCTCCCCCTGCCCGCCCGTCGCGATAATCATGACGTCACGCGCGGGTAGATCCATCACATCGTCGATATGCACCAGCTCCGGGAAATCGGCGAGATAGCCGCAGCTCCTGGCAATGCGGGAAATGCGATCCAGCGAACGGCCGGCGACGCACAGGCGGCGCCCGGTTTCGCGGGCGACCTCGCCCAGCGTCTGAAGCCGCGCGGCATTGGAGGCGAAGGTGGTGACGAGAACGCGGCCGCGCACGCTCTTGACGGATTCGAGCAGACCGGCCTTGACCGAGGCTTCAGAGCCGCTCGGGCTCTCGTTGAAGACATTGGTGCTGTCACACACCAAGGCGAGCACGCCGGCATCGCCAATGGCGGTCAGCTCCTCGGCAGTGGCGGGCACGCCGATCAGCGGCTGCTCGTCCAGCTTCCAGTCGCCGGTGTGGAAGATGCGGCCGAAAGGCGTCTCGATGAGGAGCGCATTCCCTTCCGGGATGGAGTGGGCGAGCGGCACATAGCGGAAGGTGAATTCGCCGAGCGTGAAGAGGACATTTTCCTCGACCACATGGAGCGCGACCTTCTCCTGAAGGCCCTCCTCCGACAGCTTCTCGCGGATGAGGCCGGCAGTGAAAGGCGTCGCATAAAGCGGCACGCCCAGATCCAGCGCCAGATAGGGAATGGCGCCGATGTGATCCTCATGCCCATGGGTCAGCACGATGCCGAGCAGATCGTCACGATGCTGCTCGATGAACGTGATGTCCGGCATGACCAGGTCGATGCCCGGACAGTTTTCGTCGCCGAAGAGGACGCCGAAATCGACCATCACCCATTTGCCGCGGCAGCCGTAGAGATTGAGATTCATGCCGATCTCGCCCGACCCGCCCAGGGCCAGGAAGAGCAGTTCGTCGCCGGGTGTCATCGGGCGTGGAGGCTCCGTTGATAGAGGATGGCGAGGCCATCGATGGTAAGGTCCGGCACGATCGCGTCGAACATGTCGGTCTTCTGGTCGAACAGGACGGCAAGGCCGCCGGTGGAAATGACGCGCGCCGGGCGGCCGATCTCGCGGCGCATCCGCGCGACCAGCCCTTCAATCATCGCCACATAGCCCCAGAACACGCCGATCAACATCTGGTCCTCGGTGGTGCGGCCGATCACGCCCTCGTCCTGAGGCGCCGCGATGGCAATGCGCGGCAGCTTGGCGGCGGCGCTGACGAGGGCGTCGAGCGAGAGATTGATGCCGGGCGCGATGATGCCGCCCTTATAGGCGCCGGAATAGTCGATATGGTCGAAGGTTGTCGCGGTGCCGAAATCGATGACGATCAGGTCGCCCTCGAAGGCGGCATGGGCGGCTATGGCATTGAGCGCGCGATCGGCACCCAGCGTATGCGGCATGGGCACGTCGACATTGATGTGCCACTCCACCGGCGGCCTGCCGGCGATGAGCGGCTCCACGCCGAAATATTTCTGCGAGAGCACCTCCAGATTGTGGAGCGCGCGGGGCACCACGGTGGAGATGATGACCGCCTCGACATCCGCCATGGCCAGCCCCTCGAGCACAAGGAGCTGGTTGATCCAGACGGCATATTCATCGCCGGTGCGACGCGGATCGGTGGCGATGCGCCAGCGCGCACGGATCGCCCGCGCGCCGTCCGCGCCGAAATCGATCAGCGCGAAGACGATATTGGTGTTTCCGGCGTCGATGGCGAGCAGCATATGCTCTCAATCTTCCTTCACGCTTGGCGGCCGCGCACGATCAGAGGAACCCGACATCGCCGCTGTGGATCGTGACGATCCGTCCGTCGTCCTGACGCAGTAGCAGCGCGCCATCCTCCGCGACACCCCGAAACGCGCCTTCGAGGCGGGAATCTGCGGCGATGTGGGCGGCAAGCCGCGTGCCGGGCGCATGCGCAGCCGCGAGCCAGCCCGCGCGGACAGGCGCGAAGCCCTCCACCCGCCAGCGCGCCAGCCAGAGATCGACATGATCGGCCAGGCGATCGGCGACGAGACCGGCGTCGATCCCCGCGCCGCCCGGCAGATCGGCCAGTGCCGCCGTGGCCCTCCCCGGCACCTCGGGCGCGGAACGGATGTTGACGCCGACGCCGACGATGACGGCATCGCCCACGCGCTCCAAGAGGATGCCGGCAAGCTTGGCGGGGCCGGCCATGAGATCATTGGGCCATTTGAGGGAGAGCCCGGCCGGCGGGGCGAGGCTCGACAAGGCTTCGTGCAGCGCCAAGCCGACGAGCAGACCGAGGCCGGTGACGGGCGGATCGGCGGCGCGCAGGCGAATGAGGGTCGAAGCCTGAAGATTACCCTCGCGGCTCTGCCAGTCCCGGCCCAGACGTCCCCGCCCGGCGGTCTGGCGGCCGGCGCGCAGCCAGTGGCCCTCCGCCCAGCCCTGCGTGGCCAATGCCGCCATATCGGCATTGGTCGAGCCGGTTTCGGCGACGAAAGTGATGCGGGTCATGCGGGGGACCTGCCGCAGTTCGAAGCCGCCCTGGACTCCTGCTTTAGCAGGAGCACAAGGTGGGCGAGATTCCGCAGCGCGGACCTCAGAACAGGGAGGCCGCCGCAGCCGCGCTGGCGGCATCGAGCGCGGGATTGAGCAGATAGCCCAGCACGATAACGGCAGCGCAGACCGTGATGATGCCGTAATCGAGCGGGCTACGGCTCGGCTCCAGTTCGCCGGCTGGCGGATCGAAGAAGATCGTCTTCACGATCATGAGATAATAGAAGGCGCCGATCACCGAGCCGGCGATGCCGAGCACGGCCAGCGGCGCAAGCCCGGCGGCGACGGCGGCATCGAACACCAGGAACTTTGCCCAGAAGCCAAAGAGCGGCGGAATGCCGGCAAGGCTGAACATGAAGATGGCGAAGGCGGCGGCCAGGCCCGGGCGGCTCTGCGAGAGGCCGGCAAGGCTGGCGATGCTCTCCACCGGATTGCCCTCCTTGTCCTTCATCTGCAGCACGCACACGAAGCTGCCCACCGTCATCACCACATAGATGGCGAGGTAGCTCATCACCGATGCGACGCCGGCGGCCGGGCCGGCGGCAAGGCCGATCAGCGCGAAGCCGACATTGTTGATGGAGGAATAAGCCAGCAGGCGCTTGATGTTCTTCTGGTTGATCGCCGCGACGGCGCCCAGCACGATGGATGCCAGCGCGCAGAAGATGATGATCTGCTGCCAGCTCTGGCCCGTGGGGCCCAGCGCGACCACGGCCACCCGCGTGGTGAGCGCGAGCGCCGCCACCTTGGGGGCACTGGCGAAGAAAGCGGTGACGGGCGTGGGGGCGCCTTCATAGACGTCCGGCGTCCACATGTGGAAGGGCACGGCACTGATCTTGAAGGCAAGGCCGGCCAGCACGAACACGAGGCCGAACAGCTCGCCGTTCGAGACGCCATCCGACAGCGCCGTGGCGACACCGGAGAAGTTGGTCGTGCCCGAGAAGCCGTAGAGCAGCGAGAGGCCATAGAGCAGGATGCCGCTCGCGAGCGCGCCCAGCACGAAATATTTGAGCCCCGCTTCGGCCGAGCGCACGTCGCGCCGCATGAAGCTCGCCAGCACATAGGCGGAAAGGCTGTTCAGCTCGAGACCGACATAGAGCGTGAGAAAATCGGCGGCTGAAACCATGATGGACATGCCGATGCTCGCGAAGAGAATCAGCACCGGATATTCGGCACGAACGCCCCCGCCCTCGCTCTCGAAATAGCGCGGCGCGACGAGAATGCAGGCGGCGGCGGCCACGAAGATCAGCGCCTTGGCGAAAGCCGCGAAAGCGTCCGCCCGGTAGAGCCCCTCGAAAATGGCACCGCCGGCATGGACCGCCGGATGGAGCAGGAGCAGCCCGGCGACGCCGAGCGCAACGGTCGACAGCCAGCCCAGAAGCCGCGCGGCGGCATCGCCCGCGAAGGCCGCGACGAGCAGGAAGGCGAGCGCCGAGAGGCCGAGGACGATCTCGGGCGTGACCGACGCGAATTGACCCAGAATATCCATCACCGGGCCTCCCCATGAGCGGCGCCGTGATCGGCATTATGAGGCGCGAGATCCGTGATCTTGCCCATTTTGAGCTGCGCGTCGCCCTCCGGCCGCGCGGCCTCGGTGCGCGCCACCACGCTGGCGACATTGGCGCGCATGGGCGAGAGGAAGCTCTCGGGATAGATGCCCATCCACAGCACGGCGAGGCCGAGCGGCACCAGCATGGCCAGTTCGCGGGCGTTGAGATCCGGCATGGCCTTCACATCGTCCTTGGTGAGATCGCCGAATACGACGCGGCGGTAGAGGTAGAGCATATAGGCGGCGCCCAGGATGATGCCGGTGGTGCAGACCAGCGCGACCCAGCTCGACGCCTGATAGACACCCATCAGCGCGAGCAGCTCGCCCACGAAGTTGCTGGTGCCCGGCAGGCCGACCGAGGCCATGGTGAAGAGCATGAACAGCAGCGCATATTTGGGCATGTTGATGGCCAGGCCGCCATAACGATCGATCTCGCGCGTGTGCAGCCGGTCGTAGATGACGCCGACGCAGAGGAACAGCGCGCCCGAGACGAGGCCGTGACCCAGCATCACCATCATCGCGCCTTCCAGGCCCTGCTGGTTGAAAGCGAAGAGGCCGACCGTCACGATCGCCATGTGCGCGACCGAGGAATAAGCGATGAGCTTCTTCATGTCGCTCTGCACCAGCGCCACCAGGCTGGTGTAGACCACCGCAACCATGGACAGCGCGAAGACCAGCCAGGCGAAATGCGCCGAGGCATCCGGGAACATGGGCAGCGAGAAGCGGATGAAGCCATAGCCGCCCATCTTGAGGAGGACGCCCGCCAGAATGACCGAGCCGGCCGTGGGCGCCTGCACGTGCGCGTCCGGCAGCCAGGTGTGGACCGGCCACATCGGCATCTTGACCGCGAAGCTCGCGAAGAAGGCCAGCCACAGCCAGTTCTGGATGTCCGCCGGGAAATCATAGGCCATGAGCTGGGGAATGCTGGTCGTGCCCGCATCCTGCACCATCCACAGCATGGCGATGAGCATCAGCACCGAGCCGAGCAGCGTGTAGAGGAAGAATTTGTAGCTGGCGTAGATGCGGTCCACGCCGCCCCAGATGCCGATGATGAGATACATCGGGATGAGGCCGGCCTCGAACATGATGTAGAAAAGGAAGATGTCCTGCGCCGCGAAGACGCCGATCATCAACGTTTCCATGAACAGGAAGGCGGCCATATATTCGCCGACGCGCTTCTGGATCGCCTCCCAGCTCGCCCCGATGCAGATCGGCATCAGGAAGACCGTGAGCACGATGAGCATGAGGGCGATGCCGTCGATACCCAGCGCCCAGGCGAAGCGGCCGAAGATCGGCGCATATTCGGTGAACTGCCATTCCGGCGCGCCGGCCGACTGATCGAAGGCCGCCCACAGGACGATGCCCAGCACCAGGTTCGCCAGCGTCGCGCCGAGCGCGATCCAGCGGGCCTGCTGCGCAGACGCATAGAGACAGGCAATGGCCGCCACCATCGGGATGGCGAGCATCAGCGTCAGGATAGGGAAGTCGAGCTGGTTCATTTCGGCATGATCGCCCAGGTTACCGCCGCGGCGAGGCCGATCAGCATCACCAGCGCATAGGAATAGAGATAGCCAGACTGGAGCCGGCGCGTGACCCTGCCGCCCAGCACGACCAGAGCGGCCATGCCATTGGGGCCGAAGCGGTCGATCGTGCCCTGGTCGCCGCCCTTCCAGAAGATCTTGCCGATCCAGAAGGCGGGGCGGACGAACAGCAGATCGTACAGCTCGTCGATATACCACTTATGCAGCAGGAAATCGTGAAGCAGGTAGAACTGCGCCGTGAAGCGGCGGGGCCAGTCGGTGTGACGGATATAGGCCATCCACGCGATGAAGAGGCCGATGAGCATCACCGCGCCGGGCACGCACTTCACCCAGAAGGGCACTTCATGCGCGGCATGGACCAGATGCTCGTTGTGATAAAGCGTGCTGGCCGCCCAGAAGCGCGCGCCCTCTTCGACGCCGAAGAAGCTGTAATAGAAGGCATAGCCGCCGAACACCGCACCGATGCTGAGCAGGATGAGCGGGATCAGCATCACCCACGGGCTCTCATGAGGATGATAGCCCGCCGTGCCATCACCATGCGCGTCGTGATGCGCATGATGCGCATCATGGGCATGGGCCGGCGCGTGGCCATGATCGTCCTCATGGCCGGCATGTTCCTCATCGGGATGATCGTGATGATCGCCATGGACGGCATGCTGGATATGCTCGCTCTGCTCCCAGCGCGGCTTGCCCCAGAAGGTGAGGAACATGAGGCGCCACGAATAGAAGCTGGTCAGCAGCGCGGCGAGCGCGCCCACATAGAAGGCGCCGGTGCCGTGGCCGCCGGCCGCCCAGGCGCTCTCCAGGATCGCATCCTTCGAAAAGAAGCCGGCAAAGCCGAAATAGGTGCCGGGAATGCCGACGCCGGTGATGGCGAGCGTGCCGAGCAGCATCGTCCAGAAGGTGATCGGGATCGATTTCCGCAGGCCGCCATAATAGCGCATGTCCTGCTCATGGTGCATGGCGTGGATGACCGAGCCGGCGCCGAGGAACAGGAGCGCCTTGAAGAAGGCATGAGTCAGCAGGTGGAACATCGCCGCGCCATAGGCGCCGACGCCCGCGGCAAAGAACATGTAGCCGAGCTGCGAACAGGTCGAATAAGCGATCACGCGCTTGATGTCGTTCTGCGTCGTGCCGATGGTGGCGGCGAAGATGCAGGTCGCGGCACCGACGATGGTCACCACCGACATGGCGACATGGCTCGTCTCGAACAGAGGCGAAAGGCGGCAGACCATGAACACGCCCGCCGTCACCATGGTGGCGGCATGGATGAGCGCGGAAACCGGAGTCGGGCCTTCCATGGCATCCGGAAGCCAGGTGTGCAGACCAAGCTGCGCCGACTTGCCCATGGCGCCCACGAACAGCAGCAGGCAGAGCACGGTCATCGTATCCAGGCGCATGCCGAGGAAGCCGATGGTCGAGCCGGCCATGGCCGGCGCGGCGTTCAGTATCTCGGGGATGCTGATCGTGTCGAACACCAGATAGATGCCGAAGATGCCCATCATGAAGCCGAGGTCGCCGACGCGATTGACCACGAAGGCCTTGATGGCGGCGGCGCTGGCCGAAGGCTTCCTGAACCAGAAGCCGATGAGCAGATAGGAGGCAAGGCCGACGCCTTCCCAGCCGAAGAACATCTGCAGCAGGTTGTTCGCCGTCACGAGCATCAGCATCGCGAAGGTGAAGAGCGAGAGATAGGCGAAGAAGCGGGGTTGATCCGGGTCCTCCGCCATATAGCCCCAACTGTAGAGGTGCACGAGCGCGGAGACGCTGGTGATGACGACCAGCATGGTCGCCGTCAGCGAATCCACCCGCAATGCCCAGTCCACACTGAGCGAGCCCGACGTGATCCAGTGCAGCACCGGAACCACCGTCTCGGCGGCGTTGCCGGAGAGATAGGACAGGAAGATCGGCCAGCTCAGCAGGCAGGAGAGGAACAGCGACGCCGTGGTGATGGCCTTGGCCGGCACGTTGCCGATGGCGCGATTGCCCAGCCCCGCGATGATGGAGGCCAGCAGTGGGCCGAAGACGATGATGAGGATCGAGGTCTGCATGATGGCGCGCTCAGCCCTTCATCCGGTTGACGTCGTCGACGGCGATAGTGCCGCGCGCGCGGAAATAGATGACGAGGATGGCAAGGCCGATGGCCGCCTCGCCCGCCGCGACGGTCAGCACGAACATGGAGAAGACCTGGCCGACCAGATCGCCCAGATAGGCGCTGAAGGCGACGAGGTTGATATTCACGCTGAGCAGGATCAGCTCGACCGCCATCAGGATGACGATGACGTTCTTGCGGTTGATGAAGATGCCAAGCACCCCCAGCACGAAGAGGATCGCGCTGACCACGAGATAATGACCCAGGCCGATCACAGCTCCACTCCCTGCCCGACGGGCTGATTGACGTTGCGCACGGCGTCTTCCGGCCGGCGGCGGTTCTGCTGGGATATCTTCTGGCTGCGCACGCCGCCGCGCGCACGATGCGTCAGCACGATGGCGCCGACCATGGCGACCAGCAGGATGAAGCCCGCAAATTCGAAGAGGAAGATATAGCGCGTGTAGAGCAGCTGCCCGATCGCCTCGATATTGGGCACCGTCTCGGGCGTGGGCGCCGTGCGCTGATCCAGCATCAGCGCGCCGGCCTGCCAGGCGCCGACGCCCAGCAGCAGCTCGACCAGCAGGATGAGCGCGATCGTGCCGCCCAATGGAAAATAGCTAACGAAACCAGCGCGCAGCTCCGCGAAATCGATGTCGAGCATCATGACCACGAAGAGGAAGAGCACTGCGACCGCGCCCACATAGACGATGACGAGCAGCATCGCGATGAACTCGGCGCCGAGCAGCACCATGAGGCCCGCCGCATTGAAGAAGGCGAGGATAAGCCAGAGCACGCTGTGCACCGGATTGCGCGCGAGAATGACCATCGCGGCCGAGGCCACGACAATCGCCGCGAACAGATAGAAGGCGAAAACTTGAATCACAGGACGGTCATCCCCCTCGTGTCGAGCCGCGCTTAACGATAGGGCGCATCGGCGGCAAGGTTCGCCGCGATCGCCCTCTCCCACTTGTCGCCATTCGCAAGCAGCTTCGCCTTGTCGTAGATGAGTTCCTCGCGCGTTTCGGTCGCGAACTCGAAATTCGGCCCCTCTACCACGGCGTCCACAGGTCAGGCTTCCTGACAGAAGCCGCAATAGATGCACTTGGTC
>CBIMKI010000119.1:0-9048 GCA_966244395.1 uncultured Sphingobium sp. | reverse complement strand
GGTGGTCATCAACGGCACGCGTCAGGGCACCACTGGCGGCAATCCGGATCTTCGCAACGAGCGTGCGAACTCCTACACGATCGGCGCGGTCTTCCAGCCCCGCTTCGTGCCGCGCCTGTCGCTGGCGGTCGACTATGTGAACATCAAGATCAAGGATGCGATCTCCGACCTGAGTCTTGTGGACGTCATGAACGCCTGTTATGATAGCACGGACTTCCCCAACGACTTCTGCGGCCGCTTCCAGCGTGCGCCGGCGGGCGATCCCAATGGCGGCTTCCAGGTCGTCGACGGGTTCAGCACCGGCTATGTGAACGCGGGTTCGCAGGCGTTCGAGGCCATCACGGCGCAGCTGTCCTACAATATGGACATTGCCGAGACCTTCGGCGGTGCGGGCGATCTCGGCGCGCTGAAGATCGAAGGCAATCTGTTCCGCCTGCTCACCGACGAGCGGTCGGTCACGGGCTTCGACTTCGACGATCGCGTCGGCCAGATCGCGCGCTCCAAGTGGCGGGGGCAGCTCAACCTGACCTATGACATCGGCAAGGTCAGCGTCCTGTGGCAGACCCGCTATATCGGCCGGGCCCGCTTCGACAATGACGATACGGGCGAATCGCGCGACCTGCTGGGTGTCGGCCGCTACTGGTTGTTCAATGCCGGCCTGGGCTTCCGCCCGTCCGACAATTTCGACCTGCGGTTCAACGTGAACAACGTGTTCGACGTGAAGGCGCCTTATGGCGCTTATGCCTCGGCCGCGTCCTACGCCTATGATTATATCGGTCGCTACTTCCGCGCCACGGCGTCGCTGAAGTTCTGATCGCGGCAATGTTCCGCTCCGGTGCCCATGGCGCCGGAGCGGGAAAAGAAGAAAAGGGGCTGGTCGCTGGACCGGCCCCTTTCTCGTTTGCGGGCATCGTGCCTTGTCGCAGGCGGCGCTCAGCGCATGCGGCGAACGGCGAAATAGCCCGTGCGGCCTTCGAAGGTCAGCCGATAGCCGCCGATGCCGCCCCTGGCGATGGTGACGGTCCAGCCGGGCCGGATAATGCCGCGATAGGTGCTGTTGGGCTGTTCCTGCCAGAGCTGCCCGTTCGCCAGCAGGAAGGCCCTGCGGTTGCGGCTGTCCGTATAGACCTCGCTCAGCGTGTCGGTGATTTCCTCGGGTTCGGCATCCTCGGCCGGCCCTGCGTCCTTCGCCTTCCGTGCGGTTTGGTCCTGCGCCTTGAGGTCGGCTGCGGCCAGGCCGAATGCGTCCCGCCGCCGCTCCTTCTCCTCCGCGCGCAGGCTCTGTGTCAGGGCCGGCGCGGATGCCAGGGCCGCGTCGAAGCAAGCCAGCCGCTCGGCATCGTTCGAGAGGCCGCCGCATTTCTCGAAATGGGAGAGCATCTGGCCATCGCGCGCCTGGGCGAGGCCATGAGACGGCATGGCGAGGAGAGCCGCGCCGGACAGCAGGAAGAGGGCCGGGTGCTTCACGTCGCGTCCTTCAGCTTCAGTGGAAACGTCAGGAAAACGGATAATCCGCATCGCCGGCCGCGCCAAGGAAATAGCGCCCCGCCCCCGGTCCGCCCCTCAGTCTCCCAGCACTGTGTCGAACGCGATGGTCATGCGCTCGCCCTTGGGGAAGGGCCGCGTGCCGTGCCACATGAAGGACGGGAAGAGCGCGAGGCGGCCGGGCCGGGGCTCGATCATCTGGAGCGGCGGCAGGCCGGTGCGCAGGCATTCGGGCGGCTCGCCGATGGTGAGCCAGCCGGCATGGCCGCTCTGGCGCGGGTCCTGCGGATAGGTGACGTAGAAGGCGGAACTGAGCGTCCCCTGCGGGTGGAAGTGGCTGACATGATAGCCCCCGTCCACCAGCCGGACCGACCAGCTGTCCGAGAAGTGGAAACGCGTGCGATCCAGGCCAAGCAGCGGATGACCCGCTTCATGCGGCGGCAGCGCGTCGAGATGGGCGCGCACGGCGCTGCGCATCGCCTCGCGCACATGGCGGATCTCGGGATCGTCGCGGCGGAAGATCTTGCCCGCGGTCTGGGTGCCGCCCCGCAGCGACTGGTCGAAGGGATGGAAGCGCGCGACATGCAGCGTGCGCAGCCGCACCGCGAGCGCGGCCAGCGTGTCTGGCGCGATGTCGAGATCGACGGCGCGCACCATGCCGGGGCGCAGCGCCAGCCAGTCGTGGCGGCTGTCGCCCGTCAGGCGCCAGGCCGTCGCGAGCAGGCCCCAGGCACCCTGATGGCGCGGATGGGCGCGCACATAGGCCTCGGCAAGCGTGGCGGCCTGGGTCGCGTCGCCCTTGCGGATGAGATGGCGCACATGGGGCAGGGAAAGCAGGCCGCCCTCGGCCGCCGCGCGCGCGAACAGCGCGTCGGCGCGGGCCGGATCGTCAAGCTCGCTCGCCGTGATCGCTTCCATGAGGGAGAAGAAGAGATGGTCGCCCGCCCGCCGGCGCAGCATCGGGATCAGCGCGTCGACCGTCTCGTGCCGCCCGGCCTCGCTGAGCTGGCGCAGGCAGCTCGTCACCAGCGCCATGTCGTCGCGCGCGCCGCGGATGGTGTCGGTCAGAAATTGTTCGAAGGCGGCGATGGAGCCGGTCTGCGAGAGCAGCTGCGCCATGACGACATGGCCCTCCACCCAGCCGGGATGGTTCTCCAGCAGGTCGCCCACCAGGCCAAGTGCGCGGTCGGCGTCTCCGCTCTCGAACCGGCGGACGGCATCGACGAGCTGCTGGTCGCGGGCGATGTCCGAGGCCAGCGTCCGCACGCCGTCAAAACCGGCCTCCTGGGCCAGCGCCGCCCGCAAGGCCGCCCCGTCCGCGGTTCGGAAGCGTAACGCGGGGTCGATGAAGACCGGCCGGGGCGAGACATGGGCGCTCATAAAGCCATTGAACGGCTCAAGGCGCGGATGCTTTAGGCATTTTCTCCGCGCGGCGGGCTTTTTTCACAGCCCGCCGGGCGGAGGGAAGAACCCGGCGGGCTATTCCACAGCGAGCGCCAGCGCCCCGTCGCCTTCGTCGACCTTCACTGTGGACCCGTCGGGCACCTCGCCGCGCAGGATGAGGTCCGCGAGCGGATCTTGCAGGAAGCGCTGTACCGCGCGCTTCAACGGCCGCGCGCCATAGACCGGATCATAGCCCACCCGGCCCAGCCAGGCGCGGGCGCCCGGCGTCAGGTCGAGCGTCACCTTGCGGTCCTTGAGCAGCTTGCCGACGCGGCTCACCTGAATGTCCACGATCGGCCCCATATGCTCGGCGCCCAGGCGGTGGAAGAGGATGATCTCATCGAGACGATTGAGGAATTCCGGCCGGAAATGGGCGCGGACCACGTCCATCACGTCATTCTCGACCTTCTCCACCGGCTCGTCGTCGGCCAGGCCGGCAATATACTGGCTGCCCAGGTTGGAGGTCAGCACGATGATCGTGTTGGTGAAGTCCACCGTGCGACCCTGCCCGTCGGTCAGGCGTCCGTCATCGAGCACCTGGAGCAGCACGTTGAACACGTCGCCATGCGCCTTCTCCACCTCATCGAACAGGACGACCTGATAGGGCCGGCGCCGCACCGCTTCGGTCAGTACGCCGCCTTCCTCATAGCCGACATAGCCCGGCGGCGCGCCGATCAGCCGCGCGACCGAGTGCTTCTCCATGAACTCGCTCATGTCGATGCGCACCATGGCGCTGTCGTCGTCGAAGAGGAAACCCGCCAGAGCCTTGGTCAGCTCGGTCTTGCCGACCCCCGTAGGGCCGAGGAAGAGGAAGCTGCCGAGCGGCCGGTTGGGGTCCTGGAGCCCGGCGCGGCTGCGGCGCACGGCGGTGGAGACGGCCTTCACCGCGTCGGCCTGGCCGATCACGCGGCGGCCCAGCTCGGCCTCCATGTTGAGCAGCTTCTCGCGCTCGCCTTCCATCATCTTGTCGACGGGGATGCCGGTCCAGCGCGAGACGACGCCCGCAATGTCCTCGCTCGTCACCTCCTCGCGCAGCATCGCGCCTTCCGATGCGCTCTGCGCCTCGGCAAGCTGCTTCTCCAGCGTGGGGATGGTGCCATATTGCAGCTCGCCCGCCTTGGCGAATTCGCCGCCGCGCTGCGCCTGCTCCAGCGCCACGCGCGCGGCGTCGAGCTGTTCCTTGATCTTCGCCTCGCCGGCGATCTTGTCTTTCTCCGCCTGCCAGCGCTGCGTGAGCCCGGCCGACTGCTGCTCGAGATTGGCAAGATCGGCCTCCAGCGCGGCCAGCCGGTCCTTGCTCGCCTGGTCGCTTTCCTTCTTGAGCGCCTCGCGCTCGATCTGGAGCTGCATGATGCGCCGGTCGAGCGTCTCGATCTCCTCGGGCTTGCTTTCCACTTCCATGCGGATGCGGCTCGCGGCCTCGTCCATGAGGTCGATCGCCTTGTCCGGCAGGAAGCGGTCGGTGATGTAGCGGTTGGAGAGCGTCGCGGCCGAGACGATCGCCGCGTCCGTGATCCGCACGCCATGGTGCAACTCATATTTCTCCTTGAGCCCGCGCAGGATGGAGATGGTGTCCTCCACCGTCGGCTCGCCCACGAACACGGGCTGGAACCGCCGCTGGAGCGCGGGGTCCTTCTCCACATATTTGCGATATTCATCGAGCGTGGTGGCGCCGATGCAGTGCAGCTCGCCGCGCGCGAGGGCGGGCTTCAGGAGGTTGCCCGCGTCCATCGCGCCTTCGCTTTTGCCCGCGCCGATCAGCGTGTGCATCTCGTCGATGAAGAGGATGATCTGCCCTTCGCCGGCCTTCACTTCGTCGAGCACGCCCTTCAGGCGCTCCTCGAACTCGCCGCGATACTTCGCGCCGGCAATGAGGCTGCCCATGTCGAGCGCCATCAACGTGCGGTCCTTCAGCGTATCGGGCACGTCGCCATTGGCGATGCGCAGCGCGAGTCCTTCAGCAATGGCGGTCTTGCCGACGCCCGGCTCGCCGATCAGCACCGGATTGTTCTTGGTGCGCCGGGCGAGGATCTGGATGGTGCGGCGGATCTCCTCGTCGCGGCCGATGACCGGATCGAGCTTGCCGTCGCGCGCCGCCTGCGTGAGGTCGCGGGCGAACTTCTTGAGCGCGTCGTAGCGGTCCTCGGCGGACGCGGTGTCGGCGGTCTTGCCCTTGCGCAATTCGTTGATCGCGCCGTTCAGCGCCTCGGCCTTCACGCCTGCGGCGGCCAGCGCCTTGCCTGCGGCGGTGGTCGAGGCCAGCGCCAGCGCGAGCAGCATGCGCTCGACGGTCACATAGCTGTCGCCCGCCTTCTGCGCGATCTGTTCGGCCTGGTCGAGCACGCGCACGGCGTCATTGTCGAGCCCCGGCGTCTGCTGCGCGCCGCTGCCCGAGACGGCGGGCACCCTGGCGAGCGCCGCGTCGGTCTCGCGCATCGCGGTCGCGGGGTCGCCGCCCGCCGCGCGGATGAGGCCGCTCGCCATGCCCTGATCGTCCTCGAGCAGGGCTTTCAACAGATGCTCCGGGCTGATCCGCTGGTGGCTCATGCGAATGGCCACGGTCTGCGCGCTCTGCAGGAAACCCTTGGCGCGGTCGGTAAATTTCTCGAGATTCATCTGGTCGAATGCTCCCTTTCCCGCGCCTGAGATAGTGTTGCGCATTGGCCACACAAGAGGTCGCCCCTCTTTTTCCACGCCCTGCATGCCGGCGCAACCGGGCAGGCGCCGCCGCGCCTTGCACGAAGCGTATTGCGCGGGCAGGGCGCTTGGCTATTCTCCGCGCAATTGCGCCCCCTTTTCGCGCCTGGCAAGCGCCGCTCCATCTGCGGGAGACCCGATTCATGACCTCCATTCTCGGCCGCTTCGCACGGGGCAGTGCCCTTGGCGCCCTCGCTCTTGCCGGCCTTGTCGCCGCGCCCCTCCAGGCGCAGCAGGCGCCGCGGGCCGCCGCCAGCGCCGCCCCGCCCGCCCCGCTTGGCGATCTCGTGAAGGCCGTGGACATTCCCTATGAGCAGTTCACGCTGCCCAATGGCCTGCGCGTCATCGTGCATAGTGACCGCAAGGCGCCCGTTGTCGCGGTCTCCATCTGGTATGATGTGGGTTCCAAGCATGAGCCCGAAGGCAAGACCGGCTTTGCCCATCTCTTCGAGCATCTGATGTTCAACGGGTCGGAGAATGCGCCGGGCGACTTCTTCGAGCCGTTGCAGCAGGTCGGCGCGACCGACTTCAACGGCACGACCTGGTTCGATCGCACCAACTATTTCCAGACGGTGCCGACCTCCGCGCTCGACGTCGCCCTGTTCCTGGAGAGCGACCGCATGGGGCATCTCCTCGGCGCGGTGACGCAGGAGAAGCTGGATAACCAGCGCGGCGTCGTCCAGAACGAGAAGCGGCAGGGCGACAACCAGCCTTACGGTCTCGTCGAATATGCCCAGCTCGACGGGCTGTTCCCGCAAGGCCATCCTTATCATCACAGCACCATCGGCTCGATGGCGGATCTCGACGCGGCCTCGCTGGAGGATGTGCGCCACTGGTTCGACGAGCATTACGGCCCCAACAATGCCGTGCTGGTGCTGGCCGGCGACATCGATCTCGCGACGGCGAAGACCAGGGTCGCGCACTGGTTCGGCGACATTCCCGCCGGCAAGAAAGTGACCGATCCCGCCGCGCCCGTGCCCACGCTCGCCGCGCGCAAGGACGTGCTCATGAAGGACCGCGTGGCGACCACGCGGCTCTACCGCAACTGGGTGGTGCCCGGCCTCAACGATCCCGATGCGGTGCCGCTCTCCATCGGCATGGCGGTGTTCGGCGGCCTCTCCAGCTCGCGGCTCGACAATGTGCTGGTGCGCGAGGAGCAGCTCGCTGTCGGCGTGACCGCGAGCCTCCAGCCCTTCGAGCAGGTGAGCATGGTGGAAGTGACGGTGGACGTGAAGCCGGGCGAGGATGCCGACAAGGTTTCCGCGCGGCTCGACCAGCTCATTGCCGATTTCGTGGCGAACGGCCCGAGCGAGGACGAAGTACGCCGCGTGGCCACCCGTTCCGTCTCCGGCACCATCGGCGGGCTGGAGCAGGTGGGCGGCTTCAGCGGCAAGGCGGCGACGCTGGCCGAGGGCGCGGTCTATTCCAACGATCCCGGCTTCTACAAAAAGCAGCTCGCCGAATATGCGGGCGCGACGCCGGCGCAGGTGCGCGCGGTGGTGCAGAAATGGCTGAACCGGCCGGTCCTCGCGATCCGGGTGGAGCCCGGCGAGCGCGAGGCCTATCAGGATGCCGGCGGCCGGGTGCTCCAGCACAGCGGCGTCGTCTCGGCGCCCGCGCATTATCTCGATCCGGCCGATCCGCTCGCCGATCTCGCGCAGCAGCCGCGCGCGGCTGCGGACCGCAGCAAGATGCCCGCGGTCGGGCCCACGCCCAATGTCGACCTGCCCGCCGTGGAGACCGCGACGCTCTCCAATGGGGTCAAGGTCCATTTCGCGCGCCGCGCCACCGTGCCCGCCGTGCGCCTGTCGCTCTCCTTCGATGCCGGCCACGCCGCCGATCCCAAGAGCGCGCTCGGCACGCAGTCGCTCATGCTGGCGCTGCTGCGCGAGGGCACCACCAGCCTCAACAGCGTGCAGATCGCCGAGGCGCAGGAGCGGCTGGGCGCCTCCATCTCCGTCGGCGCGAGCATGGATCGCACCTCGGTCGGCCTCTATGCGCTCAAGGCGAATCTGGCGCCCTCGCTCGACCTTCTGGCCGATGTCGTGCGCAATCCCGCCTTCGACGCACGGGAGCTGGAGCGGCTGCGCAGCCAGCAGCTCGCCCGCATCGCCGCCGAGCAGACCCAGCCGCAGGGGCTCGCCCTGCGCGCGCTGCCGCCCCTGCTCTTCGGCCGCGACCATCCTTATGGCGTGCCGCTCACCGGCACGGGCGATCCGACGGTGGTGCAACGGCTGACCCGCGCGGACCTCGCCAATTTCCACGGCCAGTGGATGCGGCCCGAGAAGCTCACCATCTTCGCGGTGGGCGACAGCACGCTGGCTGAGTTGCTGCCGTTGCTGGAGGCGCGCTTCGGCCAGTGGCGCGGCGCGACCAATGCGCCGGGCCTCAAGGTGGCGGCCGCCGCCGTCCCGCCGGTCAAGGAGCGCATCCTGCTCATCAACCGCCCGCAATCGCCCCAGTCGGTGATCCTCGCGGGCCAGATGACGGGCAAGACCGGCACGGACGATCTCGTCGCGCTCTTCGCCGCCAATGACGTGCTGGGCGGCAATTTCCTCTCGCGCATCAACATGGACCTGCGCGAGACCAAGGGCTGGTCCTATGGCGTGAGCGGCACCGTCTACCGCCTGCTCGGCCAGACGCCCTACATATTGAGCGCGCCGGTCCAGGCGGACAAGACAGGCGAGTCCATTGCCGCGCTCAAGAGCCAGATCGGCGGGTTCATGAACGGCAAGGGCGTCACCGCCGCCGAGCTGGAGCGCACCGTCAACGGATCGGTGCGTGAGCTGCCCGGCAGCTTCGAGACCTCGGCCGCCGTGCTGGGCCAGATGCAGCAGGACGCGCTCTACGGCCGCCCCTTCGATTATGCCGAACATCTCGCCGACAAGTACAAGGCGTTGACCGCCCCGGTGCTCGACGCGGCCGCCAAGGAAGCGATCGATCCCAATGGCTTCCTGTGGGTCGTGGTCGGTGACAAGGCGGTGGTGACGCCCCAGCTTGCCGCTCTGGGCCTGCCGGTCAGCGAGATTGACAGCAACGGCAACCCGGTCGAGTAGCGAGACCAAACCCAAGGAGTTGAGAGAAATGGCCAATGTCGACGGCGCCTATGATTGCGTCACCAAGACGCCGATGGGCGACCAGCCGAGCGTGTTCACGGTGATCTCCAGCGGGGATCGGTTCAACGGCACCAATGCCGGACCGCTCGGCTCGCTGGACGTGAAGGACGGCAAGGTGGACGGCAACCGCCTCAGCTGGGTGATGGAAATGACCATGCCCATGCCGATGACGCTCAACTGCGAAGCCGTGGTGAACGGCGACCAGCTCACCGGCACCATCGACGCAGGCGCTTTCGGCACGCTGACCATGAGCGGTACGCGGCGCGCCTGATCCGTCCGGCGACAGCTTGGGTCGGATTGCGCAAGC
>CBIMKI010000118.1:0-9057 GCA_966244395.1 uncultured Sphingobium sp. | reverse complement strand
CGTCCGGTTTGCCAGGCGGGCCGGGCCTGGCGCGCGACGCTGGACGCACCACCGCGATCTACGGCGACAGCATCTGGCGCGAGCTGTTCCCCAAGGGATTCGTCGTCGCGGATACGGAGGTGAACCTGCCGCGCATCATCTTTTACCTACGCGCCGAGACGCTGGTGGACGAAGGCACCGGCACCGTCACGCTGCGCGCCGAATTCCCCAATCCGGACGGGCTGCTGCTGCCCGGCATGTTCGTGCGCGCCCGCTTCGCCCAGGCCATCGACAAGGGCGCTTTCCTGGTGCCGCAAGCCGGCGTGCAGCGCGACAGCAAGGGCGCGCCGCAGGTCTGGGTCGCGGGCACGGACAACAAGGCGCAGCTGCGGCCGATCACCGTCGCGCGCACGCATGGCACCGACTGGGTGGTGACGGGCGGCCTCAAGGGCGGCGAGCGCATCATCGTGCAGGGCGCCGGCGGCCTCAAGGACGGCCAGGCGATCGCCCCCGTGCCGGCCGACGCGCCCCAGCAGGTGGGCGCCCCGAAGACCGGAGCCGGAGGCCCCCAGGGGGCCGGAAGCGGGCGCTGAGCGCACGCCATGATCTCTCGCATCTTCATCGATCGCCCGATCTTCGCCTGGGTCCTGGCGATCATCGTCATGCTGTGCGGCATCGGCGGCGTGCTCTCGCTGCCCATCGCGCAATATCCGGATATCGCCCCGGTCGAAGTCAACATCAACGCCAACTATCCCGGTGCCTCGGCCGAGACGGTGCAGAACAGCGTCACGCAGATCATCGAGCAATCGCTGACCGGCATCGACGGCCTGCTCTATTTCAGTTCCTCATCGAGCAGCAGCGGCGGCGCCAGCATCAGCGCGACCTTCAGCCAGGGCACGGACCCCGACATCGCGCAGGTGCAGATCCAGAACCAGCTCCAGTCGGTCATCTCGCGCCTGCCCCAGCAGGTGCAGCAGCGCGGCGTCACCGTGCGCAAGTCCAATCCCGACCAGCTCCTCGTCGTCGGCGTCTACGACGCGACCGACAAGATGAGCCCGCGCGACATCTCCGACTATCTCTCGTCCAACATCGAGGATGCGCTGAGCCGCATCGACGGCGTGGGCAACACCAATGTGTTCGGCTCCCCCCACGCGATGCGCATCTGGCTCGATCCGGGCAAGCTGGCCTCGTTCCAGCTCATGCCGAGCGACGTCATCAATGCCATCCAGGCGCAGAACAACGAAGTGGCGGCCGGCCAGGTCGGCGCCCAGCCTTCCGCCGACGACCAGTATATCACCGCCACGGTGACCGCGCAGTCGCGCCTCCAGACGGCAGAGCAGTTCGCCGCCATCGTGCTCAAGACCTCGCGGGACGGCGGCACGGTGCGGCTGGGAGATGTCGGCCGCGTGGAGCTGGGCTCGGACAATTACAACGTCATCATCCATGTGAACGGCCATAACGGCGCGGGCATCTCCATCCAGCTCGCACCCGGCGCGGACGCGCTCACAACGGCCGAGATGGTGAAGGCCAGGGTCGCGGAACTCTCCAAGAACTTCCCGCCCGGCCTCACTTATGCCTTCGCCAACGATTCGACCAACTTCATCAAGCTCTCCATCAAGGAAGTGGCCAAGACGCTGGGCGAGGCGATCGTGCTCGTCGTCCTCGTCATGTTCCTCTTCCTGCAGAGCTGGCGCGCGACGCTCATCCCGACCATCGCCGTGCCCATCGTGCTGCTCGGCACCTTCGGCATCCTCTATCTGCTCGGCTATTCCATCAACACGCTGACATTGTTCGGCCTCGTCCTATCCATCGGCCTGCTCGTCGACGATGCCATCGTGGTCGTGGAGAATGTGAAGCGCCTGATGGAGGAAAACCCCAATCTCTCCGCGCGCGACGCCACCATCGAATCCATGCGCGAGATCACCATGGCGCTCGTCGCCATCGCGCTGGTGCTTTCGGCGGTGTTCCTGCCCATGGCCTTCTTCGGCGGGTCGGTGGGTGTCATCTACCGGCAGTTCTCCGTCACGCTCGCCTCGGCGATGATGCTCTCGGTGTTCGTGGCGCTGGTGCTGACGCCGGCGCTCACCACCACGCTGCTGCGGCAAAAGGCCCCCGAAGGCGCGCTCGGCGAAGCGGAGCGACCGGGCTGGTTCGACCGGCACATGGCCTGGCTAATGAAGCCGATGCGCCGGTTCGGCGACTGGTTCAACCGCTGGTTCCACGACAATCTGGAGCGCTATCTCGTCGTGGTGACCAGCATGGTCGACCGCAAGAAGCGCTCGCTCATCATCTATGCGCTGGTCGTCGGCCTTCTGGTCTTCCTCTTCCAGCGGCTGCCCACCGGCTTCCTGCCCAATGAGGACCAGGGCATCGCCATCGTCACCTACCAGTTGCCGAGCGGCGCCACGATCAATCGCACCGCTGAGGTGCAGAAAGCGGTCGAGACCTATTTCAACGAATATGAGGCGCACAACGTCGACACCTTCTTCACGCTCGCCGGCACCTCCGGCCCCGGATCGGGCGGCGGGCAGAATCTCGGACGCGGCTTCATGCTGCTCAAGCCCTGGGACGAGCGGCCGGGCGTCGAGAATTCCGCCGACCAGATCACCCAGCGCGCGACGCGGGCGCTCTCGGGCCTGCGCGATGCGGAGGTTTTCGCGGTGCTGCCGCCCGCCATTCGCGGCCTGGGCTCGGCCAACGGCTTCACCGTGCAACTGCTCAACAGCGGCAATCTCTCGCGCGAGGAATTCAACGCCGCGCGCGACAGGCTGGTCGCCGCCGCGCGCGAGGAGCCGGCGCTCGCCGCCATTCGCCTCAGCGAACAGACCGACTTCGCGACGCTCAAGGTCGATATCGATCCCACCAAGCTGACCGCGCTGGGCCTCAACGTCAACGACGTGAACAACACGCTGGCGACGGCCTGGGGCGGGCGCTACGTCAACGACTTCATCGACGCCGGGCGCGTCAAGCGCGTCTGGGTGATGGGCGACGCGCCCTTCCGCTCCAAGCCCGAGGACCTGGGCGCCTGGCATGTGCGCGGGTCCAACGGGCAGATGTCGCCTTTCTCCAGCTTCGCCGACATCGGCTGGTCGAGCGCCCCGGCAAGCCTCTCGCGCTTCAACGGCATCCCCTCCTACGAGATCAGCGGCCAGTCCGCGCCCGGCCACAGCTCGGGCGACGCGATGCGCGCCATGGAGCGGATCGCCGCCGACATTCCGGGCACGAGCATCTTCTTCTCCGGCCTCTCCTACCAGGAGCGCCTCTCGGCAGGGCAGGCACCGCTGCTTTATGCGATTTCGCTGCTGGTGGTGTTCCTCTTCCTCGCCGCGCTCTACGAGAGCTGGTCGATCCCGGTCGCGGTGCTGCTCATCGTGCCGCTCGGCCTCGTCGGCGCCGTGCTCGCAGTGACGCTGCGGGGGCTGGAAAACAACATCTACCTCCAGATCGGCCTGCTCACGACCATGGGCCTCGCTGCCAAGAACGCGATCCTCATGATCGAGTTCGCCGAACAGGGCGAGAAGCGCGGCATGCGCATCATCGACGCGGCGATCGAGGCCGCGCGCCTGCGCCTGCGGCCGATCATCATGACCTCCATGGCGTTCATCTGCGGCGTGCTGCCGCTCGCCATCTCGACCGGCGCGGGCGCCAACAGCCGCATCGCCATCGGCACGGCGGTGGTCGGCGGCATGCTGACGGCGACCTTGCTCGCCATCTTCTACATCCCGCTCTTCTTCGTGATCGTGCGGCGCACCACGCGCGACGTGCTGATGATGGCGCGTGCCCGCCTCGCCGAGCGCCGCGCGCGCCGGGAGGCCGGGCAGTGAAGGTACGGCTTGCCTCCCTGATCGCGGCGCTGCTGGCCGGCGGCTGCACCATGGCGCCGGATTATGAGCGGCCGCAAGGCGCCGTGCCCGCCGCCTTCCCGGCCGGCGAGGCCTATGCGGCGCCGGAGAACGCCAACCTGCCGGCCATCGACCGCGCGCAGATCTTCCGCGATGCGCGGCTGCTCGCGCTCATGGACCAGGCGCTCGCCAACAATCGGGACCTGCGCGTGGCGGCCGCCAATATCGCGCGCGCGCGGGCGCAGTCCCGTGCCCAGGGCGCCGCGCTCTTCCCGCAACTCGACGCGGGCGGATCGGTGCAGGCGGTCGACAATGCCAATGGCAGCACGACGAACGCCGCCGCCAATCTCTCGGTCAGTGCATGGGAGCTGGACCTGTTCGGCCGCATCCAGTCGCTCTCGGACGCGGCGCAGGAGCGCTATTTCGCGAGCGAGGCGACCGCGCGCGGGACCCGGCTCGCCCTGCTGGCGGATATCGCCAATGCCTGGCTCGCCTATGCCGCCGACCGCACTTTGCTCGACCTCGCCGAATCGACGGCGCAGAGCGCGGGCCGCACGGCGGAGCTGGTAGAGGCGCGGCTCCAGCGCGGCGTCGCCAATCGCGCGGACTATGCGCAGGCGCAGACCATCCTCGCCAATGCGCAATCCGACCTCGCCCGGCAGAAGACCGCGCTGGCGCAGGACGTCAACCTGCTGACGCTGCTGGTCGGCGCGCCGATCGACCAGGGCCTGCTGCCCGAGGGCATCGAGCAGGCGGCGCAGACCATCGGCGATCCGCCGACCGCGACGAGCAGCGAAGTGCTGCTGCGCCGGCCGGACGTGCTCGCCGCCGAATATGGCCTGCGCGCCGCCAATGCGGATATCGGCGCGGCGCGCGCGGCGCTCTTCCCGCGCATCACGCTCTCCGGGCTCATCGGCCTGGCGGCGGGTTCGCTGGAGGGGCTGTTCGGCGACGCCGGCCGGTCAGTGATGCAGGGCGGCGGCGCGGCGAGCTATCCCATCTTCCGCGCCGGCGCCGGGCGCGCCAATCTCGCGGCCAGCCAGGCGCAGCGCGACGCCGCCCTCGCCAGCTACGAGAAATCGATCCAGACCGCATTCCGCGAAGTGGCCGACGCGCTCGCCCGGCGCGGCACCATCGACGACCAGCTCGGCGCCGACACCCGCCGCGCGGACGCCGCAGGCGACGCCTTCCGCCTCTCCGAAGCGCGCTACCGGGGCGGCGTGGACAGCTTTCTCGCCAATCTCGATTCGCAGCGCAGCCTCTATGCGGCGCAGCGCACGCTCGTCGCGAGCCGGCTGGAAGCCGCGCGCAACCGCGTGGCGCTCTACCGGACGCTCGGCGGCGACGCGCTGGCGCTTTCGCAAGGCGAGCCACCGCAGCGTTAGCAGACCCTTAACCCTATCCCTTCACCCCTGAACAACCAACAGGGACTGGTTCGGATAGGAGTCGCACATGCCGGAAGGCCAAGAAGAGATCGTCGCCGCGCGCAGGACGCTGCATGAAGCCATGGAGCTGCAAAGCGCGGGCAATCTGGCGGCGGCGGCGCAGCGCTACGCTCTCGTCGTCGCGGCCGGCTATCGCGCCGACGAAGTGCTCCCGATCCTCGCGGGCATCCTCGCCCAGTCGGGCGATCTCGACGGGGCACTCGCCCGCTGGGACGCGCTGCTGGCCATGGCGCCGGGCCATGCCACGGCCCTGCACGAGAAGGGCCTGATCCTCGACCGGCTGGGCCGCCATGACGAGGCGATCGACTGCCTCGCCGCCGCCTGCCGCGCCGATCCCGACAATGCCGTCGCGGCCAACAATCTCGGCGTCTTCCTCTCCAATGCCGGCCGCAAGCAGGACGCGCTGCGCGAGTTCCGCCGCGCGCTCGCGCTCCAGCCGGACAATCTCCATGTGCGCCACCAGATCCGCCGCCTCTCGGCCGACCAGGTGCCCTTTTGGCACATCCCCATGATGAACGACACGCGCCGCAACGACGCCTTCGAGGCGGCGATCGTCCGCGCCATCGAGGCCGTGGGGCCCGAGGCGCGCGTGCTCGACATCGGCACGGGCAGCGGCCTGCTCTCGATGATGGCGGCGCGCGCGGGCGCCCGCAACGTGGTGGCCTGCGAGGTGGTCCCCGTGATCGCGGAGATGGCGCAGCGCATTGTCGCGAAGAACGGCTATGCCGACCGCATCGCCATCCACAACCGGCTCTCCACCGAGCTGCGCGTGGGCGCGGAGCTGGACGAGCGCGCCGACATCCTCGTCTCCGAGATTCTCTCCAGCGACCTCCTCACCGAAAATGTGCTCGATACGTTCGAGGACGCCCATGCCCGACTGCTCAAGCGCGACGCCATCGTCATCCCGCGCGCGGCGAGCGCCATCGGCTGCCTGGTCGAGAGCCAGGTGCTGGCCGATTATGCCTTCGTCGACAAGGTCTCGGGCTTCGACGTCTCCGACTTCACCGAGCTTTCGGCACAGAAGCTGCCCATCCACGGCACGATGACCGACTGGAAGCGCCTCTCGGCCGATGTCGAGATGGTGCGTGTGGACCTGACGCGCCGGCAGCAGCCGAGCGACGTGCAACTGCTCAGCATCGACGTGCTGGAAGACGGCGTCGCCACCGGCATCGTCCAATGGATGCATGTCGACCTGGCCGAGGGCATCAGCTTCGACAATCATCCGGACGGCTACACCGACGGCGGCTGGCTGCAGGTGCTGCATGCCTTCCCGCAGCCCATCGCGGTGCGGGCGGGCGAGGTGCTGGACCTGGCGGTGGGCCATGACCGCGTCACGCTCATCATCCAGCCGCTGGAAACGCGCTCGCACCCGGCGCTGTCGGCGCGGGTGGCCTGACCCCATATCTTCAGTGCTCCTGCGTAGGCAGGAGCACTGCTAAGGGGAATCCTTTACCCTTCCGCCACGAAGCGCGCCGCCGTCTCGCGGATGAGCGCGATCATGTTGGGCAGGCCCTGGGTGCGGTTGGAGGAGAGCTGGCGCTTCAGGTCGAAGGGCGCGAGCGCGGCCTGGATGTCGAGCTGCGCCACCTCGGCCGGCATGCGGTCCTGCACCGTCAGCAGCACCAGCGCGATGATGCCCTTGGTGATGGCGGCATTGCTGTCCGCGAGGAAATGCAGCGCGCCGCTTTGCGTCCGCGTGGGATAGACCCACACCTTGGCCGAGCAGCCGCGCACCAGCGTCGCGTCCGTCTTGAGCACATCGGGCATCGGCTCAAGGTCGCGGCCCAGATCGATGAGGAGGCGGTAGCGCTCGTCCCCGTCGAGCAGTTCGTAATCGTCCTGGATGGTCTGAAGCGTCGCGGTCATGGCGCCCCATATAGGCCGTGCGCCGCCGCTGGCAACGCGGGGCAGCGGCACGGCGTCCGCTTCTCTCGCGCAAGGCTGTCGAAGCCTGGCCATGTGCTCCCGGCGAACCAATCCAGGGCGGTGCATGGAACGCTGGATTGCCGCGCGGCGACGCCGCTCGCAATGACGATGAAGATGAGGCGATCGGCCCTAGAGGTCGACGCCCGAGGCAATGGCCTCCAGCTTGCGGACGCGCTCTCTGAGGTCCGCCACGTCGATGCGCGTGGCAGCCGAGGGCATGGCCGGGTCCACGGCGCCGGCATGGCGCGAGACCAGTTCCATCTCGGCACGCTTGAGCGCCAGCCAGCCGTTCCAGCCCCGCAGCGCGACGAAGGCGAAGATCGCGGCCCAGCCGGTCAGCACGACGGCCGCTGTTGCGTAAGTGACGATGTCCATCTGGGTCATCATGGCCGATCCTTCCCTGAGCGGCCCCGCATGAGGGGGCAGGCCGCCGTCAATCCATGGACTTGAGCTTCTCGAATTCGCGGTCGAGCGAGGTCGACTGGTCGGTGATGAGGCGTTCCAACACGGCGACGCGCTCCTTGAGCTTGCGCACGTCCTCGCGCAGGCGCTCCGCCTCGGGGTCGCGCTGCGGGGTCATGGCGGACATGTGCTTCATGATCCGCTCATGCTTGCGGCCCCCGCCCCCGAACATCACGCGCAGCACGCTCGCAATCGCGGTGATCGCAACGATGGCAACGACCATCTCAAAGGGGTTCATAGTCCTCTTCCTCTTCCCCGTCAGGGCGCGTTCCAGAGCGCCTCATATTCCCTAGTTCATGCGCTGGTCGCGCAGCTTCTCGATCTCGTCGGCAAGGCCGATGCCCTTGTCCGTCACGATCCGCTCCAGCACGCGCACACGCTCCTCCAGCCGCTCGGTCTGCGCGGCATATTGGGCGGCACGCTCGGCGGTCTGCGATCCCAGCACCTCCAGCTCGCGCTCGCGCAGCTTGAGCTTGCGCTTGTGATAATCGGCCACCAGGCCGCCAATCACGGGCACGCAGACGCCGATGACGATGATGCAGAAGACGAAGACATAGCCGTTCATGGCCGGCTCTCCCGCCAGTCGAGGCCGCGTTCGCGCACCGGCGCGATGCCGGACGTGTGGCGCAGCAGCTCGATCTCGGCCGCGACATCGAGGCCCTTATCGGTCACGATCCGCTCCAGCACGCGCATGCGGCGCTCCAGATGCTCGATGCGCTCGGCCTGCCGCGCCGCCATCTCGGCGGTGCGGGCGTCCTGCGCCTCCATTTCCTTCGAACGCGCGCGGATCATCGGGCGGAAGGCACTGACCACGATGGCGGCAATCGGGATGAGCACCCACACCGTGGCCGGATTGTTGAGGAAAGCGAACATCTCCTGGAATCTCCCCTGTTCGAGGCCGTCCGGCGGACCGCGCGGCTCAGTTGCTCGGGCCGCGCAGGCTCTCGATCTCGTGCGTCAGGTGGATGGCGCCGTCCGTGACGATGCGCTCCACATTGGCGAGGCGGTCCTTCATCGAGCCGATCTCGGCGCGAAGCTGCGCATTCTCCTGGCTGAGCAGGCGGACGCGCTCGATCGTCTCGTCATTCTTGACGGGATAGATGGGCTTGCCCCAGCTGTTCTCCAGCGGGTAGCCGTTGCGCACGCGCAGCCAGGTGGTGAAGACCCATCCGGCGATGCCCGCGATCCCCATGAACATGCCGAAGCCGATCATCCAGGGAAGATTGGGCACCATGATATTGGCCGCATCATTCATGTCGAAAACTCCTTAGTCCCTGAGACTGTCTATTGCCCGGGCGGTCCGCTCCGCCGGATCGGTGACGATGCTCTCCATCGTCGCGAGGCGCTCTTCAATCCGGCCCAGCCGGTCGGACAGCAAGGCATTCTCCGAGGTGATCAGCGCG
>CBIMKI010000117.1:0-9090 GCA_966244395.1 uncultured Sphingobium sp. | reverse complement strand
GGTTCGAGGGCGGAGGCGTGGGCGCAGTGCTCGGTCGGCCCCGGGGCCGGAGGCCTCCTGGGCGACGAGATCGGCCTCAAGATGCACGCCGGCATTGGCGAAGCCGAAGAGCGGCACGATGAGGAAGGCGCTCCAGGGGATGAGAGCATGTTCCAGCCGGTGCAGCGGGCTGTCCGGCGCGTCCGGCGTGCCGGGCGTCACGCGGATGGGAATGGCGAGCGCGGCGAGGACGCCGGCGATCGTGGCGTGGACGCCCGAGAGCAGCACGCAATACCAGAGCAGGGCAGCGAGCGCGAGGAATGGCCAGAGCGCCTTCACGCCCAGCCGGCCCAGCATCATCATCGCGCCGAAGACGATGGCCGCCGCGAGCAGGGCCGCGCCGCCGATGCTGTCCGTATAGGCAATGGCGATGATGGCGACTGCGCCCATGTCGTCCACGATGGCGATGGTGGTGAGCAGCAGCTTGAGCGAGAGCGGCGCGTGCTTGCCGAGCAGCGCCAGCACGCCGAGCGCGAAGGCGATGTCCGTCGCGGCGGGAATGGCCCAGCCGCGCGCAAGGCCCGGCGCGCCGGCCGTGACGGCGAGATAGACGAGTGCCGGCACGGCCATGCCCGCCGCCGCCGCGATGAAGGGCAGGCGCCGCCCGTCCCAGGTGGCGAGGCGCCCGTCCAGCCACTCGCGCTTGATTTCCAGCCCCACGACGAGGAAGAAGACCGCCATCAGCCCGTCATTGATCCAGAGGTGCGGCGTCATCTCGCCGAGCCTGGCGGAGAGCGTGTGGCCGAGCGGCATGTGCAGCAGGCGGTGATAGGCCTCGTTCCCGGCCGCCCAGCCGTTGACGATGACGATCGCGAGCGCTGCGGCGAGAATCAGCAACGCGCCGCCGCCCGCCTCCCCGGCGAGGAACGAACGCAGCGCGGAGAGGGGCTGGACGACCTTGACCCTTGTCATGGCCTCATCGCTAGAGAAGGGTGTCGCGAGGGTCAAACCAAAGCGATTTGCCAAAGCTGTTGGGTTCCAGACGCGGGGAGAGGGTGATGGACTATGCGGCTTATGTCGCGGCTTTCAATGCGGGTGACGATGCGGCGCTGGTGGCGCGATTCTATGCGCCCGACTGCGCCATGCACAGCGCCAGCCGGCTGGTGGAGGGGCGCGAGGGCCTGCGCGCCTTTCTCGACTGGGCGCATGACGGCGTGCGCGAGATCATGCGGCCGCGCGAGGTGCTGCGCGAGGGCGACCGGCTGTTCGCCGATGTCGACATGGACTTCATCTGCCACGCGCCCCGGCCTGATTTCCCCTTCGGCGCCATGCTGCCGGGCGATATCCTCACGGTGCGCTTCTTCGCGCATTATGCGCTCGATGCGGGCGGCCGCATCCGCCTGCTGACCACCATGGCCTGGCCGCCCGGCCATGGTGTCCGGCGCGCGCCCCTGCTTTCCGGCAGCGCGGGCGGACGGGCGGCTTATGGGGCCTATACGGCGGCGTTCAGCCATGGCGATATCGAGCGGGCGGGCCGCTATTACACCGAGGACTGCACGCTGGACCTGCCCAATTTGCCGCGCATGGACGGGCGCGGCGCGATCCTCGCTTTCTACGGGGCGATGTTCGCGCGGGTGCGCGAGCAGCTCACCATCCATAGCCTCACCGTCGAGGATGACCGCATCGTTGCGGACTGCACCAGCCGCTTCGTCGCATTGGCCGACGCGCCCGATTTCGTGGTGGCGCCGCTTGAGGCCGGCCAATGGGTGGAGACGCGCGTAACGGTGGATTATGCGCTGCGCGACGGGCTGATCTGCCGGATCGTGGTGACGCGAGGCGGCGGTTAGGCCGGAGCCGGGACCACCGCCGCGATGGACCCCGGCCTGCGCCGGGTTGACGGAGAGTGTGGCGGGGCTGGATTGACTTGAAACGGGGTGGCCCGGCCACGTCCTTCCAGTGCGCCTGCGCAGGCAGGAGCCCAGGGCGTTACAGAACTGCATTGCCGTTGGGGTTTTCTACGCGTCCACCGCCCTACAGCGCGAGCGTCAACTGCCGCACTGTCCTCTCCGCCTTATCGTCTCCCTCCGCCTCCTCTTCGACCAGATTGGAGAGCCCCAGCCCGAGCAGCCGCGCACCCAGCGGCAGGGGAAGCTGCGCGCGTAGCAGCTCGATGCCGACGCCCAGCACATCCTTCGCGCTGGCGGGCGGCTGGGGAAGGGAGCGGGCCCGCGTCATGATGCGGAAGTCCCCGAGCTTGATCTTGAGCGTGACCGTGCGGCCCAGCGCATGGGCGCTCTCCACGCGCGTCCAGAGCCGGTCGGCGATCTTGGCCAGGGCCGCCACCAACTCCTTCTCCGCGCCGATGTCGCGCAGGAACGTGTCCTCGACGCTGATCGACTTGCGGTTCTCCCGGTCGCGCACCGGCCGCTCGTCGATGCCGCGCGCGGCGCCATGGTAGAAAGCGGCAGCCTTGCCGAAATGGCGCCTGAGCGCCTCGATCGGCCATTGTTTGAGGTCCGCGCCCTTGTGGATGCCCAGGCTCGCCATGCGCCGTGCGGTGACCGGGCCGACGCCATGGATGCGCGCCACCGGCATCTGCGCCATGAACGCCTCGGCCTCGTCAGGCTTCACCACGCACAGGCCGTCGGGCTTGTTCTGGTCGGAGGCGAGCTTGGCGAGGAGCTTGTTGCACGAGACGCCGGCGGACGCCGTGAGCCCCGTCTCCTCGCGGATCAGCCGGCGGATCTCCTGCGCGATATAGGTGGCAGAGACGATGCCGAGCTTGTTGGTGGTGACGTCCAGATAGGCCTCGTCCAGCGAGAGCGGCTGGATGATGTCGGTGAAGCGCTCGAAGATGTTGCGAATCTGCTGGCTGGCGGTGCGATAGGCATCGAAGCGGGCGGGGACGAAGATGAGGTCCGGGCAGAGTCGCCGCGCCTGCCCGCCCGGCATGGCCGAGCGCACGCCAAAGACCCGCGCCTCATAGCTCGCCGCCGCCACCACGCCGCGCGGCCCGCCCCCGCCGACCGCCAACGGCTTGCCCCGCAACTCCGGATTGTCGCGCTGCTCCACGGACGCATAAAAGGCGTCCATGTCGATATGGATGACCTTGCGCTGCTGATCCGGGCCTTCGTCCATATCGCGGGTTTATAGCATGGTGGTGGTCGAACGAAAGGGGAACAAGAGGTTGACGCTTCCCCTAAAGGGGGGCGATTATGTGGGTTTGCAATAGTCAGCTCATGACTGGTTTGTCGTGGGGACCGGACAGTCGGCTTTCAGGTAAGCTACAGCCGACAACGGCCCTTCGTTGATAATTGAGGGGATGTCCGCCAACAACCTTATTGCGGTCTTCAGCGTCGAAACTATCATGTGCATGATGAAAAGCTTGATTGCATCTGTCGTGGTGACGCTGGTTCTATTCAGCGGCCTTTACAGTAAGGGTTCGGCCTCGTCGCTCGTTACTGCAAGCGAAGCCGACACGCCGTCCAATCATGAGCTGGCAGCGGCTTACAATGAGTTTCGCTACCGTCGAATCTGTCCGAACGACGAGGGTTGCGATAAAGTCCGTTGGCAAAAGGAGCCTTATGTGGGCCACGCGGCCGCCGAGAAATGTATTCGATCCCCTCGCTCCGATACTTTTCGCTGCCAGTTCATCGTGTTTGAAAGTAGAGGCCTACCGCCCGTCGATGGGCACCCGTCAACGGGGATCGAGGAGATAATCCATAACTGCGATGGGTTCTTCTCAAGAAAACAGAAACAATGGAGACTGCTCTCTTTGGCCGGGAGTTGCTATCCGTTCGGAGAGGAACCGTCGCACTGAAGTCAGTTGACCAGGATTGCCGTCGTTCAAATTCCTGAACGCATGACAGCTTTTGGGCAAAACGAGCTGCTCCGCCAAAGACCGCTACTAACGCGGCAACCGTCACGTCAAGCGGCGCCTTTGTGAGAGCCAAGAAGAAGCCGGCTTTCCCAAGGTGCCGGGCCCGGCTTGTTCAGCCGTCCTTCTTACCCAGCTTCAGCCCCTTCAAGGCCGCGAACGGCCCTGCATCCTCCTCGCTCAGCACGCCATGCTTGCGCAGCACGGCGTCGGCGTCGGGCGCGCGGGGATAGGGATCGAGATTGAGCGCGAGGGACTGGGCGACCGTCTCGCCCATGTCGATGCGCTCGCCGTCCAGCTCCATGAGGTCGCAATCCTCCTCGCTGAGTTCGACTTCCTCGGTATCGCCGCCGCTCTCCAGATTGCGCACGAAGCGCACGGCGAAGGGCAGGTCGAGCGTCGCGGGCACGGGCTCGCCGGTCGCGACGCAGGGCTGGGCAAGATCGGCGCGCAGCGTGCCGGAGAGGAGCCAGCTCTTCGCTTCGGGGACGATGTGCAGCCGCGCCTCCAGCCGGTCGAGCGCGAGCAGGCCGAAGCGCCGGGCGAGGGCCGCGCGTTCCTGCGCATTCGCCTCGACCGTGCGCTCGCGCGTGCCGTCACCGATCTCGTTCAGCCGGACGATGCGGGAGAATTCGGGCGGGGGCGTGGATGCGCTCATGGTCGGTCAGCCGATCTGGGCTGCGAGCAGCGCATCGCCGGGCGTTGCGTCCAGCCTTGCCGCGAAGGCGCGCAGCCCCTGCGCGACATGGGCGAGCGCCGCCGCATCGGGCGCCTCGCCGCGAAAGATGTTGCGCACGATGGCTTCGTCCAGCGGCGCCTCGCCCGCGAAGGCGGCGCGATAGGCGGCGAGGCGGCCGCCCAGCGCGCTCATCATCCGGCCGATCTGCTTGCCCACGACGATGTCGCCGAAGCCGATCTGGCGCACCTGCCCGTCCATGTCGTCCACGAAAATCTCGGTGAGGTGCACGCTTTCCGGCACCAGCCCCAGCGCTTCCAGGCGCAGCAGGGCGAGGCTGAGCACGGCGGCCACCATGTCGAAGCGCCCGTCCAGCGTATCCGGCACGGCGCCCTCCAGATACCAATGCGGCTCCCGCGCTTCGCCGACCAGTGCGGCATAGAGTGGCCGCAGCGGCGCGCGCTTGTCCTTGCGGGAAAAAAGGGAGGCAAGGAGGCTCATCGCAGGTTCAGCTTTCGGTGCGCATCAGGAGGGATACCGGCCGCTCCGTTCCTCCCGAACTCGGGTCGGCGGGACGCCTGCGGCCGAATTGCATATTGATTGCATTGGCTGGCAATGCAATGGGCGTTGCATCGAGCGATGGGATCGCGAACGAAGGGCAGGCTGTGCAGGTGAAGAGGATGCGTCAATTGGGAAGGCCCGCGCTGGTCGCAGGCTGCGCGCTGGTCCTGCTCCTCGCGGGCGGCTGCTCGCAGATCCGGGAGCATCAGGGCTTCATTCTCCAGCCGCTCATCGTCGAATCGGTCCTGCCGGGCGTCGACAACAAGGCATCGGTGGAAGGCTCGATGGGCCGCCCGACCTTCGTGTCGCAATTCGGCCCGGAGCGCTGGTACTATGTCTCGCGCAGCACGCGGCAGCTTGCCTTCGGCACGCCCACGCCGACCTCGCAGGTCATGTACATGGTCGAGTTCGACCCGGCCGGCAATGTCGCCACCATTTCCCGCGACCTGACGCTCGACAAGGTGGCGAACATCTCGCCGGTGGGCGACAAGACGCCGACGCTGGGCCGCGACCGCAGCCTGTTCGACGAGATATTCGGCAATATCGGCGCGGTCGGCGCCGGGCCGATGGGCGGCGGTGGCGGCACCGGCGGACCGGGCCCGAACGGGAGCTGATCCCGCGGGGCGGCTTGCGGTCGCTGGCCATGGGAGCCTGTGAGAGGTTTGCTTTTCCCGACTTGCCGTTCGTGCTGAGCAGCGCCGCCGGTGCATGTCGAAGCACCGCAGCGCCACATCGTCGTCCTCCGATACGCCGCTTCGACAAGCTCAGCGGCTACTCGGGACGAACGGTTTGTTTGGGGGCTCCCTACGGACAGGTCGTCGTCACATCCGCCACCATGCCCAACTGAACCCGCGCCAGGGCGAAATCCGCCGCGCCCTCGGTGGCGATGCTGAACGGCGCCGTCACATGGCCCATGTCCTGCTGTGACATGCCGAAGCAGCGCAGCGGCACGCCGAGCTTCACCCACTTGCCGAGCGGCACGTTGGCGACCGAGGGCATGGGGATGGTCTTGCCGCAGCCCTCGCCGCATCTGACGGTCGCGGTCCAGTCTCCGGTGGGGCGCGTGTCGAAGCGTGCCGTCATCAGCACCATCACCGGCGCCAGCGCTTCGCGCTGGAGATTCTGCGCCTCGCTCGCGACCAGCTCCAGCCGCGCCTCGCCCTTGCCGGCCTTGAGTGTGATCTGCTTCGCGCCGGGCTGGGTCGCGTCGCGCGCGTCGCGCATGCGCAGGCGGCCGGCGGGGGCCGTGGCATGGAAGGCCCAGCCGCTCGCCGCCACGCCCTTGTCCATGAGCAGGCCGGCCGTGCCGAGCGGCGGGGCGCCGGGGTCTTCGCCAAGGGCGGCCCAGGGCCGGGCGCCCTGCGCCAGGGTCAGGCCATGGCCATAGCCGAACAGGGCCGGCGCACCGGGCCGCGCGTCGACCGGCCAGGCCATCGGCAGGCGGCCGGTGAAATCGGCCCCGCCCGCCGCAAAGAGCATGTCGGCGACGCCGCCGCCTTCCGATCCGGGCAGCCATGCGGCGACGAAGCCGTTGGCCGCGTTCATCTCCGCATTGACGAAGAGCGGCCGGCCGGAAATCAGCACCGCCACCACGGGAATGCCTCGCGCGCGCAGGCGCTTCATCGTCGAGAGCGGCTCGCGCAGTTCTTCGCGGAGCTGAAGCGAGGGCGTGTCGCCCAAGATCTCCGCATAAGGCGTCTCGCCGAACACCACGATGGCGACGTCCGGCTTCTCCTTATAGTCGCCGAGCGGCGCCAGCTCGGCCTTGCCGCCCGCCGCGCCGACGGCATCGGCTATGCCCTTCCAGATCGAGGTCGCGCCGGGGAAATGGCTGTTGTCGACGCCCGTGCCCTGCCAGCTGATCGTCCACCCGCCCGACTGGCGCGCGACATCGTCCGCCGCGTCGCCGGCCACGAGTATGCGGGCCGAGGGCTTCAGCGGCAGCACGCCGTCATTCTTGAGGAGGACGAGGCTCTTGCGCACCGCCTCGCGCGCAATGGCGCGATGCTCGGCCGAGCCCAGCACATCGAACCGGCCGCCATATTGCCGCGCAGAGGGACGCCCCGCCTCGAACAGACCCATGCGCATCTTCATGCGCAGCACCCGCGCCACCGCGTCGTCCAGCCGCGCCATGGGGATGGCGCCGTCCTTCACCTGCTGCTGGATATTGGCGTGGAGTTCCTTCCAGCCATTGGGGATCATGTACATGTCGTTGCCGGCATTGAGCGCCTGGGGGCAGTTCGAAGCCGTGCAGTCCTTGATCTGCGCATGGCCGTTCCAGTCCGTCACGATCATGCCGTGGAAGCCCATGCGATCCTTGAGCACGTCTGTGAGCAGGCTCCGGTTGCCGTGCATCTTGGTGCCGTTCCAGCTCGAATAGCTGACCATGATGGACGAGACGCCCGCCTCGATCGCGGCGGCATAAGGCGTGCCAAAGGCCCAGCGCAGCGTGCTCTCGTCGACGCGCGCATCGCCCTGATCCTTGCCATCGAAGGTGCCGCCATCGCCCAGGAAATGCTTGGCCGTGGCCGCCACGCGCCCGCGCGCGAGAATGGGCGTGGCCGACGGGGCGCCCTGCAGGCCACGGATCATGGCCGCGCCCATCACCGAGACCAGGGCCGGATCGGAGCCGAAGCCTTCATAAGCGCGGCCCCAGCGCCAGTCCTGCGGCACGGCGATGGTGGGCGCGAAGGTCCAGTCCTGCCCGGTCACGCGGATCTCGGCGGCCGCCGCCGCGCCGATCCGCTCGATGAGGGCGACGTCGCGCGTGGCGCCCAGGCCCACATTGTGCGGGAAGAGCGTGGCGCCGATGATGTTGTTCTGCCCATGGACGGCGTCGATGCCCCACATGACCGGAATGACCGGGCAGCCGTCGGCGGGCTTCATCGAGGCATCGTAGAAGGCGTCTGCCAGCGCCAGCCAGTCGCGCGCGGGGGCAAGGTCGTTGCCGTGCGGGCCTGAGCTGCCGCCGTTCAGCACCGAGCCCAGATGATATTGCGAGACCTCCTCCGGCGTCACGCGCAGAATGTCGGCCTGGATGACCTGGCCCGCCTTGCAGGGCAGGTCCATGGCGGCGACGAGTGCCTGCACGCGCGCCTCCTGCGCGGGCGTCAGCGTCTCGGGCCAGGCGATCTGCGGCCAGAGTTCGGGATGGGCCGTGCTTTCCGGCGGCAGGGGCGCGTGCTTCTGCTGGGCGAGGGCGGCGGGCGTGCCGGCTCCGATCATGACGCATGCTGCGAGGCTGGCGCAAAAGCGCGCCATGTCGTCCGACCGTTCCGTCATCGGCTAGGCTCTCCTGTTTCCGCGCCGGCTCCCCGGCAGGCGCTTCGCGACCCTGCCTACAGGCATGGGATGGCCTTGGACAAGAGCGCTTATGGTCGTAGGTAATCGGGTGTCCGGCCCGGTTGCCGTAAGGGCGGATTGCCTGGGTGGGGCGCCCGATGGATGCTCCGGCATCAGGGGCAGGGATGCGAGGCGCGCGCCTCTAAGCGTGATCGTCTTTGGCTGAAGCGACCCCCGGAACCGAAGCTTTCATGTTCCGGTATCATCACCCGGCCGGGGTCCACGGCAAGCCGCCCACACATAAGGACGCCGGCCCCGGATCGTCCCGGAGCCGGCGTCTTCAATTCAATATCGGTCTGTTCGGAGCCGATCAGCCCCGAGGGCGTCCGGCATTGGCGGCCGGCGCCGGACGGCGGCCCAGCTTGCCATGGCCGCCCGGGCCTCGATGGGGGCGCTGACCCTGATCGGTGCGACCGCCGCGCTCGGAGCGCGCATCGCGTTCCGCACCGGCGGCACGGTCTGGGCGGGCATGGCGCTCCGTGCGGCCGTCACGCTCCGGGCGCTCGCCGCGCTCGGGGCGGCCGCCCGGCTTGCCGTGGCGCTGGCCGTGACCCTGACCCTGGCCCTGACGCGCATCGTCCGCACGGCCCCTGAACGGGCGGGCCGCATGCACCGGCGGCTGCGCGCCGCGGCCGCGCGCCTCGGCGGGCATGGC
>CBIMKI010000116.1:0-9125 GCA_966244395.1 uncultured Sphingobium sp. | reverse complement strand
AAATGGAGGCGCTTGAACCCCTCGAACCCATAGCGGTCCAGATCGATGCCGGAGATCAGCACCGCGCCCCGCCCGGCCATGATGTCCCAGCGCACCGCGTCCATCAGCGCGGCGAGCGGAGGCGCGCCAAAATCGCCGGCCGTCACGTCCGTCGCCTCGCGCCCTTGCGTGGCGGCCACGGCGGCATCGAGCGCGGTGATCTGATCGGCGCCGAGGCGGCGGGTCAGGCCCTCCGCACCGCCGCCCAGCGCGGCCGTCCATGCGCCGGACGGTTCGCCCAGCGTCGATCTCGCCATGCCCCGGGGATCGACGTCCGCCATCGCTTCAGCCCACCGCGGCTTGGGCAGCCGGCGCGGCCGGCACCTCTTCCTTCTGCCCCGCATGGTCGTGCAGGAAGACGCCCTGCCGCCGCAATTCCGCCTGGAGCGATGCCACGTCGAGCGCGCGCGGCTGCACGCCCGCCCGCGCCGAGAGCGCAGCCGCCACGCCGGCCGCCTGCCCGGTCAGCCAGCATTGCGGGATCTCGCGCATGAAGCCATGCGAATTGGCATCGCAGCTGATATGCTTGCCGCCAGCCACCAGTCCATCGAGACTGCGTGGCACCAGCGACCCATAAGGCACGGAAATCACTGGAAACTTAAGGCTCACGGATGGGCTCACGCCCACTTCGTCCGGCAGCGCGATGCCCTCGCTCCACTGGCCGCGCTCGATGCGCCCCGTGCCGACCAGGCGGCGCGTGTGGCGCACGCCCAGCTGCGGCGCGCTCTGGAGCATGTAGCAATGTTCGAAGCCCGGCGCATGGTCGCGGAAGAAGTCGCAATGCGTCTGCATGAAGCGGTGCGAGCGGATCTCCAGCTCGGTCTGGTCGTCGATGTCGAGCGCGGAAAGGCCCGACTGGCGCGGCCCCAGGAACAGGCCGATGTCATTGCGCCAGCTCACATAAGGCGGCTGGAAGAAACCCAATTTCTCACGCCCCAGCGCGGCGAACTGGGCATATTGCTCCGGTTCGTTCGCGCGGAAGGCGAGCCAGCGGTCCATGTCCACGCCGCCCAGCATGAAGGCCGTATTGGCGCTGTGATGGACGTCGCCTTCCTCGATGTCGGTATCGAAGTCGCCGCCCGCACGCGCGAAGATGTCGCCGTCGCCGGTTGTGTCGACCACCACGTCGGCCATGATCGCCTTGCGGCCTTCCTTCGATTCGAACACCACGCCCTTGACCGCGCCGTCCTCGACGATGGGCATCGCCGCCCAGCTGTGGAAGACGAGCCGCACGCCCGCTTCCAGCAGCATTTCCTGGCTGATGAGCTTCAGCCGCTCCGGGTCGAGCGTGGGCGACCAGGAGACGACGCCGTGGAAGGCCGCGGTGCGCTGGCCCCAATAGCTCGCCTTTTTCGCATCGCGCGAGCCCCAGTCCTCGCGCGGCGGCCCGGCGACGCCCTCGGCCGGGAAGCGATCGAAGATGTCGGTTGCGAATCCCTGAATGACCTGCCGACCCGTCCAGTCCGTCATGCGGTCGATCCAGATGACGAGTCCCCCGGTCGAGAGGCCGCCCAGATGATTGTAGCGCTCCATCAGCACCACGTCCGCGCCGGCCTTCGCCGCCGCCCAGGCCGCCGCCGTGCCGGAGGGACCGCCGCCGACCACCAGCACCTGGCAGCGATGGTAGACGGGGATCTCGCGCGCGGGTTCCACGATGGCGCCGGTGCCGTTGCGCGGCGGGAGCTGGCGCCGGTCGGTTTCGAACAGGTCGGAGCCGAGGAAGCGGTCCTCCGATCGCCGCACTTCGCGGACGCGGGGGGTGTGATTCTCCTGGGTCATCCTGTTCTCTCTCCGTCTTCCCGTCCGAGTCGCGCTCACCGTCGCGCCCGAAAAATAACTCGAATCCGAACGATTCGACGCGTTACGTACCGTCCCTATAGCCAAACGGGTCGCTGCGCTGGTAACGTCCTTTGCCGCATTCCTCAAACGGGGCGGTTCGGGAGAGGGAGAAATACACGTGGCCACCACCAGCGCGCGCCGCACCGTCGATCTTGCTGCATTGATCGACGGGCGAAAGCTGAGCGGTTTCAATTATCTCCTGATCGGCCTTTCGACGCTGGTCACTCTGTTCGACGGTCTCGACATGATGATGATGTCGTTCACCGCGCCCTATATGCAGGAAGAGCTGAGCCTCACCGATACGCAGATCAGCCTCGCCTTCTCCGCCGGTACGCTCGGCATGGTCGTGGGCGGCCTCATCTTCTCTTATGTGGGCGACCGGATCGGCAGGCGGCCGACCATCATCTTCTGCACGCTCGCCTTTGGCCTCCTGACCTTCCTCACCGGCTTCGCGCCCAATTACGAGATGCTGTTCCTGCTGCGCTTCCTCGATGGCCTGGCCATTGGCGGCGCGCTGCCGCTCGCCTGGGCGCTCAATGTCGAGTTCGTGCCCAAGCGCATCCGCGCGACGGTCGTGGCCTTCATCATGATGGGTTTCAGCTTCGGCAGTGCCGCCGCGGCGCCGCTCACCAACCTGATCGCCCCTGATTATGGCTGGGAGGGCGTTTATTTCGCGGGCGGCATCGCCACGATGATCTGCGCGGCACTCATTGCCATCTACCTGCCTGAATCGCCGCGTTTCCTCGTCACCAAGGGGATGAACCCGGCGCTGGTGGCCAAGACGCTGAAGCGGCTGGACCGCACCATCGAGGTGCGCGACGATGATGAGTTCATCCTGGCCGACGAGGCCAGGCGCAAGGGCAACACGTCCGCCGCCAAAGTGTTCTTCGAGCTGTTCGAGGGCCGCCTGCGCTGGCTGACCCCCATCATCTGGATCGGCTACGGCGCCAGTGCGCTCGGCATCTTCTTCAAGTCCGCCTTCGGGCCCATCGTGCTGGAGCGCATGGACGTGGCGCGCGAGACGGCGGCCAATGTCTCGGCGCTCGCGGGCGTTCTGGGCGCCATTGCCGGCGTCATCATCATGCGCCTGTGCATCCGCTACGGCCTCAAGGTCGCGGCGATCGCCACCATCATTATCGTGCCGCTGGCCGTCTCGGTCGGCATGGAGTGGATGCCCCGCGATCTGCTGCTGCCCGTCATCGTGGTGCAGAGCATGCTGGTCGGCGGCTGCCATGCCGCGATCATCAGCCAGCTCGCCCTTTATTATCCCAGCGCCATCCGGGCGAGCGCGGGCGGCTATGCCTCGGCCATCGGCAAGATGGGCGGCGTGATCGGCCCGATCATCGGCGCGATAATCCTGGAAAGCGGCATCCCAGCGGTGCGCACTTACGCCATCGCCGCCATCTGCCCCTTCATCCTGTTCGTCTCGATCGTCGCCATCTCGGTGCTGATCCGCAAGCCCATCGAATCCACGGCGGGCAAGCCCGATGAGGCCGAAGGCGAAAGCGAAGGGGCCGCCGCGCAGCCGGCATAGGATTGGGCCCATCGGATGGGGGATTGCCGGCAGTCTCGCGGACTGCGCGCAATCTCCCCGACGGGGAATATGCCGGCGATTTCGGAAATACTGGTAGCGGAGGAGGGACTCGAACCCCCGACACGCGGATTATGATTCCGCTGCTCTAACCGGCTGAGCTACTCCGCCCCATGGGCCCCACCGGCTCGGCATGGCTGCCTCCCGGCGATCGGTCGGGGCGCTATACGCAGCCGGTTCGGTCCGGTCAATGGCCTGATCCGCCCCAATCGCGCGATCATTGCGGCGGGCCTGCGAGTCTGGCAATCGGGGCTCATCATCCTGCGGAGTATATGCGCGCCATGGCCTTTTTTGACTGTCTCATCGTTGGCGGCGGGCATGCGGGCGCGCAGGCCGCGATCCTGCTCAGGCAGCTCAAATATGAGGGGTCGGTCGCTATCGTCAGCGCCGAGACCTCCCTTCCCTATGAACGCCCGCCGCTCTCCAAGGATTATCTGGCGGGCGAGAAGCCGTTCGAGCGCCTCCTGCTGCGCCCACCTTCCTTCTGGGCAGACCGCGACATCGCTCTGCTGCTGGGCGAACGCGTCAGCGCGCTCGATCCGCTGGCCCGCTCCGTCCGCACCACGGCCGGGCGCGACATTGGCTATGGCAAGCTCATCTGGGCCGGTGGTGGCGCCCCGCGCCCCCTGTCCTGCCCCGGCTCGAACGCCACCGCCATCCATGTGATCCGCAATCGTTCCGATGCCGATGGGCTGATTGCCACTCTGCCGGTCGCCCAGCGGTTCATCGTCATCGGCGGCGGCTATATCGGCCTGGAAGCCGCGGCCGTACTCAGCAAGCTTGGCAAGACCGTCACGCTCATCGAGGCGCAGGAACGCCTGCTGTCTCGCACCGCCGGCAAGGAAATCGGCGATTTTTACGCTGCACAGCACCGCGCCCATGGCGTGGACGTCCGGCTCGGCGCGGGGGTTGAGGCCATCGAGACCGACGATGGCGGCAAGGCGACCGGAGTGCGCCTGACTGACGGCACTATTCTGGTGACGGATGCTATCATTATAGGCATCGGCATCGTTCCCGAGGTGGGTCCGCTGCTCCTGGCCGGCGCGTCCGGCGGCGACGGTGTCGATGTCGATGCCTATTGCCGCACGAGCCTGGAACATGTCTACGCGGCCGGCGATTGCGCCGCGCATGAGAACCGCTTTGCCGGCGGCCGCCGCATCCGGCTCGAATCGGTCCAGAACGCCAATGACCAGGCGCGCGCGGCCGTGCAGCATATCATCGGCGATCCGGCACCCTATGAGGCCCTGCCCTGGTTCTGGTCGAACCAATATGATCTGAAGCTCCAGACCGTCGGTCTCTCCATGGGATATGACCAGACAGTGGTGCGCGGTGACCCCGCCACAGGCAGTTTCTCGGTCGTTTATCTGCGCGAAGGGCACGTGATCGCGCTGGATTGCGTCAATCAGACCCGCGATTATGTGCAGGGCCGCGCCCATATCCTCTCGGGCAGCCGCCTCGATCCCGCTCAACTCGCCGATCCCGCCATACCGCTGAAGGAGGTGGGTCTCGTTTAACCCTGTCGAAGCCTGTCGACGGTGCTCACATTTCCCCGCGCTGGCGGCGAATGGCGTACCATTTCTCGACATTGGCCTGATGCTCGGCATAGCTGTCGGCGAAGATATGCCCGCCCTTGCCGTCTGCGACGAAATAGAGCGCCCGCGTGTCGGCCGGATGCAGCACCGCCTCGATTGAAGCGCGGCCGGGATTGGCGATCGGCCCCACGGGCAGGCCGGCCATCGCATAAGTATTATATCCGTTGACGGCCTGCAGCTCCGATTGCCGGATCCGCCGGCCGAGCGGCTTGCCCTTGGTAATGGGATAGATGGTGGTGGGATCGGCTTGAAGCCGCATGCCGAGCCGCAGCCGATTGGCGTAAACACCGGCGACAGTGGTGCGTTCTGCCGGGACCGCCGTTTCCTTTTCCACGATGCTGGCGAGCGTCAGCGCGTCTCCCCGGCTCTTCACGGGGCTCGCGGCACTCCGGCCGGGCCACTTCTCGTCGAGGAAGCGCGTCATCGCCGCCTGCATGCGCGCCAGCACGGCCAACCGTTTCTCGCCGCGTTCATAGCCGTAGCTGTCCGGCAAGACGGAGCCTTCCGCCGGCACATCCACATCGCCAACGAGGTCCTCATTGGCGAGGAGCCGTTCCTGCACCAGGATGGAGGGCATGCCCTCGGGGATCATGATGAGGAGCGGAATGCTCTTCCCGCTCTGGAGGATGGCCAGCACCTGCGCGGCGCTGGCGCGTGCGGGCACATGATAGTCGCCGGTTTTGATGGAGGCTTCATTGCCGAAGAGCCGTGCGCCAAGGCGGAACAAGTCGGCGGAGCGGATGACACCGTCAGCCTCCAGGCGCCCCGCCATGAACCGCAGCGATGCGCCTTCGGGCACGGTGATCCGCGCCTGCTCCGCCAGCGGTCCGGCGCCGCTCCAACCGCGCGCGAACCACGCGCCGGCAAGAAGCAGCGCCAATGCGCCGAGCAGGATGATGAGAATGCCTGCGCGGCGCATCGTAAAGCCCGCCTGTCCTTAGACCGCCTTCAAGACGAGGCTGGCATTGGTGCCGCCAAAGCCGAAGCTGTTGTTCAGCACCGCCTTGACCTTGCGCTCCTTCGCCTTGTGCGGGACGAGATCCACGCCCGCACAATTCTCGCTTGGATTGTCGAGATTGAGCGTCGGCGGCACGATCTGGTCGCGCATCGCCAGGATGCAGAAGATCGCCTCGACCGCACCGGCGCCGCCGAGCAGATGACCGATGGCCGACTTGGTCGACGACATGGAAAGATTGCCGATCGCACCGTCGAACAGGCGGCGCACCGCGCCCAGTTCCAGCTCGTCCCCCAGCGGGGTCGAGGTGCCGTGCGCATTGATATAATCGATGTCGGCGAGCGAGAGGCCGGACTTCTTCATGGCCATCTGCATGGCGCGATAGGCACCCGAACCTTCCGGATGCGGCGCCGTGACATGATAGGCGTCACCCGAGAGGCCATAGCCGACCACTTCGGCATAGATCTTCGCGCCGCGCGCCTTGGCCCGCTCATATTCCTCGAGCACGACGACGCCTGCACCCTCGCCCATGACGAAGCCGTCGCGGCCGACATCGTAGGGACGGCTGGCGCGCCAGGGCTCGTCGCGGAAACCCATCGAAAGGGCGCGGGCCTGACCGAAGCCGGCAATGCCAATCGGGCAGATCGCGCCCTCCGCGCCGCCCGCGAGCATCACGTCGGCATCGTCCATGGCGATCATGCGCGCGGCGTCGCCAATGGAGTGCGCGCCCGTCGAGCAGGCCGTGACCACCGCATGATTGGGGCCCATCAGCCCATATTTGATGCTGACCTGACCGGAGATGAGATTGATGAGGCGGCCATGCACGAAGTGCGGCGACACGCGCTTGGGGCCCTTGTGTTCCAGCACCAGCGATTCGCTCTCGATGCCCGGCAGGCCGCCGATGCCCGAACCGATTGAGCAGCCGGCGCGCAGCCGCTCTTCCTCGCTCATGTCGACAAGACCGGCGTCCTCGATCGCCTGGCCGGCAGCATCGATGCCGAAGACGATGAACGGATCGACCTGGCGCTGAACCTTGTGATCCACGCGCTTGTCCGGATCGAAGCCATAGTCATGGTCCTTGGGCTTCACTTCACACGCATAATTGGTGTGGAAGTCCGTGGCATCGAACTTGGTGATCGTTCCCGCGCCCGATTTGGCAGCCAGGATGTTCGCCCAGCTCGTCTCGACATCGCCGCCCAGCGGCGACACCATGCCCAGACCCGTCACGACGACACGACGCATCATAGTCTCCTCACGTTCGAGCCGCGCTGCGCTCTCGCATCGCGGCCTCCGACAGCGAAGCGGCCCTCGGGCGGCGGGAAATCCCGCAAGCCGGAGAGCCGCGTCCTGCTATGGCTAGCCAATCGGCAGCCGCCACGAACCCATCGGCCCGGGCGACCCGAGCCCGCCCTTACTGCTTGCCTTCGATATAATCGATCGCATCCTTGACGGTTGCGATCTTCTCGGCGGCATCGTCCGGAATCTCGACGCCGAACTCTTCCTCGAAGGCCATCACCAGCTCGACGATATCGAGGCTGTCGGCACCCAGATCGTCGATGAAGCTGGCATCCTCGGTGACCTTGTCGGCCTCGACGCCGAGGTGCTCGACAACGATCTTCTTCACGCGGTCTGCGGTCTCACTCATGCTCGGTCCCTTGTTATGGAGTGAATGCTCTTTGGTCGGCACATGCCCTAGTGCGCCGGGGGGCGGGTGGCAAGAGGCTTGGCGCGCCCTTTGGCCGTCCCACGCCGGGTCAGATCATGGCCATGCCGCCGTTTACGTGGAGCGTCTGGCCCGTGACATAGCCAGCCTCGCGGCTTGCCAGATAGACGATGGCCGCACCGATATCCGCGCCCTCACCCAAATCGCCCGCAGGAATACGTGCGAGAATGGCCTGCTTCTGCGCGTCGTTGAGCGCATCAGTCATAGCCGAGCGGATGAAGCCCGGCGCGACGCAGTTCACGGTGATGCCCCGGCTCGCCAGCTCCTGCGCGAGGCTCTTGCTCATGCCGATGAGGCCGGCCTTGGAGGCCGCATAATTGGCTTGGCCCGGATTACCGGTGACGCCGACCACGCTGGTGATCGAGACAATGCGGCCGAAGCGCGCCTTCATCATCGGCTTGGCCGCAGCGCGGATCAGGCGGAAGGCCGCTTCCAGGTTGATGCGCTGGACACTCTCCCACTCCTCGTCCTTCATGCGCAAAATGAGATTATCGCGCGTGACGCCAGCATTGTTGACGAGAATGTCGAGATTGCCGCCGAGCGCCTCCATGGCCTGCGGCACGAGCGCATCGACCGCCGCGCCGTCTCCCAGGTCGCAGGGCACGCAGACATGATCGCCGCCCAGTTCCGCTGCGAAGGCCTGAAGCTTGTCGACATTGCTCCCCGAGAGCGCGAGCCGCGCGCCCTGCCCGGCCAGTGCCTTCGCCACCGCCGAACCGATGCCGCCACTCGCGCCGGTCACCAGCGCAGTCATTCCCGTCAGGTCGAACATTGCTTCAATCCTTTTACTATGTCTCAGATTCGGCCCAGCAACGCCTCGATGTCGTCCATGCAGGTCACGCTGGCAACGGTGGCATCGGGGACGATACGCTTGACCATGGGGCCGAGCACCTTGCCACCCAGCTCGACGAAATCGGTGACCCCCGCCTCCCACATGGCGGCAATGCTTTCGCGCCAGCGCACGCGACCAGTGACCTGCTGCACCAACAGGCCGCGGATCGTCGCGGCGTCAGTGACGGGCGCGGCGATCACATTGGCATAGACCGGCAGGAAAGCGCCGGGCGACTGAGCCGCGGCGAGCGCCTCCGCCATCGCATCGGCCGCCGGCTGCATCAGCGGGCAATGGAAGGGCGCGGAGACAGGCAGCAGCACGCCACGCTTAATACCGAAGTCCTTGACCAGTTCGACCGCGCGCTCGATCGCACCGCGATGCCCGGAAATAACAACCTGGCTCGGATCATTATCATTGGCGACCGTACAGACTTCACCCTGCGCGGCTTGATTGGCCAGCGCCTCGGCCTTCTCGATGTCCGCGCCGAGCAGGGCCGCCATGGCGCCCTCGCCCACGGGAACAGCGGCCTGCATCGAACGGCCGCGCAGCTTCAG
>CBIMKI010000115.1:0-9184 GCA_966244395.1 uncultured Sphingobium sp. | reverse complement strand
CGATCCCTCCTGCGCCAGGGTGGTGAGGAGACCGGCTCCGAAGGCGCCCCATTGTCCGCCGCCCGAAAGCAGGAGGACCGAGGGCTGGGCGACGGGATTGGATGTCGTCCAACGCGGCGGAGACAGCGTCTCGCCCGCACGCTGACTCTCGATGCCGAGCGCCTTGTCGATGGCGCGGTCATAGTCGCGCGCGTCCTGGCCGGCGAGTTGGAGGCCGCTGCCCTCGAAATCGGCGGGGCGAGGCGGCCAACTGCTGCGAATCTGCTCCTCGAGCGGGGAATAGGGTAGATCATGCACGAAGCGCGGGAACTGCTCGCAATCGACCGCCAGCCGGCCACGCATGGCGCAGCCGCCAAGCGAGGCTCCGAGCAGGGCGATCGCCGCCACGCGCATGATGGTCCGCACGTTTCTCCCCCATCTCGTTCCAGGCGGCGGGTTATCATGCTTTGCCTGGCTGCGACAATCGGCTATCCGGCGCGCCTGTTCTCACAGTCCTGGGAAGGACCAGCTCATGGGTTATCGCGTCGCCGTCGTCGGCGCGACCGGCAATGTCGGTCGCGAAATGCTCAACATCCTCGCCGAGCGCGAATTCCCCGCCGACGAGATCGCCGCGGTCGCCTCGCCCCGCTCGACGGGCGACGAGATCGAATTTGGCGAGAGCGGCCAGATGCTCAAGGTGAAGAATATCGAGCATTTCGACTTTGCCGGATGGGATATCGCCCTGTTCGCCGCCGGATCTGGCCCGACCAAGGACTATGCTCCAAGGGCCGCCGCGGCCGGCTGCGTGGTGATCGACAATTCGTCGCTCTATCGCATGGACCCGGACGTGCCGCTGGTGGTGCCGGAAGTGAATCCGGAGGCCATCGATGGCTACAAGCGCAAGAACATCATCGCCAACCCCAATTGCTCGACCGCGCAGATGGTCGTGGCATTGAAGCCCCTGCATGACGAGGCGACGATCAAGCGTGTGGTCGTCTCGACCTATCAATCCGTCTCCGGCGCGGGCAAGGACGGTATGGACGAGCTGTTCGAGCAGAGCCGCAACATCTTCGTGGGCGATCCGGCCGAGCCGAAGAAGTTCACCAAGCAGATCGCCTTCAACGTCATTCCGCACATCGACAGCTTCCTGGACGATGGCTTCACCAAAGAAGAGTGGAAGATGGTGGTCGAGACCAAGAAGATCCTTGATCCCAAGATCAAGGTGGTGGCGACCTGCGTGCGCGTGCCGGTGTTCGTCGGGCATTCGGAGGCCATCGCCATCGAATTCGAGAATGAAATCTCGGCCAAGAAGGCGCAGTCCATCCTGCGCGAGGCGCCGGGCGTCATGCTCGTCGACAAGCGCGAGGACGGCGGCTACGTGACGCCGGTCGAATGCGTGGGCGACTATGCGACCTTCGTCAGCCGCGTGCGCGAGGACCCGACCGTGGACAACGGCCTCATCCTGTGGTGCGTCAGCGACAATCTGCGCAAGGGCGCGGCCCTGAATGCGGTGCAGATCGCTGAGCTGCTCGGCCGGCGCCACCTCAAGAAGGGTTGAGGCGTCTTCGTCCTTTCCTCCATGCCCGCTTCTTCGCTACGAAGCGGGCAAAGGAGAGGATGGGGCATGAACGACGATCTGGCGCAGCGCGCGGTGTGGATATTCAGAACGCGGCTGCAATCGCTGTCGGACTGGATGGGCAAGGCCGAAGGCAAATTGTCCGGAACGGATGGCGCCATCACGGCGCTGATGACGGCGCGCATGGCGCCGGACATGTATCCCTTTCCCAACCAGATCGTGTTCGCCTGCAATCAGCCGCGCGAGTTTCTCGCCTGGTGCAGGAGCGAAACCTACAGCCAGCCCGATCCGATGGCGCTGCACTGGCTGGCGCTCAAGGAACATGTCACAGAGACGATCGCGGCGCTGGACGAGGCGGCGGCAGGCGGCATCGCGTCGCTGCCCGGCAAGCATATCGACCTCATGGGCCAGGCCCATCTGGACCTGAGCGGGCAAGCCTATGTCGATGAATGGCTGATGCCCAATTTCTATTTCCACCTCGTCATGACCTATGCGTTGATGCGCAATCATGGCGTGGACATCGGCAAAGTTGATTATATGGCGCATCTCGCAGGCAGTGTGCGGCCCAATGTCTGATGCGGCCGCCGCGTGAGATCGCGGCCGGGCCTGCCCTGCGCGCAATGGGCCTTGCTGGCCGTGCTGCTGCTTGCAGTCGCGGTCGCCAACATCGCGCAGCCTTATCCGCAGATCGCGCCGCTGCACCATGCGCCGACCCTGCTGCTCTGTGCCCTCGCGCCCTGGCTGCTGCGCCGCTGGCCGCTCGGCACTGCCAGCGTGGCGCTGCTCTGCGCCTTCCTGCTGCTGCACACGCTGGGCGGGCGCTATACTTATTCCAACGTGCCCTATGAGGCCTGGCTGGGCGACGGCCTCTCGCCGATGCTCGGCGCGGGGCGCAACGGCTATGATAGGCTGGTGCACTTCATGTTCGGCCTGCTCTGTACGCCGGCTTTCGCGGAGATTGCCCACAGGCATGGCGGCATGGGGCGCCGCGCCGCCTGGTTTTTCGGCTTCGCATTGGTCGGCCTTGCGGGCGCGCTCTACGAGATCTTCGAGTGGCTGCTGAGCATCGTCGCGGTGGGCGAGACGGCGGACTTCTACAATGGTCAGCAGGGCGACATGTGGGACCCGCAGAAGGACATGGCGCTGGCGCAGATCGGCAGCGCGCTGGCGCTGCTTGGGGCGTGGCTGGGGAGTCTGGGGGAGGGGCGGAAGCGGGTATAGCGCCCTGCGCCAGTTTCCGAGCAAACGCCGCCCCGGGGATCTGGCAATGCCAGTGCTCCTGCGGAGGCAGGGGCCCAAGGCGGATATGGGGTGTCGTTGCGCCCTGGGTTCCTGCCTCCGCAGGAACACACATCCCGAACTGAGGGCGGCCTTGTGGCTAGGCAGCACGATTTTGCGCACATGGCGACAATCCTCAGCGTCGCCACTTCGCCCCAACCTTCCTCTAAAGATCAGGGGCGAGGACGCCCCGATCCGCTACTCCGAGATCACCGGCGGCGCTTCGCCGGGTGCGGGCGGGCGGGGCTTGCGCAGCAGGATGGCAAGGGGGGCAGCGGCCGCGCAGGCGATGGCCATGATCCAGAAATCGTCGAGATAGGCGATCATCGCCGCCTGCACGTTCACCATGCCGTTGGTCGCCTCCAGGATGGCCGCGCCATATTGGCCGAGCATGGTGGTGTTCGAGAGGTCGACGGGCAGGCTGGTGGGCGTGATGTTCTGGACGATGTCGGCATGCGCGACCTGCGTGTTGCGGGCAAGCAGGGCCATGACGATGGCGATGCCGATCGAGGAGCCGATGTTGCGCGTCAGGTTGAGCACGGCCGCGCCCTCGGTGCGGAAGCTGGGCGGCAGCGTGCCGAACGCCAGCACCTGCAGGGGCACGAAGACAAGGCCGATGCCCGCGCCCTGGATGAGGCCACTGATGACGATGGGCTCCCAGCTCATGTCGATGGTCCAGCCGGTCATGTACCAGAGCGAGCCCGCCGAAATAAGGAGTCCGATGGCGACCTGGAGACGCGCGTCGATAATGGTCATGATCCGTTGCGCCTGGCTCATGGTGACAAGCACGCCGACGCCGCGCGAGGCGAGCAGCACGCCGGTATCCGTCACCGAATAGCCGTAGATCCCTTCCAGCAGCGAAGGCAGCACGGCTAGCGCGGCCAGCATAATCATGCCGATGACGAACATGAAAAACGAGGCCGTGATGAAATTGCGGTCGCGCAGCATCTCGGGCGTGAAGATCGGCTTCTTGGCGGTCATCACATGGACCGTGAACATCCACAGGGCAATGACCGCGACGCCTGCCTCGATGAGGATCTCGGTCGAACTGAACCAGTCCTGCGTCTGTCCTCGATCGAGCATGAGCTGGAGGCCGGTGAGGCCCAGCACCAGCAGGCTGAAGCCGAACAGGTCGAAGCTGCGCCGACGCAGTGGCTTCTCGGGGAGCAGTAGTGCCAGGCCGAGGAAACAGGCCGCGCCCACCGGCACGTTGACAAAGAAGCACCAGCGCCAATCCAGCCACTCGGTGAGCCAGCCGCCCAGGATCGGCCCCATGATCGGCCCGACCATGACGCCCATGCCGTAGACGGACATGGCGCGCGCCTGTTCGCTGGGCTTGTTGATGTCCAGCATGAGGCTCTGCGCCAGTGGGCCCAGGAACGCGCCGCCAACGCCCTGCAATGCGCGGAAGGCGACCATTTCTTCCAGATTCTGCGCGATGCCGCACAGCATGGAGGCAATGACGAACAAGGCGACAGAAGCGAGGAAGAGCCGCCGTGTGCCGAAGCGGTCCGCCAGCCAGCCGGTGATGGGGATGGCGACGGCGGAGGCCAGGATGTAGCTGGTCAGCACCCAGGCGATGGTATCCTGCGTGGCGCCCAGCGTCGCCGACATGTGCGGCAGCGCGACATTGGTGATAGTCGTGTCCAGCACCTGCATGACCATGGCCGCCATGATGGCGACGGTCAGCAGGCCCTTGTGCCGCGAGACGAGCTGCGGGCGATCATCGAAGGGCGCCATGGCGAGAGCCTTAATGCGCGGCGGCCTGTGCCGGGTTGTTCGGTCTGTCGCGGATGTCGACGACGACATTGGCGGAAAGGCCCGCGATCATCGTGCGCGGCGGCGCCTCGTCGATGGAAATGCGGACCGGCACGCGCTGCGTCACCTTCACCCAGTTGCCGTTGGCATTCTGCGCGGGGAGGATCGAGAATTGCGACCCCGTGCCATAGCCGATGCTTTCGACATGACCCTTGAGCTTGAGGCCGGAATAGGCATCGATCTCGATGGTGGCATGCTGGCCGGGGTGCATCCGGTCGAGGTCGGTTTCCTTGAAATTGGCGGTCACCCAGCTCTGCTCGCTCTGCACGATGCTGACGAGCGGCAGGCCCTGCACGGCCATCTGGCCTACCTGCAAGCGGTCGGTCTGGGCAACGCGGCCGGAGACGGGCGCGCGGACCTGCGTGCGCTCGAGATTGAGCCTGGCCTGGGCGAGCTGAGCCTGCGCGGCGGCAAGCTGCGGATTGACGCCGGGCACCTGCTGGCCGCTCGCCAGTGCCGCCTTGGCCTTCTGCTGTTCGGCGACGGCATTGTTGAGCGTCTTGCGCGCCGTCGCCAGCGTCTGCTGCGATTGCTGGAGGCGGGCGAGGGTGGTGAAGCCCTGGTCCATCAGGGACTGCTGGCGCGCGAGATCCTGCTCGGCGAAATAGACGTCGCTGCGCGCACCCTCGATGTCGGCAGAGGTGGCGCTGTAGTCGGTGTTGAGCTTACCGACCGTCACCTGCGCATTGGCCACGGCGGCGTTCGCTTCCGCCAGCGCCACTTCATAGGGCTGGCGGTCGATGACGAAGAGGATGTCGCCGGCCTTGACGAGCTGATTCTCCTTGGTGCGCACGTCGACGATGCGTCCGGCGACGTCCGCGCCGACCGAGACGATGTCGCGCTTCACATAGGCATTGTCCGTCGAGGCCGTGCGACCTGAGGTCATCCAGGCATAGCCGCCCGCGGCGATCACTGCGACGGGCACGCCGAACATGAGGATGGCCCGGCGCAGCCTGCCCTTGTTGGCGGGTGCCTCGGCCGGGGCGGGGGCTTCCGGCTCGGCGGCGGGCGCGGAGTCCATCCGCTGGGGCTTGTTCATGACCGGGTCCGCTTCAGCCATTGCCGATTGCCTTTCCGTCGGCGGGTTCGCCCGCCGCCTGATTGAGATTGTCGCGGATTTGCGCCAGCGCATTCATCACCGTGTCGTGCGCGGCCGCGTCGATGCCGCCCAGCGACTCGTTGAGCAGCTTTTGGCCGATTGCCTGGAGCTGCTCCGCCATCGGCTCGGCGGACTTGGTGAGGAACAGCCGCCAGGCACGGCGGTCCTGGGGATCGCGGCGACGCTCGACCAGATCGGCCTGTTCCAGCCGGTCGACCATGCGGCAGGTGGTGATGGGCTCCACGTCCAGTCGGTCTGCAAGCGCGCCCTGGTTGATACCGGGAAAGCGCATGATCTGCACCAGCGCGCGCATCTGCGGCCCGGTGATGCCGAAGGAGCGCGTCCGCTCGTCGAAACGCCTGCGATAGAGGCGTGCCACGTCGTTGATGACGAAGGCAAGGTGATGGGAGTCCATGGGCCCGCATATAATAAGGATGCTTATTAAACGCAATTGACACCTTTGAGTTAAAAGGTGGTTCGCCATTTTTCCTGGCGCGCCGTCCTGCTTGCCTCCGCGCCGGCGGGCGTCCATGAATCGGCCATGACACAGGCACCCAGAACGGAGCTTCTCTCTGGCCATGGCGGCACGCCCATCGCGGTCCATCGACTGGGCGCCGGGCCGCCGGTGGTCATGATCCACGGCCTTGCATCGAGCGCTTTCACCAACTGGATGCGCTACCGCCATGCCTCAGCACTGGCCGCCGCCGGCTTCGAGGCCGTGATGCTCGACCTGCGCTGCCACGGCGAAAGCGCCGCGCCGCATGACGCCGCCGCCTATCCGCCGGACGTGGCGCTGCTCGATATTGAGGCAGTACTCGCGGCGCTGGACCTGGGTTCCACCGATCTGGTCGGCTATTCGCTGGGCGCACGCCTTTCGATCATGCTGGTCGCGCGCGGGCTCGCGCCGCGCCGGCTGGTGTTGGGCGGCATGGGCTTCGAGGTGCTGACGCGCTGGACGGCCCGGCGCGACCATTTCATCGCGATGCTGGGCCGCTTCGATATCTCGAAGCTGGGCGATGAGGATTTTCTCGCCATCCAGTTCATGAAGCAGATGGGTGTCGATCCGGTGGCTGTGCGCCTGCTGCTGGAGAGTACGCCCGACATCGACCCCGCCGTGCTCGCCTGCGCGGACATGCCCGCTCTGGTGCTGGTGGGGGAGGAGGATCGCGAGGTGGGTTCGCCCGAAAAGCTGGCGGCGCGGCTGCCCGACGGACGTGTCGAGCGTATCCCCGGCAACCACATGAACTGCGTGACCCGGCCGGAGCTGGGCGAGGCAATCGTGCGCTTTCTCGCCCCTTGACGCGCACGTCATTCCGGGTTCAGCTAGGCCATCCCTCAAGATTCCGAAGGAATGCCCAATGAACATCGTCATCTCGCGCCTCGCCGTGGCGGCAGCGCTGGCCTGCGGCTGCGCGTCGAGCGCGGCCTGGGCCCAGTCATCGGCCGCCCCGACCGCCGCTGACGCCCAGGCCTTCATCGAGCGGGCCGAAAAGGAAGGCGGCGATTATATCGTCGAGGCCAGCCGCATCCAGTGGATCAACAACACCTACATCACCGAGGATACCGACGCGCTGGCCGCCCAGAGCGGCGCGGAGGGCACGGAAATGTTCGTGCGCTTTGCCCTCGAGGCCGCCAAATACCAGAATGTGCCGGGCCTCTCGCCCGACGTGAAGCGCAAGCTCGACATATTGCGGCAGGGCCTGGTGTTGCCCGCGCCGACTACGCCGGGCGCCGCCACCGAACTCAATGAAATCGCGACCCGCCTCCAATCCAGCTACGGCAAGGGCAAGGGCACGCTCAAGGGCCAGCCGATCAGCGGCAGCGACATCGAGGCCGAGATGGGCAATCTCGACCACACGCCTGCCGAATATCAGGAGATGTGGACGAGCTGGCACGACACGGTCGGCAAGCCGATGAAGGCCGATTATGCGCGGCTGGTCGAGATCGCCAACCAGGGCGCGAAGGAGCTGGGCTTTGCCGACACCGGCGCCATGTGGCGATCGGGCTACGACATGGCGCCGGATCAGTTCGCCGCGCTCACCGAGAAGATCTGGCAGGAAGTGAAACCGCTCTACGATTCGCTGCACTGCTACACGCGTACCAAGCTCAACGAGAAATATGGCGACGCGGTGCAGGCGAAGACCGGCCCGATCCGCGCCGACCTGCTCGGCAACATGTGGGCGCAGGAATGGGGCAACATCTATCCGCTGGTCGCCCCGGCGGGCGCGGGAGACCTGGGCTACGACATTGGCGATCTCCTGAAGGCCAAGGGCTTCGTCCAGACCACGCCGCAGATGATCGATACGCCGGAAAACCAGAAGCGCGGCTATTGGGAAAAGGAGATGTTCAAGTTCGGCGAGGGCTTCTTCTCCTCGCTCGGCTTCGATCCGCTGCCCGACACCTTCTGGACGCGCACCCAGTTCATCGCGCCGCGCGACCGCGAGGTGGTGTGCCATGCCTCGGCCTGGGACATCGACAACAAGGACGATCTGCGCATCAAGATGTGCACCAAGGTCAACAGCGACGACTTCGTGACCATCCATCACGAGCTTGGCCACAATTATTACCAGCGCGCCTACAAGGAGCAGCCCTTCCTCTATCTCAATGGCGCCAATGACGGCTTCCACGAGGCGATCGGCGATTTCATCGCGCTCTCGATCACCCCGCAATATCTGGTCGACATCAAGCTGCTCGACCCCGCCCGCGTGCCGAGCGCGGACAAGGACCTGGGCCTGCTGCTGCGCCAGGCGATGGACAAGGTGGCGTTCCTGCCCTTCGGCCTGCTCATCGACCGCTGGCGCTGGGGCGTGTTCGACGGCTCGATCAAGCCGGCCGACTACAACAAGGCGTGGACGGACATGCGCCTTCAATATCAGGGCATCGTCCCGCCCGCGCCGCGCGATGCGGACGCCTTCGATCCGGGCGCCAAGTTCCATATCCCCGGCAATACGCCCTATACGCGCTATTTCCTGGCGCGGGTGCTCCAGTTCCAGTTCTACGAGGCGGCGTGCAAGCAGGCGGGCTGGACCGGCCCGCTTCACCGCTGTTCCTTCTATGGCAACAAGGAAGTGGGCGCGAAGCTGGACGCGATGCTGAAGATGGGCGCCTCCAAGCCATGGCCGGACGCATTGCAGGCCTTCACCGGCAGCCGCGAGATGAGCGGCAAGGCACTCATCAACTATTTCGCGCCGCTCAAAAAGTGGCTCGACGAGCAGAACAAGGGCAAGGCCTGCGGCTGGTAAGGCCGCGCGACCCGACCCGCTCCGATCGCAACGTCGCCGGCTTCGCGCCGGCGGCGTTTTGCGTCTATGGGCCGGCCTGTGCCGGCTGCGGCGGCAAATCTCCACTTGACCCGTCCGGACAAAGTAACCAAGTCCCGGCGGCCAGGGCGCGCCGCCGGATTAGCACAGTGGTAGTGCAGCGGTTTTGTAAAC
>CBIMKI010000114.1:0-9288 GCA_966244395.1 uncultured Sphingobium sp. | reverse complement strand
GATATGGCTCGCCCAGGTGTTCACTGACACATAGCTCTTGCCGGAGATCAGCTTTCCGTTGGTGCGGTCGATCACGTAGAAGAAGCCGTTCTTCGGCGCCTGCATGGCGACCTTGCGCAGCTTGCCGTCGATCTTCATGTCGGCGAGCACGATGGGCTGGGTGCAGGTGTAGTCCCAGTCCTCCTCGGGCACCATCTGATAGTGCCATTTATAGGCGCCCGTGGTGGCGTCGACCGCGACCATGGAGCAAAGGAAGAGATTGTCGCCTTTCCCCTCGCTGCGGTGATACCACATATGGGGGCTGCCGTTGCCGGTGCCGATATAGACGAGATTGAGCTTGGGATCATAGGCGAAGCTGTCCCACGCATTGCCGCCGCCGCCCGCTTCCCAGAACTTGCCGTGCCAGGTGGGCGCGGCGATCTTCATGGCGCTGTCGCTCGCCTCGCCATCCGGTCCCTTGGCGGGATCGGTGGGGACGATGTAGAATTTCCAGAGCTTCTTGCCGGTCTCCGCGTCGAAGGCGGAGACGAAGCCGCGCGAGCCATAGTCGCCGCCGCCATTGCCGATGATGACCTTGCCGTCATAGACGCGCGGGGCGCCGGTGATGGAATAAGGGTCCTTGTTGGGCTCGAAGGTCTGGGTGGTCCAGATCTCCTTGCCGCTGTGCCGGTCGATGGCGATCAGGCGGCCGTCCAGCGCGCCGACGATGAGCTTGTCGCCCCAGGCCGCGATTCCGCGCGAGGAGGGGCCGCAGCAGGCCCAGCGCGCCCATTCCTTTGCGACCTTGGGGTCGTAGGTCCACAGCTTCCTGCCGGTCTTGCCGTCATAGGCGGTGACGACATTGTAGATGCTCTCATTGTAGAGAATGCCGCCGATGACGAGCGGGCTCGCCTGCACGCCGCGGAAGGTCTCGAGGTCGTCATACCAGGCGAGGCCGAGATTCTGGACATTGCCGTCGTTGATCTGGGTGAGGGGGCTGTAGCGCTGTTCGTCCCAGGTCCGGCTGTAGCTCGCCCAGTCGCCGACATGGGCCGGCGCGTCGGCATCGGCGAGGCTCGCATGATCGACCGCACCCTTGCCGGCGGATGGCTGCGCCGTCGCCAGCGCGCCGAAAAGGGCAAGCCCGCTGCCCGCGACCAGCAGCATGGCCGCCATGGATGTCCTGCGAAGCGATGGCACGCGCATATCCTCCCCCTTTTGCGCCGTTCCTCGCGGCGATCTTGAGTCTGCCGCCTAACATCGATGGCGGGCCATCGCCAGAGGCGGTGTGGCGGGCCGTGGTCCTTTCGGACAATTGCGGGAAATGCGGCACAAGGCCATTGCTGCGCCTCTGCCGCCGCCACCCCAATATCGTTCCCCGGCGGGTCGCTGGCCTCCACCATGGCGGAGGTCCCCGGTCTCTCCCACAAGACCGGGTCGCCGAGGCTGGCGCGCGCGTCTCATGCGGGTTTCGCGAGGGGCAAGCGCGCGCGCCAGCCCAAGGGCGGCATGCCGCTCAGTCGATGGCGGCAGGCGCGTGGCTCCCCATCGCATCGTCCACGGCCCGCTCATAGGCGAGGATGGCCTGCGACCGATTGGTCACTTTCAACTTGGCGAAGATGCGGGCGAGGTGCGACTTGACGGTCGATTCGGCGAGGCCGAGTTCAAAGGCGATATGCTTGTTCTGAAGCCCCAGGCTCAGCATCTGCATGATCCGCGTCTCGGCCGGGCTCAGCGGCGCCGGCCGCTCGCGGACGGCGCCGTGATCCAGATCGCGCAGGGGCGGAAAGGCGGTCTTGCCCACCAGCACATCGGCGAGCGACCTGCACAGAATGTCGAAAGGCAGCGTCTTGGGCAGGAAGCCGGCAATGCCGTGCGAAATGGCCTGGCGCATCGTGCCGACGTCGACCTGACCGGAAAGGACGCAGACCGGCACGCCGGGGTAGCGGGCCTTGACCGTGGCGATGCCGTTCAGGCCCGCGGCATCGGGTAACCGCAGGTCCAGCGTGACGATGGCGATATCGTCACCGGGAGGAATATCGGCGAGATCGCGCAGGGCGCCGGCGGTCCGCACATCGAGCGGTTCCTCCAGGCTGCCCAGAGCGGCCGTGACGGCGGCCACGCAAAGCGGATGGTCATCGACGATGATGGCCCTGCGGCGGACGGTCATGGCGCGCTCATTCCCTCTCATCGTTTGCGCTCGAACCCGGCTTGCGGGCGTGGCGGACGAACTTATCATGGTTCATGATTGAATCCCCAAGCGTTTCTTGCTCAACTGACTTTCTCGGGGAGTGCCTCGGGAGCTGTCGGATGCGTGATGATCGTTCGCCGGGGCAGCGTCGAGCCGCTCGCCGGCAGGCCTGAAGGCCCCATTTGCAGCGTTTCTCCAGTATGAGATGGAGAAAGCAAAGAATTGACTTAACAAAGTCGAAAATCGCGGTAAGAGTTTCACATGTACCGGGAATTCCTGGCTGACTTCGGTTGGCGGCGATATCCGAAGCGGGCGAGAGGAAACTTGGCATGTTGAAGACAACATGCTCGGCCCCTCGGTTGCTTTTTATCGTATGGGGATGCTGTCAAACCCGGTGCGGCATGGGCGAAGTCCGATTTTCGGGATTCGTCGGCAAAAGACTTGAACGGTGATTCGCAATGACGGAAGCGACGGCACCGACTTCGACTCGGCAGGAGTCTTTTTTCCACTCTCTGGTGGAGGCATCGCCGAGCGCGCTGCTCGTGATCGACGAGAGCACGCGCATCGTGGAAGCGAACAGCAAGACCGAGGAGCTGTTCGGCTATGATCGCGGCGCGCTGCTCGGCAGTCCCATCGAGCGACTGGTGCCCGAGCGCTATCGCACGGCCCACCCGGCTTATGTGCGGGAGTATCTGGCGCAGCCGCAGGCCCGCCCCATGGGCGCCGGAAGGGAATTGTTCGGCCTGCGCGCGGACGGCCGGGAAGTGCCGGTGGAAATCGGCCTCAGTCCGTTCAGTACCCCGGAGGGCACTTTCACGCTCGCGTCCGTGATCGATATCACCGAGCGGCGCCGCGCAGAGGCGGACCGGGCGCATCTGGCCGCCATCGTCTCCTCCTCCGACGACGCCATCATCAGCAAGACGCTGGGCGGGATCGTGCTGAGCTGGAACGCGGCGGCCGAGCAGCTCTTCGGCCTGGAGGCGAGCGACGCGATCGGCCGGTCGATCATGCAGATCGTCCCCGAGGACCAGATGGAGCTTGAGGAGGATCTGCTGCGCCGCGTCAGCGCGGGCGAGCATGTCGAGAATTTCGGGACGCAGCGGATGCGCAGCGACGGAAATCTCATCCATGTCGCGCTGACGCTCTCGCCGCTGCGCGACCATCGCGGCGAAATCGTCGGCGCATCGTCCATCGTGCGCGACATCACGGCCAGCCGCCAGCGCGACCTGGAATTGCAGCGCAGCAATGCCGAGTTGGAGCAGTTCGCCTACATCGCCTCCCATGATCTGCAGGAGCCGCTGCGGATGGTCGCCAACTATGTCGAATTGCTGGCGGACCGCTACAAGGACAAGCTGGACGAGCGCGCCGAGAAATATATCCACTTCGCGGCGGATGGCGCGCGGCGGATGCAGCAGCTGGTGACGGACCTGCTCGCTTATTCGCGTGTCGGTTCGCAAGGCAGGCCCATGGTCCCGGTGGACATGGAGAAGGTGCTGGCCAATGTGCTGCGCCTGCTGGGTTCCGCCATCAGCGAAAGCGGGGCGCAGATCGAGGCGGGGGGCCTGCCGACCGTGCAAGGCGACGACATCCAGCTCGGCCAGCTCATGCAAAACCTCATTGCCAATGCAATCAAGTTCCGCTCCGAGGCCGCACCCTGCATCCGGGTGAGCGCCGAGCGGCGCGGATCGCAGTGGCTGTTTTCCGTCGCCGATGATGGCATCGGCATGGACATGCGCTTCGCGGACCGCATCTTCCAGATGTTCCAGCGGCTCCACGAGCGCGACAGATATCAGGGCAGCGGCATCGGCCTCGCCATCGCCAAACGCATCGTCGAGCGGCATGGTGGGCTCATCTGGGTGGAGTCTGCGCTCGGTGTCGGGACGACCTTTCGCTTCACGCTAAACGCCAGCCCGAAGAGTAGCAGACCATGACCACAGCCATTCACCTGCTGATCGTAGAAGACAATGAGGCGGATGCCTTCCTGATGAAGGAGACGCTCGAATCCGATCGCATGATGTTCGACATTGCGATTGTGAAGGACGGCGTTGAGGCACTGGACTACCTGAACAGGCGCCCGCCCTTCGAGGAGGTGCGTCGACCCGACCTCGTCCTGCTGGACCTCAACCTGCCACGACTCGACGGGCGAGGGGTGCTGCGCGAGATGCGGCTCTCGGAGGATCTGCGGTGCATCCCCGTGGTGATCCTCACGTCCTCCGATGCGGAGGCGGACATCGTGCGGAGCTATGAGCTGGGGGCGAACTGCTACGTCACCAAACCGGTCGGATTGCAGGCCTTCCAGTCGATCGTCCGGTGCGTCGAGAATTTCTGGTTCACGGTGGTGAGGCTGCCGTGATGCTGCCGGCGCTCGCCGACCCCGGAGAGGACATCGGGTGCCTCCTGCTGGTCGAGGACAATGAAGGCGATGCGGAATATATCGCGGCGCTGCTGGCCCATGAGCAGGTCGACATCGTTCATGTCGAGACGCTGACGGCCGCGGTCGCCACGCTGGAGGAGGAGCAGCGGGCGGCGGTCGATGCTATCCTCCTTGACCTGCGCCTGCCCGACGGGCTCGGCATCGAGTGCGTGGACACGATCCGCGAAGTGGCGCCCGACACACCCGTGATCGTGCTGACCGGGCTCGACGACCAGATCCTGGCGCTGCGCTGCCTGGCGGCGGGCGCGCAGGACTATATCTCCAAGAACGAGCTGCGCAGCTACAATCTGACGCGGGTCATCCGCTATGCGGTGGCCCGCGCGCGGGAGGTCTATGCGCGATCGCGGGCGGATCAGCTCGAGGCGCTGCTCAATGATTTGGCCAACTCCTCGGAGGATGCCATCGTCAGCGGAACGGCGGACGGCCTCGTCACGGGCTGGAACGCCGCAGCCGAACGTCTCTTCGGCTTGGCGGCCGATGAGGCGATTGGCCGGCGGCTTGCCGACGTGGCCCGGTCGCTGGACGGCAGCGTGGGCCGGCGCGCGGGCGACGATCTGGCGCTGGCGCTGCGGGGCGAGCCGGGCAGCTCGCGCGAGATCGTCTGGGAGAGGCTCGACGGCAGCCGCGTCAACATCCAGATCATGGCCTTCGGCCTGCGCGACGATGACGGCAGGATCGGCCATTTCGGCGCGATCTGCCGCGACGTGACGGAGAAGCGGGCGCAGGAGGCGCGACTGCGCGAGCAGCATGAGGCCCTGCTGCTGCGTGACCAGCAGATGCGGGCACTGACCGCCCGGCTCAACAATGTCCGCGAAGACGAGCAGAGGCGCATCTCGCGCGAGGTGCATGACGAGCTTGGTCAGCTCCTGATGGGCCTGCGCATGAGCCTGCACTGGCTCGGCCGGCATGTCGCCGAGGGGCCTGCCGACCTGGCCCTGCTGGCCGAAAAGGTGGGAGAGGCTGACGAGATGGTCGATTCCACCGTGGAGGCCGTCCAGCGCATCGCCGCCGAATTGCGGCCGAGCGCGCTCGACGTGGCGGGCCTCGCAGCGGCGATCAGTGGCGAAGCCTATCGCTTCGAGGTTCGAACGGGCATCGAGGTGATCTGCGAGATCGACGATGCGGTGCCCCCGCCGCCCGAGGTCGCGACGGGCTTTTTCCGCATTTTCCAGGAGATGATGACCAACGTTGCCCGCCACGCCGGGGCAAGCCGCGTCTGGGTGACTTTCAGCGTGGATGCGGAACAGTGGCACCTGACCGTGCGCGACGACGGCAGGGGCTTCCCGCCGGGCGCCGAGGACATGTCCTCATTGGGGCTGCTCGGCATGTGCGAGCGGGCCGAGATCCTGCACGGCAGGCTGGAGATCGATCGCAGCGTCGCCTCCGGCGCCTGCATCGCCGCGCATATCCCGCGCGGAGCCGGTCCGCCCGCCATGGCCTGACCGCGCGGGATCGTCCCCGGGCTCCAATATCGGTCCTCGCGCGTTCCCGCTTTTCCGACGAAGCGGAGATGCGCCCGAATGTCCACCCAAGTGCAGGCCAGCGACAGCATGCCGGGTATCGGCCGGCGCAAGGCGGGCCGGCGCTGGGCCTATTTCGACGTAAAGGGCGAGCGCATCACCGATCGCGACGAGATCGACCGGCTGAACCGCATCGGCCTGCCGCCCGCTTATGCCGACGCCTGGTTCTCGCCCGATCCAGAATCCCATATCCTCGCCACCGGCATCGATGCGCGGGGACGGCGGCAATATCGCTATCATCCCGACTTCATCGCAGCGCGCGACGCGGACAAGTTCGCCCGCTGCACGGCCTTTGGCGCGCGGCTGCCGGACATCCGCAAGCGGGTCGAGGCGGACCTCGCCCAGCGCCGCCTTACGCGGGAGCGGGCCATCGCATCGGTGGTGCGCCTGCTCGACACCGGGCGCATCCGCGTGGGCAATGAGGCCTATGTGCGCCAGAACAAGAGCTTCGGCGCCACCACGCTGCGCATGCGCCACGCGCGGCTGGAGCAGGGGCGGCTGACGCTGCGCTTCCATGCCAAGTCAGGCCGGCAATGCCAGATTCGCGTCAGCGACCGGGGGCTGGTGCGCTTCGTCAAGCAGATGCGGGATCTGCCGGGCCAGCATCTCTTCCAATATGTCGACGAGAGTGGCGAGCCGTGCCCCATCGGATCGAGCGAGGTGAACGCCTATATCCAGGAGGCGATGGGCGAGGCCTTCACCGCCAAGCATTTCCGCACATGGCGCGCGAGCGCGCTTGCTTTCGAGTGGCTGGTTGCGGGCGAGGGGGGAGGGCTGAGGCCCATGCTCGCCTTCGTGGCCGATGCGCTCTGCAATACGCCGGCGATCGCGCGCAAATCCTATGTGCATCCCGCGCTGGTCGAGCTGGCGCGCAGTCCCGGCGATTTTCGTGAGACGGTGCGTCTGCCCCGCCGGACCAAATGGCTGAGCCGATATGAGCGCGGCCTCGTCGACTTTCTGACGGCGCTGGGCGATTAGGCCGCCATCCCCGCGGCTTCGCGCGCTGTCACAAGCTCCGCCACGAACCGCGCTCGCTCGGCATGGCGCTCTTCTGCGCCCCTGAAGCGGAAGAGATAGCTGGGGTGAATGGTCGCGATGAGTGGGCGGCCGTCATGATCGAGCAGCGTGCCCCGGATGGCGCCGAGGCCGGACCGGCCGGTCAGCGCCCGCAATGCCGTTCCGCCCAGCGCGACGATCAGGCGCGGTCCGACCAGGCCGATCTCCGCTTCCAGCCACCAGCGATAATGCTTGATGTCGCCGGCGGTCGGCGTCCGGTGCATGCGCCGCTTGCCACGCAGGGAATATTTGAAGCGCTTCACCGCATTGGTGACGAAAAGATCGCGCCGCGCGAGTCCCGCGTCCGCCAGACAGGTATCGAGCAACCGGCCGGCGGGGCCGACGAAGGGCCGGCCGGCCTTGTCTTCCTGATCGCCCGGCTGCTCACCCACCAGCATCAGCGGCGCGCCGACAGGCCCTTCGCCCGGCACCAGTGTAGGCGAGAAGCCGGGGCGAGGCTCCGCCTCGTCGCGCGCCTGGGCGGCATAGAGCGCGGCAAGACTTCGATAGGCAGGGTGCACCGGCCGGGGCGCATCCGATCCGTGCGTTGCGGCCTTGCCCATCCCACATCATCTCCTTGTGGCGTCCGTCCGGCAATGCGTGGGATGCAGCATCGTTCCGGCGCCGCATTGCGAGGCGTGGCCGCCTGTCTGGTGAAGCGACCGTCACTATTTTGCTTCATCCATAGGGAGGATGATGAGCGGCAAGTAAACCTTAACTGCCGCGGACTTAGCGCTGCTCACGAAGAGGGAGCGCGGCACAGAGCCGTGTCCCTCCCTTCATTTTTCGGAGTTCGCAAATGTCCAGCCTACGTGCCCATCTGCTTCGCGTCACAGCCCTGTCCGGTGCTGCTCTCTCCGCCCTTTCCGCCCATGCCGGCACGCCGCTTCCCCTCTGGGGCTTCGAGGGCGGCACGCTTGGCGGCTGGACCAGCTATGGCAACGCAACAGTCGTGGCCGACGACGAGCTGATGCTGGGCGGCAAGACCTTCGAACTGGGCGCCAAAGGCGACCACATGGCGAAGATACTGCCCCAAGGCTCTGTCATGCGCGCGCAGGCGGAAGGCCTGCTGGGTCTGACCGCCGGCACCTTCGCCGGCAGTGGCGCGTTCGGCCTGGCAAGCAGCACCAACTTCGGGTTCATCACCACCACGACGCATCTCGATGTGGGCGAATACAGCTTCGGCTGGTCCTATGCGGCGCAGGATTATGGAGGCTTTGATGACGGCGTCTTCTTCTCGGTCGCGGGTGAAGGCATCTCGTCGATTTCCGTCCTCGCCGCGAACCTCACGGGCCAGGCCGACACCGTGCTCGTCGGCGCATATGGTTCCACGCCCTGGCGCGTCACCAGCTTCACGATCGCGACGGCCGGCGACTATCAGATCAGCTTCGGTGGCTACAATAATGGGGACACCGTGGTCGATCCGATCCTGTATCTGGATGACGGCGTCGGTTCGCTGACGGAGGACGGCGTGATCGTCGCGCCCGCCACGCCGTCGGCGCCGGTCATCGACGATCAGCAGCCATCCCACGTCATCTCCAATGTCGAGAACGGCACACTACAGCCGGTGTTCGCCGGCGGCACGCTGCTGGTCGACGCCGCCGGAACCTACGACACGGACATCACGATCAACGGCCAGGGCGGCACCATCGATTCCAACGGCCTCGATGCCGAGCTATCGGGCGATATCGGCGGCGCCGGCGGTCTCACCAAGGCCGGCGCGGGCACGCTGACTCTAACCGGCAACAACAGCTATGCCGGCCCCACCACCGTGAGCGGCGGCAGCCTCGTGGCGAGCAGTGCCAGCCTGCCGGGCGACGTGGTCAACAATGCGACGGTCGAGTTTGCCCAGGCAAGCGACGGCACCTATGCGGGCAAGATCAGCGGCAGCGGCAACCTCGTCAAGTCCGGCGCAGGCAAGCTGATCCTGACCGGTGCGAATGATTATAGCGGCTCGCTCACCATCGCGGCCGGCGTCATCGTGGGCGATACGGGCAGCATCAAGGGCAATGTCACCAACAATGGTGCACTGGAGTTCGCCCAGGGCACCGACGGCACGTTCGGCGGCGCGATCAGCGGCAGCGGCGGCCTCACCAAGAGCGGCGCGG
>CBIMKI010000113.1:0-9312 GCA_966244395.1 uncultured Sphingobium sp. | reverse complement strand
ACCGATGGCAGCGAGACCGGCACCGATCAGCTTTGCGGCTTCTGCGTCCATGTCATTAAACTCCTTTTCTAAAACTTGCTTGCTTGTTGGTTGAAATCTCAGTGCAAATTGACCGCGTCATTGATGTAGAGCGAGGTCAGAAGCGCGAACACATAGGCCTGGATGACGCAGACCAGCAGCTCGAGCGCGCTGATGCCGATCATCAGGATGAAGCTGGGCACGCCGATCATCAGGCCCCAGCCGGCGCCGGCATTGCCGCTGTCGATCACGAAGCTGGACAGCACCTCCAGCAGGATGTGGCCGGCCATCATGGCCACGAACAGTCGCAGGCCGAGGCTGAAGGGACGCACCATGAAGGAGACGAACTCGATCACGGGAATCAGCCAGAGCAGCCAGCCCGGCGTGCCGTGCGGCACGAACAGCGAGAAGAAGTGGAAGCCATGACGCGCGAAGCCGACGATCAGCACGATCGCGAAGCTCAGGATGGCGAGGACGCCCGTCGCGGTGAAGTGGCTGGTGAAGGTGAAGGCGTGACTGCCGACGAGACCAAGCGGCACGAGGCCGAGCAGGTTGGCGACCAGAATGAACATGAAGAGCGAGAAAACATAGGGCACGAACTTGCGCCCCTCGGGGCCGACATTGGCCAGGAGGAGATTGTCGATGAAGCCGGTCATCGTCTCCACCGCCATCTGCCAGCGGCCGGGCACGAGCTGGCGCTTCATGCCGAGCGCGACGAAAAGCGTGATGATGACGGTCGCGATGACCATCCAAAGCGCGCTGTTCGTGAAAGCGACATTATAGCCGCCGATCGCCCAGTGATCGGTGCCGAACATCGGTTCGATCGTGAACTGGTGCATCGGGTCGATCTTGCCGGATTCTGCCACGTCTGTTCCCAACTTGCCGTCTGCGCCTACAACGAAAGCGCCCCTATTTGTCAGGACGCTTGGTCGAAATCCTTATGATGTTCCTGAAGGCCACGACAAACCCCAAGAAGAGGAAAGCCAGCAGGAGCCATGGGGACGTGCCGAAGATGCGGTCCAGGACCCATCCGATCAGCGCGCCGCCAACAGGACTGCCGATCAGTTCTCCCAGCACCCGGTTGCCCAGACGATAATTCTCGTCGGTGGCGCCCGCCGTGGCTTTGGCAGTCCTGACCTTCTCGATGTCCTCAGCCCGCTTCAGCCGCTCTTCGAGCGACTGGATGCGCGGATCCTCGGAAATCGGTTCCTGCCCGGGAGAGTCATTCTCGCTCATGTCGCTCGCTCGCCTTGCGCCGGCTCTCGGCGCGATTGCTTGCGGCTCCATGAAGCGCTCTGACCTCCCCCGTCAAGGCGCGGCCCGTGTAGAAAGGCATGCCCCCCAAGTCAACAGCCGTGACCGGCGGCGCGAAACGCCGCCGGAATCCGCGGGCCAGCGCGGTTAAGCGGATCGAATCAGGGGCGGATCAGTTGCCGGCGGTCGCGCAATAATCCGGCAGGGCGATGGGGCCGGCGCCCTTGACCTGCCAGTCGCCGGCCGGCAGCCGGTAGATCTGGCCCTGCGCCACGCGCGACTTGAGCGTCTGGCAGCCGGTCGCCGCGGCAACGTCAGAGACGGTCGCACCGGCGCGCTTGGCGGCCAGGTCGGTATAAGCGGCACGGCGCTTGATGTTGAGCGCGTCGACGGCGGCGCGGACGTCGCCCCCCACCGTGCCCTTGACGCCGAGATAGCCGTCGGCCTGCTCGCCGACCGTGCCGGCGGCCTTGGCGGCGCTGATGACGGCATCCTGCGCCAGGGCCGGCGCGGCGCTCATGCCGAGCGCGGCCAACAGGACCGGCGCGGCCATGCGAGTGATGATCCTGGTCATTCTGGGAACAGCTCCGGATTGTTGTTGATGAGGTCCTGCGCGTCCTGCTGGAGGCGCACGACGACTTCCTGCTGGATCTTGACGTTGAGATTGATCTCGATGGGCTTGTCCGGCGCACGCACCTGGATGCAGCCCGCCAGCGTGGCGGCGGTCAGCAGCATCAGGGCCGTCGGCAGCGCCGGCCAGGCGTTTGTCATAAGCTTCATTCACGCTTCCCTTCTATGCCCTTGTCGCTGTCCGCGGGCTGAACGGCAAGCCCGGTTTCGTTCGCGCCCGCAGGCTGGCTGTTGCGCTGGTTCCTGATAAGCGAGGTGGGGTCGCCGATGCTCGCGGCGGTGCCGAGCAGCCCCCGGAATGGCGCCTCGATGCGGATATTGAAGATGAAGGGCAGGCCCAGAAACGGCCGTGTGAGGAAGGATTTGCGCGCATCCTCCGAGCCCACATTGATGCCGTTGACGCGTAGCTGAGTCACGAACTCCCCATCGAGCGCGCCGTCGAGCTGCACCGCGAGGCAGCGGTAGCGCACATTCTTGAGCACGTCGAAGGCGAACTTGCCCATGACTCCGAGGTCGGCGTCCGAAACCGGGCCCACATAAGAGAGGCGCCCCGCCTGCCGGCCGGTGTCGCATTCGGGAATCGCGTCGGCGGCGGTGCCGGTGAAGATCAATGGCGCCAGCCCGGTTTGCCGCGCCACCAGCAACCCGCCCTCGATGCGGCCGCCATGCTCGTCGAAGATCATGGGGAAGAGTCCGTCGAACGTGCCGGTCGCGGAGACATTCTCCAGCTCGAGCGTCTGGATGAAAGCGCCGGCATCCACGCCGGTCACGCGGAAGACGAAACGGCGCGGCTGGCGCGCGTCGAGATTCATCATCGCGGGCAGCAGTTCCAGCGTGCCGCCGGAGAAGGGCCAGCGCCCGCCCTCGATCACCGCCAGCTCGTTGGAGAGCAGCGCATAGTCGATGACGCCGTCGAACACGTCGACGCCCGCGCTCACCTGCCGCGCCGTCAGGCGCTGGTGGGGCGCAGTGCGCAGGGCCATGAGATCGGTGAATTCGATGGTCGTGGCAAAGCCGGTCACCGGGCCGAACGCCGCCGCGAAGCTCATGTCCCGCGTCGAGAAGGTGCCGGTGCTTTCTGTCACGCCCTGCGAGGACCATTTGACCGTGCCGGCGCCCTCCACGGTTCCGTCGACGAGCTGTACGATCCCCTGCGACATGTTGGTGAGGTCGTCGGGCTGGAGCGCGCGGCCGAAGCGCAGCCGGTCGAGCGCGAAGTCCGCCTGCCCTTCCCCGGCGCCCAGATCGTGGGACAGAGTGACCGTCGCGACCGGCGCCTTCCTCTCCGGTTGGACGAGCGCGCCGGAAGCAGCGATGCGTCCGTCCGCGAGGCTGAGATGCGCCCGCTCCATGTCCAGCGGGAAGAAGCGCGCGTCCGCCTGCCGGTCCGCGATGCGCAGCGTGCCGTCCAGGCTGAGCGCGGCATCCTTGAATTGCCACTGCCCGGCGACGCGCGAGAGATCGAAGGGCACCGTGCCGATGAGCGCGCTGCCCTGCGCGAAGCTGCCGGCGAGCGCTCCGCCCTCGCCCAGCGCGCCGTCCAGCGTCTCGGCCTTGAGCAGCACGGGGCTCTCTTCCGCGCCGATCCGCGCCTCGATCCCGGCCAGATCGAAGCGGCCGGACGCCAGCGCATAGCGCGCATCCGCGACGCCGAGGCGCAGCGGGCTCTCGCCGATACGCCCGCGCAGCGCGAGCGCGGAGATGTGCGCCGCGCCATCGCGCAGGCCGCAAAGATCGAAGCGTGCAGGATCGAAGGCCGCCGTCCCGATCCGCAGCGATGCCCAGCGGACCGGCGCGCAGTCGCGCGGCAGACGCATCGCCCCATCGGCGGAGACGGCGAGATCGACCGGCACCACCAGCCCCCGCACGCCGCCGTCGCCGATCGGCCCGTCCAGCGACACCGTCGTATTGACGCGCATGGCGCCCCTGGCCGTGCGCAGGAACCGCACCGGCGTCAGCCCCAGCCGCGCCGAACCCGCGCGATAATCGACGAGGTCCAGCCTGCCGGAGAGGCCGCCATCCGGCGCGGATGCCATGGCCAGCGCCGCCTCGGGCAGGCCGCCGCCGCCCGTCTCCAGCGTGCCGTCGAGCGCCCAGGCGCCGCTCGGCAGGTCGAACGTGGCCCGTCCCCCGTCCGAAAGCGCCACGCGCGCGCCGCTCGCGGCCGAGAATTGCCCGCCGTTGACCAGCAGCCGCATCGCCTGTCCCTCGCCGCTCACCCGCCCGCTCACCGTCAGGCGATTGGCGCGCGCGGCATGACGCAGCGCCCCCGCCAGCTTGCGCGCCAGCGGATCGAGCGGCGTCCCGGCGGCAGCGGTTTCTATCCGTGCGATCTCATCCTGCGCGGCGGGCCGGATCTCCTCCGCCGTCACCGTGCCCGCATAGCTATAGGCCTGCTCGCGCGCGCTCGGCCGCACGGCATAATTGCCGCCGATCTTCAGCGCCCCGGTCGTCGCCATGCCCAGCGAGACCTCCGTCGCGGCCAGCGAGGCGCTGCCTTCCAGCTCATCGGACGAGCCCCTGAGCGTGACGAGGCCGGTCAAGCGCTGCGCGGACCGATCCGCCTGCCGCAGCGAGGCGGCCGCAAGGGCCAGTGCGCCATTGATTCGCGCCAGCGCGGGGTCCGCGCGCAGATCCGCATCGATGCGCGGCGCGGCCAGGCTGAGGCCGGCGTCGGCGCAATCGAGCGAACGCACCGTCACCGGCCCCTTGAGCCGCGCTTCCCCGCCTGCGGTCGTGACGCCGGTGCGCGCATCCAGCGCATCCAGCGCGCAGCCCGCGACCTCGAGCCGGGGCGCCGCCGCGACCAGATCGCCGATGAAGCCCGAGCGCAGATTGCCCGTGCCGTTGAGCGCCAGCCGCACAGGTCCCGCGTCCGTATCCAGCGCCACACGCACCGCCCGCAGCTGGGCGACAATGTCCGGCAGCTCCGTCGCGCCCGTTCCCTCGCCCATCAACCTGTCGAGGCTGCCGAGACTGAGGCGGCCATCCCGATAGCCCGCGCGCAAATCCACCGTGCCGGTTCGCACGCCCGTCACGCGCACGCCGAACAGGCCATAGCCCAGATCGACCTCGACCCAGTCGGCGCGCAAATCCGGATTGGCAGGATCGCCCAGCACCAGTCGTTCGAGCCGCTGCGTGCGCGGGCCGATACGGGTGATCTCGTAGCTGGCCGGCACGCCCTTTTCGCGCAGCGTCTGCGCGATGAAATGCGTCGCAATGGGTTTGCGGGCCAACCAGCCGCCGCCCAGCAGCACCGCCGCCATGGCGGCCACGCCGCCACCGATTCGCAGCCGCCGACGGCGCCGCCGCGCCGCCGCGATCTCCATCCCGTCTATGTCGGCCTGCTCGTCCAAGCTCGTCCAGTCGTCCTCATTGCGCTTGCGACAAACGGGCCGCGCGCTTAGCAGTTGCAGACATGAGCGATGCGCGGAGGGAGGGCAAGAGCGGGGAAGACAAGCCGACGGGCACCGGCCACCGCGCGCGGCTGCGCCAGCGCCTGGCGCAAGGCGGCCCCGATGCCCTGCTCGATCATGAGCTTGTCGAATATCTGCTCGCGCTGGCGATCCCGCGCCGCGACACCAAGCCGCTGGCCAAGACGCTCATTGCCCGCTTCGGCGGCTTCGGCGGCCTGCTCACCGCCGACTGGCGCGATCTCGCCCAGGTCAAGGAACTGTCGGAGACCAGCATCGCCGCGCTCAAGATTGCGCAGGCTACTGCGCTCCGGCTCCTGCAGAGCGAGGTCAGGGAGCGCCCCATCCTCTCCGGTTGGCAGGCCCTGCTCGATTATCTGCGCGCGGACATGGCCCATCTCCCGATCGAGCGCGTGCGGGTGCTGCACCTCAATTCGCGCAACATGCTTCTCCATGACGATCATATGGGCGACGGATCGGTCGACGAGGCGGCCATCTATGTGCGCGAGGTGGTGAAGCGCGCTGTCACGCTCGGCTCGACGAGCCTCATCCTCGTCCACAATCACCCCAGCGGCATGCCCGATCCGAGCCGGCAGGACATCGCGATCACGCGCCAGATCATCGAGGCGACGCGCCCTATCGGCGTCACAGTGCACGATCACATCATCATCGGCGCCGGCGGGCACCGCTCCATGCGCGCCCTGGGCCTGCTCTGAGATTTGGGCCTGCTCTGAGAGCAAAGACGAAAAGGGCCGATGCTTTTTTCGCACCGGCCCATTTTCCATTACCATCCTTCAAGGCTCAGCCGCCGAAGAAGGTCACCAGCTCAGGCTTGGTCAGGATCTGATCCTTGTCCTTGTCGGCCGTCGCGAGCGCGCCATCGGCATAGGCCTTCACGGCGGCCGGATCGGCAGCCTGGCCGGCCTTCTCCCGCTCCGCAGCCTTGAGACCGGAAATCCATGCGGAGAATTCGGCGGCGGTCAGCGTGCCGTTGCCATCCCCGTCGGCGGTTGGGAACTGCTGATCGACGAAGGTGACGACCTGCGGATTGGCGGGCGCGGCCTGCGGGGCGGCCGGTTCAGCCGGGGCGACCGGGGCGACTTCAACCGGCGCGGCGCTCTCCGGCCCGGCCGGAACAACGGTATCCTGCGCCAATGCGGCAGCGTGGATGGTAAAGGCGGCAGTCGCCGCAACCAGCGACCTTGCGACCAGTTTATCGATATTCATGCACATTCCTTCTCAATCGTCTTCATGAATCAGGCGCCCGCAATAAAGGCGGGGCCGCCCCCTGGTAAAAATCCCGCTTCACCCCCTTCGTTCCGGCCAATGACCCACGGAGACGTATGCGGCAGGGCGCCGCGAAGAACCGGGATTCGGCCGAGCCGATCAAACATGTCTCGCTTTTTCAACGTTATATCGACGAGTCGAGCCATTTGGACTGCCGATTGCCTGTTCTCGCCGCCCCTGCTAGGCGCTCTCGCGTCCACCCCACGTCAATGAGGAAGAGTGCCATGGTGCCCCGTTATGCCCGCCCGCAGATGACCGCGATCTGGGAGCCGGAAGCGCGTTTCCGCATCTGGTTCGAGATCGAGGCGCATGCCACAGAGGCGCTGGCGGAGCTGGGCGTGGTGCCGAAATCGGCGGCCAAGGCGCTGTGGGACTGGTGGGCGACCAATCCTGCCATCGACGTGCCCGCCATCGACGCGATCGAGGCCGTGACCAAGCATGACGTGATCGCCTTCCTCACATGGGTCGCGCAGCAGGTGGGCGATGAGGCCCGCTTCATGCACCAGGGCATGACCAGTTCGGACGTGCTCGACACCTGCCTCAACGTGCAGCTCGTGCGCGCCGCCGACATCCTGCTCGCGGACCTCGACGCCCTGCTCGAAGCGATCAAGCGCCGCGCCTTCGAGCACAAGCTCACGCCCACCATCGGCCGCAGCCACGGCATCCATGCCGAACCCGTCACCTTCGGCCTCAAGATGGCGGAGGCCTATGCCGAGTTCAGCCGCTGCAAGGCGCGCCTGCTCGCCGCCCGCGCGGATGTCGCGACCTGCGCCATTTCCGGCGCGGTCGGCACCTTCGCCAATATCGATCCGCGCGTGGAAGAACATGTCGCCGCCAGGCTTGGCCTCTCGGTCGAGCCCGTCTCGACGCAGGTCATCCCGCGCGATCGCCACGCCATGTTCTTCGCGACGCTCGGCGTCATCGCCAGCTCCATCGAGCGGCTTGCCGTCGAGGTGCGCCATCTCCAGCGCACCGAGGTGCTGGAGGCGGAGGAATATTTCTCGCCCGGCCAGAAGGGCAGCTCGGCCATGCCGCACAAGCGCAATCCCGTGCTCACCGAGAATCTCACCGGCCTCGCCCGCGTCGTGCGCGCCGCCGTCACGCCCGCCATGGAGAATGTGGCGCTCTGGCACGAGCGCGACATTTCGCACAGCTCGGTCGAGCGTTTCATCGGCCCGGATGCGACCATCACGCTGGATTTCGCCCTCGCCCGCCTCACCGGCGTCATCGACAAGCTGCTCGTCTATCCCGAGCGCATGATGAAGAACATGAACCGCATGGGCGGCCTCATCCATTCGCAGCGCGTGCTGCTCGCGCTGACCCAGGCGGGCTGCTCGCGCGAGGACAGCTATGTGCTCGTTCAGCGCAATGCGATGAAGGTCTGGGAGTCGGACGGCGCCCTCTCCCTGCTCGACCTGCTCAAGGCCGATGCGGACGTGACCGCGCACCTCGATGCTGCCCGTCTCGAATCGCTTTTCGACCTCGATTATCACCTGAAGCATGTCGACACGATTTTCGGCCGCGTCTTCGGAAAGGGCGGCTGACCGCGCTTTTCGATACCCCATAGCACACTGAATTCGCTCCTAACCTTTTGTGAAGTCCTTTGCGCTAGGGCTTGTGGAAGGTCTTGCTAAATAGTGGAGCGTGAGGGTGTCCAAAGGACTTGGTATCTCAGCTAAATTGCTGGCGGCGTTTGCCGTACTGCTTGCCGTGACGGCAGCGATCGGCGCGTTTTCGGTCATGAAAATCGGCGAAGTGAACGGCGTTGCACTGGAAATGCGCAACCGCGGCCTTCCTGCGTCGCAGCTCATTGGTGATATGCACGCCTATACGTCGCAATATCGTATCAAGCAGCGCGATCATCTCGATGCGGCTCCTGCCCAGAAGGAGAAGCAGGAGAAGCTGATGCGCAACGCGCGCAACGCGATCGACGAACTCATGACGAAATATGAGCCGCTGCTCGATTCGGACGAGCAGCGCGCCATGTTCGGCAAGCTCAAGACCGACTGGACGGCCTATATGGGCCAGACCGACCAGATGATCGCGCTGTCCAACGCAGGCGATCCGGCCGCCAACGACATGTTCAATGCCGAGGCGCTCGAAGGCTTCTACACCGTCGAGGACGACATCCTCCAGCTCATCGAGCTGAACGGCAAGGGCGCCAGCGCCCTCTCGGAGAAGAGCGAGGCGATCTACCAGCAGGCGCGCAAGCTGAACATCGGCGCGATCGGCGCCGGCCTCGTCATCACCATCGTGCTGCTGCTCTTCCTGATGCGCACCGTGGCGCGTCCGGTGAAGCAGATGAGCGAAGTGGTAGGCAAGCTGGTCGACGGCGATCTGTCCGTCGAGATTCCCGGCCTTGGCCGCCGCGACGAGCTGGGCGGCCTCGCCAAGGCGCTCGACAGCTTCAAGGAGCTGTTCCAGGCCGACCAGGAGCACAGCCGCGTCGAGGCCGAGCGCGCCCGCGAGACGCAGGGCACGATCGATGCCATCGGCAAGGGGCTGTCCGCGCTGGCGGAAGGCGATCTGGACTATCGCGTCTCGGAAAATGCGACCGGTCCGCTCGCCAAGCTGCATGTCGACTATAACGAGGCAGTGACCAGCCTGGCCAACGTCATTCGCGACATCATCATGGGCTGCAACGTGATCCGCGACGGCACGGGCGAGATCGCCCAGGCATCGGACGATCTTTCGCAGCGCACCGAGCATC
>CBIMKI010000112.1:0-9326 GCA_966244395.1 uncultured Sphingobium sp. | reverse complement strand
CAGCACCCAGACGAAGATGGAGAGGACGTCGCTGACGAATTCCTCCGCCCGCGCCTCGCTGCCCTCCTGCCCTTCCCGCCCGTGCAGGGCGTGCGAATACATGGGCACGAAGGCGACGGAGAAGGCCCCTTCGGCGACCAGGCGCCGGAAGGTGTTGGGCAGAATAAAGGCGATCTGGAAGGCGTCAGCCGCCAGGCCCGCGCCCAGCACGCGCGCGAGCAGCATGTCGCGCGCGAAGCCGAAGACGCGGCTGACCGCGGTCAGGCCGCCGATGGTCCCGACATTCCTGACGAGGCTCATCGGCCGGCCGCCGCGGCGAACTTAATCAGGCTTCGCCGGCCGGTGCGGCCTGCGCGGCGAGCTGCGCCTCGACCTGCTGCGCATAGAGGCTGCCGAAGTCGATCGGATCGAGCAGCAGCGGCGGGAAACCGCCGTCGCGCACGGCATCGGCGAGCACGCGGCGGGCGAACGGGAAGACGAGGCGCGGCGCCTCGGCATAGAGGAACGGGCGCACTTGTTCCTCGGGCACGTTGCGCATGCCGAACAGCGCGGCATAGACCAGTTCGACGGCGAAGGCCGTGCCCTCAGGCGCGACGGCCTTGGCGCTGATCTTGAGCGCCAGCTCATGCACGTCGTCGGCGGCCTTCTCGCTGCCGATGTTGAACTGGATGTCGATGTTAGGCTGGGTCTGCCAGCTGTAGACCGCCGGCGCGTTCGGATTCTCGAAGGAGAGATCCTTCACATATTGCGCGATCAGGCCGATCTGCGGCTGGTCGTCGGCGCCATTCGCCATCGTGTCCGTCATAACCTTGTCATCCTCGTCATTGCTGTCGCGCGCGGACGCCGGTCTGATGCCGGCTCAGCGGGCACGGAGAGAAAATTCGGCAGGCGCCGGCGCGAGCGCGCGGGCCGTGGAGCGCGCCGCTTAGCAGGCGCTCCGACGCAGGGCAATGACTTCGCGGAACGGCGATCCGTGCCGTCCGGACGCGGCCTTCCCGGCGAGCGAGGCCGGCCGGAAGCCATCCGCGTCGGCGTTGACGCGCTTTTAAGCGTTGTGCGTTTGAATATTTGCCGAAAGACGCTTATGTCTTCGTGGTTGAGCACTCCTTGAATAGGGTTTGAGCGTCTCGTGACCGTTATTGTCATTCTCGCCATGATCTTCGCCTTGCTGGCCCTGCGGCTGTTCGCCGTGCTCGGCCGGCGCACCGGCCACGAGCAGCGCCAGCTGCCGACACCGGTGGACGACCGCTCCATCACGGCGCGTCCGCTCGCGCCGGCACAGGGCGATGCGCGCGCCGAGGCCGGCCGCGAAAATGAGAGCGCCGTCGCGGCGCCCGCCCAGTCGGGCCTGCGCGCGCTCGTCACGGCCGACCGCAATTTCGACGTCAGCCAGTTCCTGGTCGGCGCCCGCGCCGCCTACGGCATGATCCTGGAAGCCTATTGGAAGGGCGAGCGCGAGACGCTGCGCCGCTATTGCGACGCAGACGTCTATGGCGCCTTCGAGAGCGCGATCGACGCGCGTGAGGCGGCCGGGCAGACACTCGAGAACCGGCTGGTGCGAATCGAGAGCGCCAATATCAGCGACGTGCGCGTGGACGATGGCCAGGCGCTGGTCTCGGTGCGCTTCGAATCGGACATCTCGGCCGTCACCAAGGACAAGGACGGCGTCGTGATCGCCGGCTCGCTGGTCGACGCCGTGCCCTCGATCGAGATCTGGACCTTCGCACGCGACGTGCGCAGCCGCGATCCCAACTGGCTGCTCGTGGAGACGGACGAGGGCTGAGCGCGCAGCGGGAGGCGTGGTCGTGCGGCCTGATCCTGTCCTTTTCCGCCGATTCATCGACAGGCTGACCGGCCGGATGCGTCTCGGCATGGCCCTGTGCGGCGCCGTCGCGCTGGCCGGCTGCGCCCAGGTGATTCCCTCGGACGGACGCCCCGCCCCGGCGCCGCCGCCGCCCGCGGCCCGTCCACAGCCCGCGACGCCGCGCCCGCCTTTGCCGGCACCCACGCCTACGCCATCGCCGACCCCCACGCCCGGACAGGCGCCCACGCCGACCCAGACGGCCCTGACCGCCGGCCTTGCGTCTGGCCCCGCCCTCGACACGCTGCTGCCCCAGGGCGACACGCGCACGGCGCTTGCCCTGCGCGCCTTCCGCGCCTCCTGCCCCTCTTTGCTGCGCCGCAAGGACGGCAGCGGCCTCACCGCCAATGCCGACTGGCAGCAGGCGTGCAGCGCCGCGGCGAGCTGGAGCGAGGACAATGCCCGCAACTTCTTCCTGCGCTATTTCGAAGCGGTGCAGGTGGGCGACGGCATGGCTTATGCGACGGGCTATTTCGAGCCGGAAATCGCGGGATGCCGCACCCCGCGCCCCGGCTGCGAGACGCCGCTCTACAAGCGTCCGTCCGACCTCATCGAAGTCGACCTCGGCCTGTTCAGCGATTCGCTGAAGGGCCGCCGTATCCGGGGCAAGGTGGATGGCACTGCCTTCGTGCCCTATGACGAGCGCGCGGGGATCACCACGGGGGCGCTCGCGGGCCGGGCGAGCGAGCTGGCCTATGCCGAAGATCCGGTGGCGCTCTTCTTCCTCGAAATCCAGGGTTCGGGCCGCCTGCGCCTGCCGGACGGCGCCATCATGCGCGTGGGCTATGACGGGCAGAACGGCCGCGACTATACCGGCATCGGCCGGCTGATGCGCGATCGCGGGCTCATCCAGATCGGCTCGATGCAGGACATTGTCGGCTGGCTCCATGCCAATCCGGCGCAGGCGCCCGCGATCATGAACGAAAACCGGAGCTACGTCTTCTTCCGCGAGCTGACCGGCGCGGGTCCGGTGGGGGCGCTCGGCATTGCCGTGACGCCGCAGGCCACGGTCGCTGCCGATCCCGCCTTCGTGCCGCTGGGCGCGCCGGTCCTGCTCTCGCTCGACCGCGCCGAGCCCAATGGCCTGTGGGTCGCGCAGGATACAGGCGGCGCCATCAAGGGCAGCAATCGTTTCGACACCTTCTGGGGCGCCGGGGAGCAGGCGGCGAGCCTCGCGGGCGGCATGTCGGCGCGCGGCAGTGCGCTGCTGCTGTTGCCGATCGGCACTTATGCCCGCCTTGCGAGCCAAAATGGCTGGCCGACATCTCAGCCCTGAAGAACGCGCCCTCTGGCAGGCTCTGGTAAAGACGGTGCGGCCGCTGCGGCGAGCGGCGCCGCTGCCCCGCCCCGCGCCCGAGCCGGAAGCCGCCGCCCCGTCCGAACCGCGCGAGACCCGTCCGCGCGGCCGCATCCCGTCGCCGCGCCCGGCTCCGCCCGCCGCCGCCCCGCCGGTGCCCGCCCCGGCGCCCGTGCTCGATTCGAGCTGGGAGAAGCGGATCAGGGGCGGCCGGCTGGTGCCCGATCTCTCGGTGGATCTTCACGGCCTCAATCTCGCCGCCGCGCATCTGCGGCTGGAGCGGCTGCTGGCCGATGCCGTCGCGCAGGGCCTGCGCGTGCTGCTGGTGGTGACCGGCAAGCCCCGCGCGCACCGGCCCCTGCCGGGCGAGGCGGGCAAGCGCGGGGCGATCCGGGCGGAGATCGGCGACTGGCTCGCGCGCAGCGGTCATGCCGGGCGGATTGCCAGCGTGCGCAGCGCCCATCCGCGCCATGGCGGCGACGGCGCTCTCTATATCATCCTGCGGCGCCCCGACTGAGGCGCCGTCACGCCTCGTCGCTGAACAGCCAGTCCGCGGCGTCCGCGATCGTGCGGAAGTAGCGCACGTTGACGAGATCGCCCCCGGCCCGCGCCTGAATGCGGTTCACGAGCGAAGGGACGACACTGGCCGTCCGCTGCTCGGGCAGGCGCCGGGAACCGGCGATCAGCGCCGGAAAGCTCTCGGCGACCTCGCGCGGCTGAATGCCAAAATCGCGGGCGTCGATCAGCATGTGCGTGGCGCCGCCCAGCGTGGCGATCTGCTCGAAGGCGGCCAGATAATCCCGGGAAAAGCGCTCGAAGACGGCCATGTCCCACGCGCCGTGCATGGACAGCTCGACAAAACGTCGCTCCGCGCAGAAGCGCAGTTCGTAGAGATCCCCCTCTACCCGCAAGGTGGGTGCCGGTTCATCCGCTATGTGTCTGCCCCGCGTTTCCCACGCGGCCCTGTGCGCTGTCATCGTCCAACCCGATTCTCTTTGCCAACCCGATTCTCTTTGTTGTGCGGCAGGCTAGGCCGGCCATCTTAACAGGACTTTGCCTTGCCCCGCTTCATGCGGAAAACAGCCATGCCTCGGCCGCCTCGCGCGTCGGGAAGACCCGGCGGCCGGGTGCCTCTCCCCGGTGGCGGGCCTGCAATTCGCTGAGCTTGCTGCCGCTGATGCCGGCCATGCGGGCGGGGCAATCTTCGGGGAAGCTGTCGACCAGCGCCTGCAACGCACCGGCGACCTCGGCGGACTGCACCGCGAAGTGCGTGGCATCGACGAGGCAGTAGCGGCAACCGCCCTGCGCCTTCATCCGCCGCAGCTCCATGTGGAAGGCATCGGCGAAGGCCATGAAGGTCTCCATCGTCCAATAGCCTTGCTTGGTGACGGTCAGCAGTCGCCGCGCGCCGTCAGCCTCGAAGTGAAATGGCGCCATCGTTGCACTCCGCTATCGCCCATATGCGGACCTTGCCGCTTCCCCCGCCGGTCACGAGACTGCGCAAGGCAAATCATGTCCCGAACAACCACGCCTCGGCATCGGCGCGGCTGTGGAAATCTCGCCGCGCCAGCGTCTCGGCCACACGCGAGGCCTGCAGGCGATTAAGCGCCGCAGGGACGACCGATGCCGTGCGTTTGGCGAGATAGGGCACGTTGGCGCGCATCACCTGCTCGAAACCCTCGAGCACCTCCTGCGACTGGACGGCGAATTCGCTGCCGTCGACGAGCGCGACCTCGCAGCCGCCGGCATGGTGCAGCGTGCGCAGCGCCTTCTCGAACTCCGCTCTGAAAGCCTCGAACGTCGGCATGTCCCAGAAGCCGCGGAGCGTGATGGTGAGCAGCTGGCGCGCGGTGTCTGCGGTGACATCATAGGGTTGCATCGATGCGACCTTTTCTCTTTCGGGCCGCTCATATAATATTCGCGTTAAGAGCTGGTTGCCGCCTGTTCCAGGATGCGGCCATAGATCGCGGCGAGCTGTTCCAGGTCCGCGATCGCGACCGCCTCGTCCAGCTTGTGCATGGTCGCGTTCACCAGGCCGAATTCCACAACCGGGCAGAGCGCGCAGAGGAAGCGCGCGTCGGAGGTGCCGCCGCTGGTGGAAAGCTCCGGCGCCAGGCCCGTTTCGGCCTGGATCGCGTCGCTGACCAGCGCGGACAGCGCGCCCGGCCGGGTGAGGAAGGCCTCGCCGCTGACCTTGGCCTCCAGCCGTCCCCCCTCTCCCTCCACGATGGCGCGGATGCGCTCGATGAGAACAGGCCCGGTGTGGAGATCGTTGAAGCGGATGGAGAGGCGCGCACTGGCCTTGGACGGGATCACATTGGTCGCGGGATTGCCCACATGAAGGTCCGTGATCTCGATGTTGCTGGGCTGGAACCAGTCCGTCCCCTGATCCAGCTCGATGGCTTCGATGGCCGCCAGGATGCGCACCAGGGGCGAGATCGGGTTCCGCGCGAGGTGGGGATAAGCGACATGGCCCTGAATGCCGTCCACGCTGATCCACATGTTGACCGAGCCGCGTCGGCCGATCTTGATCGTGTCGCCGAGACGATGGACGCTGGTCGGCTCGCCGACGATGCACAGGTCCGGCCGCACGCCCCGGGCGGCCATATGCGCCATGAGCGCGCGCGTGCCATGCTCGGCATCGCCTTCCTCGTCGCCCGTGATGAGCAGGCTGACGGTGCCGGGCACGCTCTGCGCGCGGGCGAGCGCGGCGACAAAGCAGGCGATGCTCCCCTTCATGTCCACCGCGCCGCGCCCGTAGAGCAGGCCGCCATGACGCCGGGGCGTGAAGGCGTCGCCGGTCCAGCCCGCGCCGGGCGGCACTACGTCGAGATGGCCGGCAAAGGCGAGATGGGGACCCGCGCCGGTCCCGCGCACCGCCAGGAGATTTTCCACCGGCGCATTCTCGCCTTCGCCGTCCAGGAAGCGCTCCACGGCAAAGCCGAGCGGCACCAGCATGGCCTCCAGCACATCGAACACCGCGCCCGTCGCCGGCGTTATGGAGGGGCAGGCGATCAGGGCCTCGGCAAGCGCGGCCGGATCGGTGAGAGCGGGCATATCGGTCATCGCGCCGCGTTAGAGCATTTTCAGGCCCGATGGAAACACCCCGCGCGCGCCGGATGCCCTGCGGGCGGGAGGGCATTGCGCCGCGGCGCGCGCTGCGTCAGTTGATATGTCGCCCAGCAGGAAGGAGGCGCCGATATGCCCAAGATCGATCTCGATGCGCTCACCGCCAATAACGCGACCGGCTATCCGCCGCCGCATGACGAGGCCGTGCAGGGGCGCTGGAAGAAGCGCATCGGCCCGGCGGCAGGCCTCGCCCGGCTCGGCGCGACCCATGTGGCACTGAAGCCCGGCGCATGGTCGTCGCAGCGGCACTGGCACGATACGGAGGACGAGTTTCTCGTCATGCTTGCAGGCGAGGCCGTGCTGATCGAGGATGCGGGCGAAACGGTGCTGCGGGCGGGCGATATGGCGGCCTGGGCGGCGGGCGTGCGCAACGGGCATCATCTCGTCAATCGCTCGGATGAGGATTGCAGCTTCGTCTGCCTCTCCGCCGGCACCAGGACGGCCGGCGGCTATTCGGACATCGATATGATCTTCACCGACAAGGGCTTCCTGCGCCGCGACGGCTCGCCCTTCTGAATTCAGTCGGCGGACGCGGGTTCGAACTGACTGATGACCCAGGGCTCGGCGCGCGCGGCCACGAGCCACTCGACCATGAAGGGATGGGCAAGCACGGCGTCCATGTAGCGGCGTCCGAGCGGCGTCACCGGCAAGCCATAGCTCTGGAAGCGCGTCACGACCGGCGCGAACATGATGTCCGCCGCGCCGAAATCGCCGAACAGGAAGTCGCCTCGCGTGCCGAAGCGCGTGCGCGCCTCGGCCCAGAGATGCATGATCCGGTCGATGTCGCCGCGCACTTCCGGGCTCGGCTCGTTGGCGCCGAGCTGGAGCCGCAGGTTCATGCAATGTCCGCGCCGCAGCGGCATGTAGCCCGCGTGCATTTCCGCCGCCATGGCGCGCGCCAGCGCCATCGCCGCCGGATCGCGCGGCCAGAAGCGCGCGGCGCCGGTCCTGGCGTCGAGATAGTCGATGATGGCGAGGCTCTCCCACACCGGCGTCGCGCCGTCCCACAGGGTCGGCACCTTGCCGGCCGAAGGGGCGAGATCGGGCTCGCGCCTGCGCGTCTCCCACGCTTCGTCATAGAGCGGGACGACCACTTCCTCATGAGGAAGGCCGGACTGCTTCACGGCCAGCCAGCCGCGCAGCGACCAGCTTGAATAGACCTTGTTGCCGATGATGATCCTGAGCATGGGGTGCCTCCGCCGTCGCGAGTCTGTTTCCTGATGTGATCCTCGCCCGTCATTGCGAGGCCGGCGTAGCCGGGCGAAGCAATCCGGACGTGTCGCAGAACCGGACTGGATTGCCGCGCGACTTCGTCGCTCGCTCGCAATGACGTTTGCGGCGGTACCGGAAACCCTAATGCAGCGCGGCTGCCAAGGCCAGAGCGCGGCTCAGCTCGCGGGCGTCGTCATATCCTCGCTGATCCGCCACTCCCCATCGGCATCCTTGACGAACATTGTGAGGAAATAGCCCGAATGGCCGCTGGCCGCCTTGGTCTGCGGGTCGGTATAGCGCACCGTGAAGCTGCCCTTGGCGTAGCCGGCATGGCCCGGCGTGAAGGCGCCCACTTTCCCGGTGGTCATGGTGAGGTGGAAGGCCGGGTCCTGGAAATCCTGCGTCGCGCCCTCGGCGATGGCCGCCCGCCCCACGCGCGGTCGCGCCGCGCCGGGCAGATAGAGCGTCGCATCCTCGGTATAGAGCGCGGCGAGCGCGGCCGCATCCCTGGCCCGATAGGCGGCCTGCATCTGCGCCTGGACGGCACCGATCGCCTCGATCTCCGCCCTCGGGTCGGCCGGCGCGTCCGCCCTGTTGCAGCCGCCCAGCACCACGAACACGGCGGTCGACAAGGCGATGGCGAAGGTGATTCGTGTCATGGCGGCGATCCTCCCCTGATGCGCGGGGAGGAAGCCATGAAATGCCGCCGCCTGCAACCGGCCACGCTATCGCCTCAGCTCGCGATCGCCTCGATGACGGCGGCGCGCAGCCCGGGGATGCCCATGCCTTTCTCGCTCGACGTGGCGATGATCTCGGGATGGGCGGCGGGGCGCTTGCGGATGACGGCGGCGGTCTTCTCCGCGACGGCGGCCAGCTCGCTCGCCTTCACCTTGTCCGCCTTGGTCAGCACGATGCGGTAGGAGACGGCGGCCTCGTCCAACATGTCGAGCAGGTCGGTGTCGACATCCTTGAGGCCGTGGCGGCTGTCGATCAGCACCAGCACGCGCTTGAGCACCGCGCGCCCGCGCAGATAATCGTTGATGAGATGGCGCCAGGCGCGGACCATGTCCTTGGGCGCCTTGGCATAGCCATAGCCCGGCATGTCGACGAAGCGGAACAGCGGGGCGGCGTCTTCCGGCAGATTGGCCGCGCCGGCCACGTCGAAGAAATTCAGCTCCTGTGTGCGCCCGGGCGTATTGGACGTGCGCGCGAGGCTGTTGCGGCCGCACAGCGCGTTGATGAGCGAGGATTTGCCCACATTGGAGCGCCCCGCAAAGGCCACTTCCGGCGCGGCCGGCGGCGGCAGGAACTTGAGCTGCGGCGCGGAGAGCAGGAACCGGATCGGCCCGGCGAAGATCCGCCGGGCGTCCTCGATCGCCGCTGCCTGTTCGTCCTTGTCCATTCAATCCGCCGTTCGGTCACGGTGTCCGCCAGGCACTGCGCCAGACCCGTTCGTTGTCCCGCTCACTTTGCCGCCGCCGTCTCCCTGAGGGCCGGGTGCTGGCGGTAGAGCCACCATTGCTGCGCGATGGTGAGCAGGTTGGACGTGCACCAGTAGATGAGCAGCCCCGCCGCGAAGGGCGCCATGACGAACATCATCATCCAGGGCATGATCGCGAAGATCTGCTTCTGCATGTCGTCCATGGGCGCCGGATTGAGCTTGAACTGCAACCACATGGTGATGCCGAGCAGGATGGCCAGCACGCCGATGCCGAGGAAGCTGGGCGGCGTGAAATCGAGCAAGCCGAACAGGTTGAGGATGTGCGCCGGGTCGGGCGCGGACAGATCCTTGATCCACAGCACGAAGGGCTGGTGGCGCATTTCGAT
>CBIMKI010000111.1:0-9330 GCA_966244395.1 uncultured Sphingobium sp. | reverse complement strand
GATGACGTCCGCGCCCAGCTTCTTGCGGATGCGCGTCACGAAGACCTCGATCGTGTTGGAATCGCGGTCGAAATCCTGGTCGTAAATATGTTCGATCAGCTCGGTGCGGCTCACCACCTTGCCCTTGTGGTGCATGAGATAGGCGAGCAGCTTATATTCCTGCGCAGTGAGCTTCACCGGCTCGCCGTTGAGCGTGACCTTGCCCGAGCGCGTGTCGAGCCGCACGTCGCCGGCAACCAGCTCGGACGAGGCATTACCCGAGGAACGGCGGATGAGCGCGCGCAGGCGGGCGATCAATTCCTCGCTCTGGAAGGGCTTGGCGAGATAATCGTCGGCGCCCGCATCCAGGCCCGCCACCTTGTCCGACCAGCTGTCGCGCGCCGTCAGCACCAGCACCGGATGGGCGCGGCCTTCCTTGCGCCAGCGGTCGAGCACAGTGAGGCCGTCGATCTCGGGCAGGCCCAGATCCAGCACGACAGCGTCGTAACTCTCCGTGCTGCCGAGAAAATGGCCGTCCTCGCCGTCCGTCGCCAGGTCCACGGCATAGCCCGCGCCCTCCAGCGTCGATTTGAGCTGGCGGCCAAGAGTGGGTTCGTCCTCGACGATCAGCAGGCGCATGTCATCTGTCTCCGGTGGCGGCGGCGCGCCGGGGCGCCGCGATCATTTGGTTCGGGCAATGATGTCGCCGGTCTTGCCGTCCACATCAACCCAGATCACGCGGCCGTCCTTGCGCATGAACTGCATGCGATAGGCCCCTTCGCGCGGGGAGGTGCCCACACCGACATAATCGGCCTCATTGGCCATGGCCTGCTCGGTGCGGCGCTTGATGATGGAGAAAGGCATGACCTTGCGGTCCAGCATGTTCTCGCGCGCCGCGTCCTGCTCGGCGCTGCGCTGGGGCCGCTGGGCCTGGAGGCCGGACGCGACCAGCCCCAACGCGGCGAACGCGGAAAGGGAGGCGAGAAAACGGGATCGGGTCATGGGGGATGTATAATCATTGTGCATTGAACAGCCGCTGAATGCCTCGCATTCCTCTCGTCTAGAACATGATCCGCCTGGATTGAAGCGGATCATGCCCGGTTTGTTCTTTGTTTTCCGCATCTTCCGATTCGCCAGGCGCTTTTGGCCGAGCGCGGGATGCCTTAGCGTTCCAGCATATAGCGGAAATTCAGCGTGATCGAAGTGGAAAGCTGCCCCGGCTCGATCTTGGTCGCCGCATCCTGCGCCACGGCTGCGCTGCGGACATAGGGCATGGGCGGCCTGAGCTGCGCGCCGCCGGTCTCGTCGATCGCGACGAGGCGGGCCGAGCGATATCCGGTGGCCTGCGCATAGAGATTCGCGCGGGCCTGTGCGGTGCCGATGGCCTTGGTGCGCGCCTGGTTCAGCAGCGGCTCGGTGTCGGCGATGCTGAAGCTGGGGCCGTTGATGTTGGTGGCGCCCGCCGCGACCATGGCGTCGATCAGCTCGCCTGCCTTGTCGATCCTGCGGATGGTCACGTTCAGATTGTTGTTGGCCTGATAGCCCAGGAACCGCGGGCCTTCGCCTTCGGTCCGGTTGGAATAATCATATTGCGGATTGAGGTTGATGCCGCTGGTCTGGATGTCCTTGCGCTCGATCCCGGCCTTCACCAGCGCGGCGATCAGCGTGTCGACCCTGGCGGCGTTCTGCGTCATTGCCGCCTTGGCCGTGGGTGCGCGCGTCTCCACGCCGGTCGAGAGGGTCGCGATGTCGGGCGCGGCATCCACCGATTCGGTGACGGAGAGGGAAACCATGGGGCCGCGCTGCGCCATCATGCGCTTGCCGGGCTGGGCGGCGGCCGGGGAAGCGGGCTGGGCCATGGCGGGCATGGCGGGAACCGTCAACAGGAGGGCCGCGAGAATCGGCGTCGATCGGAACATGAGGGGCTTCCTTCCTTTGAAAAACGGGCCATGCCGCGCCATTGCGGCCTGGCGGCTGAACGGGCGCTGACCCTCGCGGTTCCCTTCCGTTCATCTTGCGCGCTCTTGCCCCGGACCAGCCCATCTGTTTTAGCGCTCCGCATGGCGGCGCCTCTTCTTTCCTACGAAAATCTCGGTCTCATCCAGGGCAGCGGCTGGCTGTTCCGGGGACTCAATCTCCATATCGGCGAGCGCGACCGGCTGGCGCTGATCGGCCGCAACGGCGCGGGCAAGACCACCTTGCTCAAGCTGATCGGCGGCAGCATCGAGCCCGACGAGGGCAAGCGCTCCATCGTGCCCGGCACGCATGTGGTGATGCTGGAGCAGGACCCGGACGTCTCGGCCTTCGCGACGCTTCACGATTTCGCGACGAGCGGCGAGGGCGCGCCGCCGGCGCATGAAGTGGAGGCGATCGCCGACCAGCTCGGCATCGACCTGGGGCGCGAGGCGGCGACGGCATCGGGCGGCGAGCGGCGCCGCGCCGCGATCTGCCGCGCGCTGGCGAGCGAGCCGGACATCCTGCTGCTGGACGAGCCGACCAATCATCTCGACATCGCCGCCATCGACTGGCTGGAGGACTGGCTCAGCCGCTTCAACGGTGCCTTCATCGTCATCAGCCATGATCGCACTTTCCTGACGCGCCTCACCAGGTCCACGCTCTGGCTCGACCGGGGCAATCTGCGCCGCAACGAAGTGGGCTTCGGCGGCTTCGAGGCGTGGATGGAAAAGGTCTATGCCGAGGAGGCGCGCGCGGCCGACAAGCTCGATGCCAAGCTCAAGATCGAGGCGCACTGGCTGGAGCGCGGCGTCACCGCCCGGCGCAAGCGCAACCAGGGCCGCCTCGCCAAGCTCTGGGAAATGCGGGCGCAGCGCGCGGCCATGATCGGCCCGCAGGGCGGCGCCAAGCTCGCCGTCGGGGCGGACGACAGCAAGACCAGGAGCGTCATCACCGCCGAACATGTCACCAAGAGCTTCGACGGGCGCACGATCATCAAGGACTTCACGCTGCGCATCCAGCGCGGCGACCGCATCGGCATTGTCGGCGGCAATGGCGCGGGCAAGACCACGCTCCTGAAGCTCCTCACCGGCGAGCTGGAGCCCGACAGCGGCACGGTGACGCGCGCCAGGACGCTGGACGGCATCGTCATCGACCAGCAGCGCAGCCTGATGGCGCCCGAAAAGCGCGTGCGCGAGGTGCTGGCCGAGGGTGGCGACTGGATCGAGGTGCGGGGCATCAAGAAGCATGTCCACGGCTATTTGAAGGAATTCCTGTTCGATCCCAGCATCGCCGAGGCGCGGATCGGCACGCTTTCGGGCGGCGAGCGCTCGCGCCTGCTGCTGGCGCGGGAGTTCGCGCGCGAATCGAACCTGCTGGTGCTGGACGAGCCGACCAACGATCTGGACCTCGAAACGCTCGACCTGCTCCAGGAAGTGATCGCCGATTATGAGGGCACGGTCCTGATCGTCAGCCACGACCGCGATTTCCTCGACCGCACCGTCACCGTGACGCTCGGCCTCGACGGATCGGGCCGGGTGGACGTGATCGTGGGCGGCTATGCGGACTGGGAGGCCAAGCGCCGCCAGCCCAATGCGGCGCCGAAGAAGGCCGCGCCCAAGGCCGATTCGCCCGCCGCGCCGCCACCGCCCAAGGCCGCGAAGCTCAGCTACAAGGACCAGCGCGATTATGATCTGCTGCCGAAGCGAATCGAGGAAATCGAGGCGGCCATCGCACGCGACGAGGCTGCGCTGTCCGACCCCGATCTCTATGCGAAGAACCCGGCGCGCTTCGCCGAACTGAGCGCCGCCATCGAAAAGGCCCGCACGGAGAAGGATGCGGCCGAGGAGCGCTGGCTGGAGCTTGCCGAAATGGTCGAGGCGCTGGGCGCGCAGACATGAAGGCATGGGCCGGCGATAGTGCGGGCGTCGCCGGATGGCGCGCGCCGGACGGGGCGGGGGCCGAGATGTGCTCGTGACGGCGCCGCATCATCATCCGCTCAAGGCAGTGCTGCTGTTCAATCTCGCCGTGCTGCTCTTCGCCTGCATGGACACGTCGACCAAATATCTGACGGCGAGCTTTGCGCCGCCGCTGGTGATGGCGGCGCGCTATATCGGCAATCTGGTGCTGATGCTGGCCTTCGTCGCGCGCGCGGGCGTGCGGCCGGTGGTGACGACGCGGCGGACGGGCCTCGTCTGGCTGCGCGCGGCCTGCCTTGCCTGCGGATCGCTGTTCATCGCGCTGGCGCTCCAGCGCATGCCTGTCGCCGAAGCCACGGCCATCATGTTCCTTGCGCCCATGTTCATCGTGCTGGCGGCCGGGCCGCTGCTCGGCGAGCGGATCGGCCGCACGGGCTGGATCGCGGCGTTCATGGGCTTTGTCGGCGTGCTGCTGATCGCCCGCCCGGGGAGCGGCCTTGCGCCGATGGGTATCCTGTTCGCGCTGGCCTCGGTGTTCGCCATCGCGTCCTACCAATTGCTCTCGCGCGTGCTCGCGGCCACGGAGCAGACCGAGGCGCTGCTCTTCTATTCGGCGCTGACCGGCTCCATCGTCTTCGGATCGGCCGCGCCGCTCTTCTGGCCCGCGCAGATGCCGACGCTTTTGCAGGCCGCTTTGCTTGCCGGGCTGGGCCTTTTTGGCGGTATCGGCCATTTCCTTCTGACCGCCGCCTTCCGTCATGCGCCCGCATCGCTGCTGGCGCCGATGAACTATCTCCAGCTGCTCTGGGCACTGCTGCTGGGCTGGCTGGTGTTCGACCACATGCCCGATGCGCTCGGCATGCTGGGCATGGGCATCGTCGCCGCGTCCGGCGTCATCGTGGCGCTGCGCTCGCACGGGGCGGCGCGGGCGCTCAGGGAAGCGGGCGGGGCCGGAGGCTAGAGCTGAGCGTTTCCGGTTGAAGCACTTGGCGTGATGGCGGGGACACATGCCATGGAAAGGTCACGCCACGGCCGCGCTGCGTCATCATTGCGAGCGACATAGTCGCGCGGCAATCCAGGCGGGTCTTATGCCGCCCCTGGATTGCTTCGGCCGGCTGCGCCAGCCTCGCATGACGAGGCAATGATGCGCCGAGCCTGCTCAGGTGGCGTGGCTGGCGCTCACTTCGTGCCGCTCCAGCCGCCGGTCGGTGATACCGAGCGTGGGCCAGGCGGCGCGCCAGGCCCTGATGTGGTCCGTCTCGAAGTGCCGTTCCAGCGCGGCGAGGTCGCGCCAGGCTTCGTTCACGCGGATGAGGCCGGGGTCGAGCACATCCTGCGCGTAGCTGTAGGCCAGGCATCCGTCTTCGGCGCGGCTGGCCTCGATCATCCACGCCATGACCGGCCGGGCATCGTCCAGCCTGTCGGCGGGCAGGCGGATCGTGCCGGTGACGAGGATCATCGGCGGCCCGATACCGTCAGCGGATCGGAGAATCCGGCGCCAGGCGCATGTCGAGATAATTGTCGACGCTCATCATCAGCTGGTCGAGTTCGTGCTCGAAGAAGTGATTGGCGTTGCGGATCTCGTCATGATGGATGGTGATGCCCTTTTGCGTGCGCAGCTTGTCGACCAGCTTCTGCACGGAGGGCGCCGAGACCACCTCGTCATTGATACCCTGCACGATGATGCCGGAGGCGGGACAGGGGGCGAGGAAGGAGAAATCATACATGTTCGCCGGCGGCGCGACCGAGATGAAGCCGCGCACCTCGGGCCGGCGCATCAGCAGCTGCATGGCGATCCACGCGCCGAAGGAGAAGCCCGCGATCCAGGTGGTCTGCGCCTCGGGATGGAAGCTCTGCACCCAGTCGAGCGCGGCGGCGGCGTCCGAAAGCTCGCCGATGCCGTTGTCGAACGTGCCCTGCGAGCGGCCGACGCCCCGGAAATTGAAGCGCAGCGTCGCAAAGCCGCGCCGCACGAAGGTCTTGTAGAGCGCCTGGGTGATGCGGTCGTTCATCGTGCCCCCGCCCTGCGGATGGGGGTGAAGGATCAGCGCGACGGGCGCGCGCGGGCGGGGCGGCGGGCTGAAGCGTCCCTCAAGACGCCCCTCGGGACCGGGAAAAATGACTTCGGGCATGGCACCTGATAAAGAAGGACGGATGAAACGCAGGACAGAGGCTGCCGCTGCGGGTTGCGCGATATATAGAGAAGCGGCGCATTTTCGCAACGATGGAAGTCCCCGGCCGTGTGAGGTAGCCTTGACCCCGGGCCGGGCCTTGCGCACAGGCGGGCCGTGAACGGGCGCATCTATCTCGACCATGCGGCGACGACGCCGCTGCTGCCGGCTGCCCGCGCCGCCATGGAGCGCGGCTTCAATCAATGGGCCAATCCTTCCTCGCCCCACGCACAGGGCCGCGCGGCCAAGGCCTTGCTCGAGGAGGCACGGAGCCGGATCAAGGCGGCACTGGGCTGGGACGGCAGCGTGATCCTCACCTCCGGCGCCAGCGAGGCGCTGGCGATCGCGCTGCTGCGGTGCAAGGCGCCGGCGGTGCTGGCCGGCGCGACCGAGCATGACGCCGTCCTGCGCCATGTGCCCGCCGATGCGCGGCTTCCCGTCGATGCGGCCGGGCTCGTCATGCTGCCGGATGCGCTTGCGCCGGGCGCGCTGGTCGCGATCCAGCAGGTCAACAGCGAGACCGGCGTGGTGCAGCCGCTGGACGATCTCGCCGCGCGCATTCACGCCATGGGCGGCCTGCTGCTCGCCGATTGCAGCCAGGGCGCCGGCAAACTGCCTCTGCCGCGCGCGGCGGACATGATCGTCGTCAGCGCGCACAAGCTGGGCGGCCCGGTCGGCATCGGCGCCCTGCTGCTGCGCGATCTGGCCCTCATTGCGCCCGGCGGCGGGCAGGAGCAGGGCTATCGGGCGGGGACTGAGGCGATGCCGCTCGCGCTGGGCTTCGCCGCCGCGCTGGAGGCGCCGCGCGACTGGCTGGCGGACGCCGCGCGCTGGCGGGCCGATCTGGATGCGGCCATTGTCGCTGCCGGCGGGGCAGTAGTCGCCGCCGAGTCGCCGCGCCTGCCTGTCATAGGCAGCTACCGCATGCCCGGCATGAGCGCGCAGGCCCAGCTCATCCGCTTCGACATGGCCGGCATCGCCGTCTCGGCCGGCAGTGCCTGCTCCTCCGGCACATTGAAGGCAAGCGGCGTGTTGACCGCGATGGGCTGGGATGCCGCGTCCGCCGGGGAAGTGATCCGTGTCAGTCTGGGGCACTCAACGCGCGCGGCGGACATTCAGGCCTTTCTTGCGCAGTGGCAGACCCTATATTCCAGCCTCAGCACATGATTTATCTGGACTATCAGGCGACCACGGCGCTCGCGCCGGAATCCGAAGCGGCCATGACCAAGGCCATGGCGCATTACGGCAACCCCAACAGCGCCCATCGCTTCGGCCGGATCGCGGCGGCCGATGTCGAGCTGGCGCGTGACCGGGTGATGGCGGCGCTGGGCCGCACGGACGGTCGGCTTATCTTCACCTCCGGCGCGACCGAGGCGCTCAACATGGCGATTTTCGGCGCCGCGCGGGCCGCGCCGGGGCATCGCCGCCGTGTCGTCACGCTCGCCACCGAGCATGCCGCCGTGCTCGATACGGTGATGGCGACGCGCCATGAGGGCATGGAGCCGGTGGTCATTCCCGTCGGCGCGGACGGCCTCGTCGACCTGGAGATTGCGGCGGCCGCCATCGACGAGCGCGCCGCTTTGCTGGCGGTCATGCAGGTCAACAACGAGATCGGCGTCGTCCAGCCGCTCGACGCCCTTGTCGCCATCGCGCGGGAAAGCGGCGTGCCGGTGCTGTGCGACGCGGTGCAGGGCTTCGGCCGGCTGGAGAGCCCCACGAGCGACATGATCGCCGTCTCCGCGCACAAGATTCACGGGCCCAAGGGCATCGGCGCACTGTGGCTGCGCGACGGGCTGGACCTGCCGCCGCTCATGCAGGGCGGCGGGCAGGAGCAGGGCCTGCGCCCGGGTACGCTCTCGCCCATGCTCTGCGCGGGCTTCGGCGCCGCCGCCGATCTCGCCCAGCGGCAGAGCGCGCGGGACATGGCGCATGTGAGCGCACTTTGGGATCGCGCCGTGGCGCTGTTCGCGGGGTGGACGATCAACGGCTCGGTCGAGTCGCGCTATCGCGGCAATCTCAATATCCGCACGGAGGGACTGGATGCCGCCCGGCTGCTCTCCGCGCTGCGGACGGTCGCCATCTCGCTTGGTTCGGCCTGCGCCAGCGGCAGCGGGCGCCCCAGCCATGTGCTGCGCGCCATCGGTCTTTCGGACAGTGAGGCGCGATCTTCGCTGCGAATCGGTTTCGGGCGCTATACGCGGGTCGAAGAGATCGAGCAGGCGGCCGCCGCGATCAACGAGGCGGCGCAACAGCAGAAGGCAGCGGCATGATTTTAGTGCGCTTCGTCAGCCATGACGGCGAGCAGGTCCAACTGGTGGAGGCCCGCGACGGCGACAATCTGCTCGATGTCGCGCAGGCCGCCGGCCAGCCGCTGGAGGGCACCTGCGAGGGACAGATGGCCTGCTCCACCTGCCATGTGATCCTGGACAAGACCGATTTCGCCCGGCTGCCGCGCGCCAGCGAGGATGAGGAAGACATGCTCGACCTTGCCGCCGCCACCACGCGCCACAGCCGCCTGGCCTGCCAGATCACGCTCACCGATCCGCTGGGCGAGATCACCGTGCATATCCCGGCGGAGAGCCGGAACATGCAGGGGATTTAGGGGGAGGGCTCTGCCCAACCCACAAGCTCAGCGGCTAATCGGGGGGAACGGGGCTGGATTGGGGCCCGCCCCCGCTTGCATTTCGCCCGCTGCCCCGCCATATGCCGCCTCGGAAGTCGGGCGGACGTAGTCTTCGCCAACCTGGTCAGGTCCTGACGGAAGCAGCCACAACGAATTCGCTGCGGGTCGTTCCGGCTTCCACCTTTCCCTTGCAATCGGGCTTTTGGATGCCGGCGCCGGATCAGGCGTCGATGGGCAACGGCGCGTGCATGAGGCGCCGGGCCAGGAACAGCTTGAAGAGCAGGAAGATCGCGCCCGAGACCGCCGCGAAGCCCGCGTGCATCAGCCAGAAGGTCGGCGTCGCCATCGTCTCGTAGAAGCCGCCGATCTTCCCCACCAGCGCATTGCCCGCGAAGAAGGCGAGATAATAGAGGCCGATCACCGTCGCGTTCACCTGCTGCGGCGCCAGCCGGGCGAAGAGCGCGAGGCTCACCGGCAGCATATGAGCAAAGCCGATGGAATTGAGCACATGGAACACGACCGGCCAGAACAGGCCGATCTTGCCGTCAGCCCCGGCCGTGGAAGCGGCCATGAACAGGCTCAGCATGCCCAGGATCGAGAAGAGCGAGCCGATCACCATCTTGCTCAGCTCGTCCGGTTCCTTCCAGCGGCGCGCGAACCAGCGGTAGAAGAGCGCGACGAGGGC
>CBIMKI010000110.1:0-9379 GCA_966244395.1 uncultured Sphingobium sp. | reverse complement strand
GGCCAGTCGCTCAACCAGGCGGCGGCGGGCGCGGACATCGTCGCGCCCCGCGATATGATGGACGGGCGCATCGGCGCGATCCGTGCGGCTCTGGACGCCGAGGGCCATGCCAATGTGCAGCTCATGGCCTATGCCGCCAAATATGCCTCGGCCTTCTATGGCCCCTTCCGTGATGCAGTCGGCTCGCGCGGGCTGCTGAAGGGCGACAAGAAGAGCTATCAGATGGACCCGGCCAATGGCGCCGAGGCCCTGCGCGAGGTCGCGCTGGACATATCCGAGGGCGCGGACAGCGTGATGGTGAAGCCCGGCCTCCCCTATCTGGACGTGGTCGCGCGGGTGAAGGACGCATTCGACGTGCCCGTCTTCGCCTATCAGGTGAGCGGCGAATATGCGATGATCGAGGCGGCCGCGGCAGCCGGCGCGGGGGACCGCGACGCGCTGGTGCTGGAGACGCTGATGAGCTTCAAGCGCGCGGGCTGCACCGGCGTCCTTACCTATCACGCGCTGCATGCGGCGCGGCTGCTGAATGGCTGAGATCATCCTCAAGACCGCGCGGCTGGTGCTGCGGACGGAAGAGGACGGCGATGCCGCGCAGTGGATGACCCATCTCAACACGCCGCAGGTGATGGCGCGCCTGGGCGGGCCGATCACGGCGGAGGAGATAGCGGGCAAGCTGGAGACGGCGGCGCGGTGCCGGGCCGAGCACGGCTTTTCCTTCATGATCGTGGCGGGGCGCGACGACGGGCGCTTCATCGGCACCTGCGGCATCGGCCATATCGAAAGCGCGGCGGCGCCGGCACCGTTGCGAGGCGCGGTGCAGATCGGCTGGATCATGAGGGCCGACCATTGGGGCCAGGGCTATGCGCAGGAGGCGGCGCGGGCCGTGCTCGGCTTCGCCTTTGGCGCCACGGGGCTGGAGACCGTCTACGGCCAGACCAGCGAGGGCAACGAAGCCTCCTGGCGGCTCATGGAAAAGCTCGGCATGCAGCGCTGCGCGGATCTCGACTATGACGACCCGGCCTATCCGCCACAGGACAACCCGACCAAGATCTATGCCATGGCGCGCGCGGACTGGCGCCGGCGGGAAGGAGCGATCGCCGCATGACCAGCCCCCTCATTTTGCCGATGAACGGCAAGAGCCCGAAGATCCACGACAGCGCCTTCATCGCGCCGGGCGCAGTCATCATCGGCGATGTCGAGATCGGCCCGCAGGCGAGCATCTGGTACAATTGCGTGGTGCGCGCGGACATCAACGCGATCCGCATCGGCGCGCGGACCAATGTGCAGGACGGCAGCATCATCCATGTCGAGACCGATTATGGCGACGGGGGCCATCCCGCGATCATCGGCGAGGACGTGCTGATCGGCCATATGGCTCTGATCCATGGCTGCACGCTGCTGGATCGCGCCTTCGTCGGCATGGGATCGATCGTGATGGACGGCTGCGTGATCGAGGGTGACGCGATGCTGGCGGCGGGCGCGATGCTGACGCCGGGCAAGCGACTCCCCGCGCGCCAGCTCTGGTCGGGCCGGCCGGCGAAGTTCATGCGCGAACTCTCGGACCAGGCAGTCGCGGAAATGCAGCGCGGCGTCACCGGCTATGTGCATGAAGCGCAGGATCATGCGGCGGCGCTCGCCGCGCAGCTCAGGGCGCCTTGAGGTCCTTGCGCAGCGCGTCGAGCGCATCGTTCTGCGTATCCACCATGGCGAGCACGCGGGCGCGGGCGGGATTGATCGCCGCCATGTCTGCCGCCACCCGGCCGCTGTCGTCACTATCCTGCCGGGCGACGTGCAGCGTATCGAGCACGGCAAGCGAGGCAATGCTCTCATAGCGCGCCGCATCGGCGGCGCTGATGACCATCTGCGCTTCCACCCAGGGCTCGCTCATCGGCGCGGCGCCGATGGCGGCCGTGATGCTGCTGCGGCCCAGGCCGATCTGGTTGCGGAAGGCGGCATCGGCGGCATCGGCCTTCTCCGCGAGCGAAATCACGGTCTGGACGAGCGAGGCATCAGGCATGGCGGGCTCCACCGTCGCGGGCGCCGGCTCCTGGAGGCGGTCGCTATTCTCAACGGGCCGCTTCGCCAGCGAGGGATAGCTGCGCGTCTGCGCATGCGCCTCCACGGCCCCCAGGGCGAACAATGCGAGAAAGGCAGCGGCGCGTCTCATCATGATGGCATGCATTTAGTCATGACGCGCCGCTGCTTCAACAGTCCGTCGCGCGTGTTATATCAGCGACATATCAGCGATTGCGTTCCAATATGGCGCGGCAGCGCTTGCTGGTGGCCGCTTCCTTGCCGATCTGGTTGCCCGCCAGCGCGCCGATGCCGGCGCCGAGCAGCGATTCGCCGAGATTGCCGCCGACCACCGCCGTGCCGCCACCGCCGCCCGCCGCGCCGATCACCGTGCCCTTCTTCTGCCCCTTCTTTCGCTCGATGAGGCAGGCGCGCAGGTCCGTCCGGTCGCGCGGGGCGGCGCGCGCCACACGCTCCTTCTCCTTGGCGCTGAGCGTCGTCGCGGCGAGAGCCGGGGGCGCGGCCACCGCGAAAATCAGCAAGGCGGCGGAAAAATGCTTGAGCGTCATCATTGGATCTCCCTTCAAAGGAATTGTCTTGAGCCCCGTTTGTCGCGCTGATTGTCCCGTCTCCGGCATTACGCCGGGATGAATGGCGGGTTCCCATATCGCCGTTCGTCGCGGCGCGAAGGCGCGTGGCCGCGCGCGCGGGCGGATTTGCGGCGTTGACAGAATCGCGTGCCCCCACTAAGGGGCCACTTTCCCGCGCGGGCAGACGTTGTGGCTGAGCCATGCCGCCTGCGCCAAGCAGTTGAAGATCGAAAGAGTTTAGGCCCATGTTCGCAGTCGTGCGCACGGGCGGCAAGCAGTATCGCGTCGCCGCCGGAGACAATATCGCCGTTGAGAAGCTGGCTGGCGAAGCCGGCGACACCGTTGAGCTGGGCGATGTCCTGCTCGCGGGTGACGGCGCCGAGATCAAGGATGCCAAGGGCCTCACCGTTTCGGCGGAAATCGTGGCGCAGGCGCGCGGCGAGAAGGTCATCGTGTTCAAGAAGCGCCGCCGGCACAATTATCGCCGCCGCAACGGCCACCGCCAGAGCCTGACGATCCTCAAGATCGTCTCGATCGGCGGCAGCGCGCCCAAGAAGGCCGCCAAGGCTGCTGAGCCCGCCGAGGGCGCCGAAGCCACGCCGGCCAAGAAGGCCCCCGCCAAGAAGGCCGCGCCCAAGGCTGCAGAAGCCTGAGCCGACAGTAGAGATTCGAGGAGTTTAGACCATGGCACATAAGAAAGCTGGCGGTTCGTCGCGCAACGGTCGCGATTCTGAATCCAAGCGCCTTGGCGTGAAGAAGTTCGGCGGTCAGCAGGTGATCGGCGGCAATATTCTCGTGCGCCAGCGCGGCACGAAGTTCTACCCGGGCCGCAATGTCGGCATCGGCAAGGACCACACGCTCTTTGCCCTCGGCGAGGGTCGCGTCGTGTTCCACGACGGCAAGCTCGGCCGCAAATATGTCTCCGTGGACATGATGGCGCAAGCAGCCGAATAACGGACGATCGATGAGGGATCGTCCAGCGGGGCGATCCCTTGGCGGGCCGGAGCAATCCGAGTCGCCACGAAGCCAAGGGAGAAGGGGTCGCCCCTCCTCCCTTTTTTCTTGTCTCCCTGGAACCGGCAACCTTCGACGCGATTGCGGCACGTGCAATCGCAACGACCGCGCCGGATGTCGTCAAAGCGTCACCAAAGCGCGGCACGGCCGCGCACGGCCAAGGAGACAAACATGTTCGCCCGTACACAAAGATTGCTGCTCCGGCCCGGCTGGAGGGAAGATGCGCCCGCGCTGCACGCCGCGATGGCGGACGAGGGCATCGTGCGCAATCTCGCCAGCGCGCCCTGGCCCTATCAACTGGGCGACGCCGAGCGGTTCCTCGCGCGCGAGGCGGACCCACGCCTCCCCAACTTCCTGATGATGAAGCGCACCAAGGGCCGGCCGCATCTGGTCGGCGGCTGCGGCATCGGCCGGCGCGAGGACGGCAGCCTGGAGCTGGGCTATTGGGTCGCGCGGCCTTATTGGGGCCTGGGCTTCGCCACCGAGGCGAGCCGCGCGGTCATGCACATCGCCCGCGCGAGCGGCCTCAAGGGCGTGCGCGCCAGCCATTTCGTCGACAATCCGGCCTCGGGCCGCGTCATGCGCAAGATCGGCTTCCGGCCGACCGGCGACTTCGTGCACCGCTACAGCGCCGGGCGGGGCGAAGAGACGCTGAGCATCGTCTATGAGGATATGGGTGAGGACGACATGCGCGTGGACGTGGCGATGGAACTTTATGACGATGCCGGCGCGCTCGCGGCCTGAGGACAGGCTTCGAGGATATTGAAGCATGGGGAGCGGGCCTTCGCGATGAAGGCCCTCCGTGCGCACGCGCCCCGCGCTGTCTGCATTCAGGGGATGACGACATGAAATGGCGGTTTTGCGCGAAGGGCGCAAAGCCGCCATTTGCGGGCCATCAGGGATTGAATGCGGACAGCGCCTACAGCCAGCCGGACTTTCTGAAGCGCCAGTAGAGGATGGCGCAGATGAGGGCCATGATGGCGAGCGCCATGTCATAGCCATAGCGCCACTCAAGCTCCGGCATATGTCTGAAATTCATGCCATAAATGCCGGCGAGCGCGGTCGGCACGGCGAGGATGGCGGCCCAGGCGGCGAGGCGGCGGCTGGTGTCGCCCTGCCGCTGCATCTCGAGCAGATTGCTGGTCTCCACCACCGAGGTGAGGATCTCGCGCATGCCGCCCAGGCGATATTCGGCGCGGCGGACATGATCGTAGACGTCGCGGAAATAGGGCCGCATGTTGCGGTCGATATGGGCCATTTCTACATTGGCCATGCGCGAGGCGACGTCGACCATCACGCCAAGCACGCGCTGGAAGCGCACCACCTCGCGCCGCATGGCGAAGATGCGCAGGATCGCCTCGCGATCGAGGAAGCGGTCGCTCGCGGTCGTCTCCATGGAGAGCGCCTCGTCCTCGAGTTGCTCGACGATGGGGAAATAGCCATCGACGATGAAATCCATGATGGAATGGAGCACATAGTCCGGACCATGGGCCAGCGTCTGGGGCGCCGCTTCCAGATGGGCGCGCAGGGCATCATGGGCGCGCTGCGAGCCCTGGCGGACGGTGACGATGAAGCCCTTGCCGAGGAAGAAGGCGGTCTGCCCGTAGGCGATGCCGCCCGCCTCCAGATGCGCGGTGCGCAGCACCAGGAAGAGCTGGTCGCCATATTGCTCGACCTTGGGAAGCTGGCCGCGCGCATGGGCGTCCTCCACGGCAAGCGGATGCAGGCCGAAACAGGCGGCCACCCGGTCCAGCTCCTGCGTGCTCGGCTCGAACAGGCCGATCCAGACGAACTCATTGTCCGGCGGCGGCCAGGACTGCGGCACGGCCCCCAGATCGATGTCGCCCACGGCCTTGCCGTCGCGATAGCGGCGCGCGGCGATGACCGTCATGGAATGAGGCCGATCTCGCGCAGGCGCTGGTGCAGATAATCATGCGCGGTGATGGGCGGCTCGCGCAGCGGATTGTCCGCCGTCACGGTCTGCGGCAGCGCCTCGATCATCACCTGCGGCTCCAGATGCAGGAAGAAGGGCATGGAATAGCGCGCGATGTGCCGGCGCTCGGGCGGCGGATTGACGACGCGGTGACTGGTCGAGGGCAGCACATGGTTGGTGAGGCGCTGGAGCATGTCGCCCACATTGATGACGAGCGCGCCGGGCGGCGGCGTCGCCGGGATCCACGCGCCGGAGCGGCTGAGCAGCTCCAGCCCGCCTTCCTCGGCGCCGAGCAGCAGGGTGATGAGATTGATGTCCTCATGCGCGCCCGCGCGGATGCCCGGCGCCTGCGCGGAGACCGGCGGATAATGGAGCAGGCGCAGGATCGAATTGCCCTCGTCGATCTTCGCGTCGAACCAGTCGGGCGCGAGGCCCAGATGCCGCGCGACGCCCGCGAGGATGCGGGCGCCCGTCGCATCGAAAGCGGAGAACAAGGCGGAGAAGGTCTCGCGGAAACCCGCGATCTCGCGCGGCCAGACATTGGAGGGCATTTGCGCGGCGAGCGGACTGCCAGCGGGCAGCTCGCGGCCGATATGCCAGAATTCCTTGAGGTCGTTTTCCGTGGCGCCCTTCGCGATTTCGGTGCCGAAGGCGGTGTAGCCGCGCTGGCCGGCGCCGCCGGGGACGAGATAGGCGCGCTTGGCCGTCTCGGGCAGCGCGAAGAAGGCCTTGGCCAAATCCCAGCCGCGCGCGATGAGGCCTGCGTCCATGCCGTGATCCTTGACCAGCGCGAAACCGAAGGCGCGGAAGCTGCCGCCGATGGCATCGGCGAAATCGGCATCGGAGAGGTCAGCGAGCGAGAGGACGGGCATGCGGTCGAGAGCAGTGGAACGGATCATGCCGGGACTCGCGGAAATGGGACGTTTCTACCCGAAACCTAGGCGCTCGCACCGCGCCTGTCACGCGGCAAGGGCAGGCCGGGCTTGCGCGCGGCGCGCCGCCGTGGGAAGGCCGCACACATCGAAGATGCGAGCGGAGGAGCGAGCGGCGATGCGCCACTGGCTGATGAAATCGGAACCGGACTGCTTCTCCTGGGACGATCTCGTGCGCCAGGGCAAGGCGGAGTGGGACGGCGTGCGCAACCATGCCGCCCAGCTCAACATGAAGGCCATGGCGGTGGGCGACCGCGCGCTCTTCTACCACAGCAATATCGGCCTTGAATGCGTGGGCATCATGGAGATCGTGCGGACGGCCGCGCCGGACAGCACGGACGAGAGCGGCAAATGGATGGCCGTGATGGTCGCGCCGGTGGAAAAGCTCCCCCGCCCGGTGTCGCTCAAGGCCATGAAGGCCGAGCCGGCACTGGCGGGCATGGCGATGATCCGGCAGTCGCGCCTCTCGGTCGCGCCGGTGACGGACGCGGAGTATCGCACGATCCTGGCGATGGCAGGCGCCTGACCCGACCACGATTGCACTTTCTGCAATCAGGGCAACGGCTTTGCAGTTGAAAATCGCTGCACTGCAACATATCTCGGCGATGGAAGTTCGGAAGGGGTGCCTCCCCCATGACGAAGGAGGATATCATGCTGCGTCTGCTGAAAAAGGCCGTGGAAGCGTATCTGCGCTCCGCCGCCAAATATGGTCCGGCCACTTATTACGGCCCGTATTGATCTATTCGCGCTCCTGATCGGGCGCACCACATCTGCATGAGGGGCAGTCCACCGGGACTGCCCCTTTTTTGCGGGTCCCGCAGCCCGCGCGGCGGACTTGTCCCCGCATTTATCCACATTCATCCACCATTTTGTCCGCCCATGATGCCACGCACCATCGAATCGCGCTTTGCGCGACTCGGGAAGCATGAGACCATCGGCCTGCAAGACAGGATGAAAAGCTTGAGAAATCAGGTGGTTGATCCGGGTTTTGCGGCGTATCGCAACACTGCCGAAAGACAGGGAATCGATGCGCGGCCGTCAGGCGAGGAACCGACGGACCGGCGCCCTGGCGCTGTCCCGGAACCGCCGAAGGCAGGATGCGACGCCGGCTGTCTAGGCCGACAAGCGCATCGAACGATGGAGCTGGCGCCGGGTGCGGCACGCGTCCATCACGCCTCGTCAGGCCGCTCGGCCGGACGAGGAGCGGGACAGGGGACCGTCCGCTTGCGGAAAGAACCTGTCCGGGCGGAGCGAAGGTCGTTTCACGATCCGAACAGGCCGCCATGCCAGCCGCCGGATGTCCGGCAACGGATTGGAAGGCGATGGCGCAGTTGGGGGTCGGCAGCAATGCCGGCCCCCATTTAGCATGTGCAGCATCGCTGGGCGCGTCCGGAGCTGGTCGAGTTGGGGTGCGTCCGGTTTTCCTTTTGGTCCACCCAATCTGGACCCGCCTTTTCCGTCCCTCGCCTTGCTTGTATGCAGGTGGCCGGAAAGGGGAGGCTGTCGTGCGTCAGAATACCGGCATCACCGAGCGTGAGGAGGCGGTGCTGCGGCTGCTTGTGCAGGGCCATGAGGCCAAATCCATTGCCGCGACGCTCGGTCTCTCCGTCCATGCCGTCAACGAGCGGCTGCGCGATGCGCGGCGCAAGCTCGGCGCGTCGAGCAGCCGCGAGGCGGCGCGGCGCTTTTTCGGGGAGGGGACGGCAGGCGGCGCGACTCCCCAAATTTCTCGGGACAAATATCCGGGGCTTGGCGGGGCGGATGGCAGGGCCTTGATGGAGAGCGGCGCCTCGCCGGGGTCCGGCAGCCGGCGCCTTCCTGTCATTGCCTTGGGAGTCACGTTCATGCTGTCCCTCATCGCCATCGGCGTCGCGCTCGGCTCGGCCGACAAGGCCGCTTTGCCGCCCGAACCGACCGTCGCGCACACCTCGCCCGAAGCGGGCGCCGCGATTCCGGCCGGCCCCTTCACGCTCTCGGTGACGTTCGACCGGCCGATGCGGGCGGACAGCTATTCCTTCGTGCAGGTCTCGGCCGACAGCTTCCCGCAATGCGAAAAGGCGCCGCCGCAGGTCTCCGCCGACCGCCGCCGCTTCAGCCTGCGCTGCACGGCGCAGGCGGGCAAGCGCTATGAGGTCTGGTTCAACCGCCCGCCGTACACGGCCTTCCAGTCGGAAACCGGCGCGACGGCGCCCGCCTATCGGCTGACCTTCCAGACCCGCAAGTGAGGGCGCGGGCCGGGCGCAACAGCCCGGCCCCGCATCGGCTCAGAGCAGGGCTTCGGCCTGGTCGAGCGTGTCCTTGAGCAGGGCGACCAGTGCCTTGTAGGGCGCGGGCGTGGTCATATCGAGGCCGGCGCGCTTCAGGATGTCCACCGGATAGTCAGATCCGCCGGCTTTCAGCACCGAGAGATAATTGTCCCGCTCCTTCGGGCCGCCCGTCAGGATCGACTGGGCGAAGAAGGCCGCCGCCGAGATGCAGGTGGCATACTGGAACACGTAGAAATTATAGTAGAAGTGCGGGATATAGGCCCATTCATTGCCATAGTCCGGCTTCACGATGACATTGGGGCCGTGATAGCGCTTCAGCAGGTCGAGATAGATCTCGCTGAACTTCTCGCCCGACAGGCCCTCGCCCGCCTCGGCCCGATCATGGGCGACCAGCTCGAACTCGGCGAACATGGTCTGGCGGAAGAAGGTGCCGCGGATATTCTCCATCTGCATGCCGAGATAGAAGAGCTTCTCTTCCTTCGTCTTCGCGCGCTCCAGCATATAGTGGACCAGCAGCAGCTCGTTGAGCGTGGAGGCGATCTCCGCGATGAAGATGGAATAATCCGCCTTCTCGAAGGGCTGGGCGCTGTTGGCGAGCAGCGAGTGGAGCGCATGGCCCCATTCGTGCGT
>CBIMKI010000109.1:0-9420 GCA_966244395.1 uncultured Sphingobium sp. | reverse complement strand
CCTTGCCCGCCGTCGGCGCCAAGTCGCCGAACAGCGCGATGAACGCGTGGCCCTCGTAGCCGAACGCATCGTTCGTGCTGATGTCGAACCCGGTCGCGGCCGAGTGGCACGGCAGGTACGCGGCGGGCTCCGGCGGCGTCCAGCGCATGAGATCGGCGCAGACCACTTCCGTCAAAAGGCCGGTGCGCCGGACCGTCTCCTCCAGCCGCTCTAGCCGCCGCGCCGATTGGTCGATGGAGGTTACGCGCCAGCCCGCCGCAGCGAGTTGCATCGTCTTGCCGCCTGGCGCAGCGCACAGATCCAGCACATGGCGGCCCTCGCCACGTCCCAGCAGGCGGGCGGGGAGTGAGGCAGCGAGATCCTGCACCCAGAAGGCACCTTCGGCAAAGCCGTCAAGCGCCTTCACATCGGTCTCGGCGGGCAGGCGCACATGACCGGGCGCGAGACTGTGCCCGTGCAGGCGCTCGGCCCATTGTGGCGTGGCGGTCGGATCGCGCAGGCTGAGGTCGAGCGGCGGACGCGCGCCGAGCGCGTGCCCGGCAGCAGCTGTCATGACGTCACCCCAGGCAGCGCCCCAGCGAGCTTCCACGGCGGTCGGCAAAGCGGGCGGATCGGGCAGCTTGGCGTCGGACCGCAGCAGCGTGCCAAGCACGCCGTGAACGAGCTTGCGCGGTCCGCCATCCACTAGCGGCAGGGCCGTAGCCACCACGGCATGGTGCGGCGTCTCGAGCAGCAGCGCTTGCGCCAGGGCCAGGCGCATCACCATGCGCGCCTTGGCATCATCGGGCAGAGCCTTGCTGGTCGCGCCGTCGATCAATGTGTCGAGATCGGGCAAATGGCGTAGCGCGCCTGCCACTATGGCATGGACGAGCGCGCGATCCGGCGGGGTCAGACCTTGGGCGGCGGCATGCAGTGCGGTCTCAAGCGGTTGGCCCCGGCGCAGCACGGCGTCGAGCAGGCGCAGTGCCGCACGCCGCGCGGGGAAGCCGGGCGGCATGTCGCTGTCTGGGCGCTGGCGCCGCCGGGCGGGATGAACGGCCTTGGCCATGGGCGCGCCATAGCAGCGAATGGCGCCACGCCGAGGGCGAAAATGCACGGATGCTTGAAATTGCCGGCGCAGAGGAAATAGGGGAGGACAGGCACGCCGCAAATGGAGATGACCGCGCGATGGGAAAACGCCCCGATCACGTCAAGCCGCCGACGCACCTCTCCAGAAGTCCGCCGGTGCCGCAACCCGATGCGGCGCCTGCGCAGCAAGAGCCTGCGCCGCCGGTAGGCGAAAGAGAAGGGCGGCTGGAGCCTACGCGCTACGGGGATTGGGAGAAAAAGGGAGTCGCGGTCGATTTCTGATCGAGCGCGGTTAGCGCTCGACTTCCATGCCGAGGCCGCATAGCACGGCCACGTAGGAACAAAGAGGGGCCAAAGACGGATGATTGCGACAGTGGGAACAGTCGCCTTTCTTGGCCTTGAGGCGCGCCCGGTTGAGGTCCAGTGTCAGCTTGTCGCGGGCCTTCCCAACTTCATCGTTGTGGGCCTCGCCGATAAGGCGGTGGCCGAATCGCGCGAGCGGGTGCGCAATGCCATCGCCGCCATCGGTCTCTCGCTTCCCCCCAAGCGCATCACGGTCAATCTCTCGCCTGCCGACTTGCCCAAGGAAGGCTCGCATTACGATCTGCCCATTGCGCTGGCACTGCTCGCCGCTATGGGCGTGGTTGATGCGGAGGGCCTTGCCGATCATCTCGTCGTGGGTGAGCTGGGGCTGGACGGCCGTGTCGCGCCGGTGCCGGGTGTGTTGCTCGCCGCGCTCCAGGCGGCCGCGCGCGACCTCTCGCTCATCTGTCCCGCCGCGCAGGGCGCCGAAGCCGCTTGGGCGGGGGCGGAAGGCGTGGTCCCCGCGCCCGATCTGCTCAGCCTCATTAATCATCTGAAGGGCGCGACTGTTCTTCCCCGCCCGCAGCCCGGTGAGGCCGAGCCGCCGCAGCTTGGTGCGGATCTTGCGCAAGTTAAGGGGCAGGAGACAGCCAAGCGCGCACTGGAAATCGCGGCGGCCGGCGGCCATAATCTGCTGATGGTTGGACCGCCGGGCGCTGGCAAGTCGCTGATGGCGAACTGCCTGGCCGGCATCCTCCCGCCACTCACGCCAGCCGAGGCGTTGGAAGTCTCCATGGTTGCCTCGGTCGCGGGCACGCTTTCCGGGGGCCGAATCAGTCAGACCAGACCCTATCGCGCGCCGCATCATAGCGCCTCCATGGCTGCTCTGGTCGGCGGTGGTCTGCGTGTGAAACCCGGCGAGGTGAGCCTGGCTCATCTGGGCGTCCTCTTCCTGGACGAGTTGCCGGAGTTCCAGCGGGCCGTGCTGGACAGCCTGCGCCAGCCGCTCGAGACGGGCGAAGTGAGCGTTGCCCGCGCCAATGCCCACATGACCTTTCCAGCCCGTGTCCAACTCATTGCCGCCATGAATCCCTGTCGCTGCGGGCATATGGACGATCCTGCCCTGGCCTGCTCACGTGCGCCGCGCTGCGCCGCCGATTATCAGGCCAAGGTTTCGGGGCCGCTGCTCGATCGGATCGACCTGCATGTCGAAGTGGCCGCAGTGACGGCTGCGGATCTCGTCCTGCCGCCGCCGACGGAAGGCTCGGTGCAAGTCGCGGCGCGTGTTGCTGCCGCCCGCGCAATCCAGACTGCCCGCGCGCTGGTCTGCAACGGCGCCCGCACCAATGCCGAACTGGAGGGCAAGGCTCTAGAAGAGGTCGCCACACCCGACGATGCGGGGCGCGAGTTGCTGGCCCAGGCCGCCGCCGCCATGAAGCTCAGCGCGCGTGGCTATACCCGTGTGTTGCGCGTCGCCCGCACGATTGCCGATCTGGCGGATGTCGAGCGGATCGGCCGCATCCATATCGCGGAGGCGTTGAGTTACAGACGCCGAGCGCCAGTGAACTGAGGCAATGTTGAACACGCGGCGGCGCGGGAAACCGCTCACTATTTGTGCAAGGGCGCTGTTTACGCGGCGACTTGATCCCTGAGGCGTATCCAGACGGGGGCATGATCGCTGGCCTTTTCGCGCCCGCGGTGTTCCTTATCGACCTGCGCTTCGATCAGCCGGTCGGCGGCTGCCGGCGAAAGCAGTAGATGATCGATGCGGAAGCCGGCATTCCGGGGCCAGGCATTCATCTGATAGTCCCAATAGGTCCAGACGCCGCCGTTCGGGTGGCAGCTTGCCAGAGCATCGGTCCACCCATCGCCGAGCAATGTCTTGTAGGCGGCGCGGCTCTCTGGCTGCATGAGCGCATCGTCGGCCATGGCGTCGCGCTTCCATACGTCGCGGTCGAAAGGGATGACATTATAGTCGCCAGCAATGATCGCCGGCACTTCCTCGTTCCAGATCTGTGCGGCGCGTGCGCGCAGCCGCTTCATCCAGCGCAACTTGTAATCGAATTTGGGACCCGGCTGCGGGTTTCCGTTGGGAAGATAGATGCAAGCGACGCGCACGCCCTTCACATTGGCCTCGAGGTAGCGGCTGTGTTCGTCTTCCGATTCGCCATCGAGTCCGCGCTGCACTTCGCTGGGCGTCTCGCCTTTGGCGAGAATGGCGACGCCGTTAAAGCCTTTCTGCCCATGCCAGATGGCGCCATAGCCGGCGGCCTCGATATCCTTGATCGGGAAGCCCTCGTCCTGCGTCTTGATTTCCTGGAGGCAGGCGACGTCCGGCTGGGTCTCAGTCAGCCATTCGACGAGCCGAGGCAACCGGGCACGGATGCCATTGATGTTGAAGGTCGCGATCTTCAAGGAACTCGTCTCCGCTCGCTAAACCCGTCGTGACGGGGATGCGCCCTCCTTAGGGAAAGGGACAGGGCTTCGACAAGCGTGGCCCGCGCGGACGGTGAAGATGCTGGCGTTCAGACTGAGAAGCTGGATCCGCAACCGCAGCCGGCCGCCGCATTGGGATTCTCGACCTTGAAGGCGGCGCCGCCCAGATTCTCGACGAAATCCACTGTAGCGCCGCGGACCAGATCCAGGCTCATGGCGTCCACCACAAGTTGCACGCCGTCAGTCTCGACGATGACGTCATCGTCCTCCGCGCCTTCGGCGAGGCCGAAGCGATACTGAAAGCCGGAGCAGCCGCCGCCTTCCACGGCGAGGCGCAGGATGGCGGGCTTGTTCTGCCGCTGAGCGATCCAGGCAACCCGACTAGCGGCCGAGGGGGAGAGGGCGATGTCCATGAGCGGCTAGATAGGCACACAGTCCCGGCAGGGCAAGGCAGGTGCGCCGCAGCATTTCGGCTCGTCGCATAGTGGGAACGAACAAGCGCGTGGCGCGTCTTGGTTCAGGAGGCTGAGGGAGGCTCAGGTGATGAGGGAGCGGCGCAGACTGCCACGTTCAATACGGGCGTTTCAGGCGAGCCGAATCCAGCCCGGCGCGAGCCTGGACGCTTCACTTGTTCCGGTTGTCGCTGCTCTTGAGGGCCTCGGGGCCACCCATCGCGATCTCGTCGTCGGCGTGCATGCGGGCATCGGCAAGCGCGATCTCGTAGTTGGTGCCCTGGAGATAGGGAAGGGGATTGACGGCATTGCCGGCGATGCGGACCTCATAATGGAGGTGGCTGCCGGTGGAACGGCCCGTGGAACCCATAAGGCCGATGAGCTGGCCGCGACGCACGCGCTCATTGGGCTGGGCGATCAGGCGGGAGAGGTGGCCGTAGCGTGTCTCCATGCCGTTACCATGGTTGATTTCGACCAGATTGCCATAGCCGCTGGCCCAGCCAGCCCTGGAGATGACGCCATCCGCCGTGGCATAGACGGGGGTGCCGAGCGGGCCGCGGATGTCGATGCCCTGATGCATACGGCGATTGCCGTTGAACGGGTCTGCGCGCGTACCGAAGTTCGACGAGAGGTCGATGTTTTCCACGGGTTCGCGCGAAGGAATGGTCGCCTTGGTGACGACGGCCTCTTCGATGCCGCCATTGTTCATTTTCACCCAGGTCGAGAAAAGCGAGGAGAATTGCGCGTCATTCGCATTCTCTTCCGCCATCGCGGGGCTGGCTGCGGCAGTCGCCAAGCCCGCCAGGGCCATGAGCGCACCACGGATGAAGCCGCGCGAACGAGCGGTGAAAAACATGAGCATTGGAAGACGCGACCCCCGTGATGAGCGGTGTTTTTGATGACCGTTCTTGCGGTCCGTGGCGGGACCGTGAGCCTTTTCGAGCGAAATAAGAGTTAACTCGCAAGGGGCTCGTAGAAATCGCGCGTTAAACCGGCCTCATGGCGCGCCGAGTCGTTGAAGGGGCCTTTGAGTCGGCCCCGAAAGTGGGCTTTGACAAGCTTTTGGTAGGTTTTCGCGGGGTCCGCGCCCACACGCTTCATCGACCAGAGGAACCATTTCGTCCCCGCATGAACGTGAAACAGTTCGTCCGACATGATTCGCGTTAACGCCTTGGCAGTCTTCGAATCGCCGAAGGCCGTGAAGCGCGCGATCGTCTGAGGCGTGATGTCGAGCGCGCGCGCTTCCAGGACCATGGGAACGATGGCGAGGCGCGCCGCGGCGTCGTGTGCGGTCTCGCTCGCAGCCTCCCAGAGGCCGTCATGCGCGGGGAGCGCGCCGTAGAAGCTGCCGAGTTCACGCAGCCGCCGGTCGAGCAGGGCGAAGTGCATCGCTTCCTCGGCGCCGACACGCATCCAGTCGTCGACAAAGCCACGGGGGAAGGTTGCGCCAAAGCGCGCAACCAGATCGAAGGCGAGGTCGATGGCGACGAACTCGATATGCGCGAGCGCATGGATCATGGCGATACGCGCCCGGTCCGATCCGCCCTTGCCGCGTTTGGGCATGCGGTTGGGCGGCAGCAGTTCGGGCGCGTCGGGGCGGGCGGGACGATTCGGCGGCGCGGCGCCGAAATGATGCGCAAGCCGGCCCAGCCGCCAGTCCCGCGCGGCCCTGCGCGCCGCCATGAGCTTGGCCTGTGGGTTCGCTGTCGTCAGCACAGTGACGCAGGCCGCGCTCAGGCTCGCGCCTGGCGTCGCTCTCATGCCGCCGTCCGTTCCGTCTGCGTCGTTCAGTGCCATGCCTGCCATGCCTTGATGAGGTAGATCAGGCCGATGGCAGAGACGATGAGGCGCGTCCAGCGGCGGAAGATCTGGTCGGTCATCGCGTCGAGCAGTCGCCCGCCCGCCATCGTACCCGCCATGGAGAAGGGAATTGCGACCGCAAACGCCCACCAGGGCGGCATGCCCTCGGGCCCGCCCCCGAGCATAGGCCCCCCGAAAACCGCGATCTTGGCGATGTGGCTGAAACTGTTGGTCGCGGCCTTGGTGGCGACGATCTGGTGACGGTTCATGGCAGTGCGCACGAAGAAGATGTCGAGAAGCGGCCCGGCGACGCCCGCCGTCAGGTTGAGCGCCGTCACCAGGAAGCCGGCGGCAAGCGCATGGGGCGTCTTGCCCGCGTCCAGATCCAGCCAGCGGCGCGGCACCCAGACGAGCAGCGGCACAAGTCCCAGCAGCAGGAAGAGCAGGGGCCGCGAAGGCGTGAAGGCGAGCGCCGCGATCAGCGCCGCCGCCGCGGCCGCCGCCAGCGCATAAGCGCCGAGCACGCGCCAGACGACATGTTCGCGATGCACGACCGTGCGCCAGCCATTTGAGACGAGCTGGAGAATGCCGTGGGTCACGAAAGCGGCCGAGACCGGCAGCAGCGGCGCCAGCGCGCCCATGAGCAGCAGCCCGCCCGCCATGCCGAAAATGCCGGAGAGCAGCGCGGTCAGCGCCGCCGCGACAATGATGAGGACGCCGGTCATGCGGCGCGCGTCAGCCCAGCGCCTTCACGGCCTCCAGCACCTGAGCGGCGTGGCCTTTCACTTTCACGGCCGGCCAGGCGCGCACGATCTTGCCGCGCGCGTCCGCGAGAAAGGTGGCGCGGGCGATCCCCATATATTGGCGCCCGTAGAGCGTTTTCTCGACCCAGGTACCGAAGGCCTCGCACACGCTGCCGTCCTCGTCCGAAGCGAGCGTGACGGCGAGCTGGTGCTTCTCCGCAAAGCGGGCGAGCTTCTTTACCGGGTCCTTGGAAACCGCGATCACCGGCACGCCGAGTGCGGCGAACTCTTCGATCAGGCCCGAGAAATCGATGGCCTCGGTCGTGCAGCCCGGCGTGTCGGCCTTGGGATAGAAGTAGACGACCAGCGGCTTGCCCCGATAGTCCGAGAGCCGGATCGTCGCGCCGCCCGCGCCCGTCAGCGTGACGTCCGGCAGATGGTCCCCTTCGCCGAGCATGGCCTTCACTCCTTTATCTGTTCCGGATCCGCCTGTTCGCTGGCGGCTGCCTGGGCCGCCAGCGCCTGCCATCCCGCCGAGATGCTCTGCCGAGCGACTTCGATTCGGGCAAGCAGCTCGGCCCAGTCGCGTGCGCCGCAGACCTTGGCGACCAGCCAGCGGCTCTCCTCGGGCGGCTCGGTCGAATCCGGCGTCACCAGGCGTGAGACGACGAGATAGCGCGTCAGCAGATCGTGTGCGGGCGCGAGGTCCGGCGAGATCAGCCCCTGGGCGATCAGGCTGTCGCGCGCGCGGCTGAGATCCGGAGAGAAGCCGGTGCGATGTGTGAGTTGCGTGACGTGGATGAGGAATTCCAGGTCGACGAGGCCGCCCGGCATCAGCTTCACATCCAGAGGGCCGGCGGGTGGCTTGTGCGTCGCCATGTCGGCGCGCATTTTCACGGCCTGGCGCAGCAACGTCGCCATGTCGCGATCGGCATGGAGCGTGGCGGAGATGATGCCGCGCAGCTTCTCCTGGGCGGCTTCGGGTCCGAAGATGGTGCGTGCCCGGTTGAGCGCCAGATGTTCCCAAGTCCAGGCGGCCTCGGCTTGATAGCGTGCGAAGCTCTCGAAGCTGACGGCGAGCGGTCCCTGCGTACCGGAGGGACGCAGGCGGGTATCGACTTCGTAGAGCGCCCCCGCTGCTGTCGGCACCGTGAGGGCATTGATGACGCGCGTCGCGAGGCGATTGAAGTAGAGCGTGGCACCGAGCGGCCGGGTGCCGTCCGAATCCGTTTCGTAATCGCCGGTGAAGAGAAAGATGAGGTCGAGATCGGAGGCATGGGTGAGCAGCCCCCCGCCGAAGCGGCCGAGCGCCAGGATGACGAGGTCGCCGCCCGGCACCTTGCCGTGCGCCGCCTCGAACTCCGCGATTGCCGCGCTCGCCATTACGTCCAGCGCCGCCTCGGCCACGCGGGCATAGCCCTTGCCGACCTCCAGCGGATCGGTTTCACCCCGGATGAGCTGCACTCCAAGCGCGAAGCGTCGCTCGCCCACGGCATGGCGGACATGATCGAGCTTCTGCTGGAAGTCGAGGCTGGTGTCGCGCCGCTTCATGTCCGCGACCAGCGCCGGCACGTCCGGCGGCAGGTCGAGTGCGCTCGCATCGATCAACCCGTCGAACAAGGCGGGCTTGCGCGCCAATGCGCTCGCCAGCACCGGGGCATGGGCGAGGATCAGCACCAGGGCTTCGGCCAAGGCCGGCCGGGCCGCGATCAACCGCAGCAGATTGACCGCGCTCGGCAGGCCTGCGATCACGTCGTCGAGCCTGTTGAGCGCCATCACCGGCGCGGGCGCCTTGGCAATGCGGCGCAGGAGTTGAGGCAGTAGCTCCTCAAGCGCGTCGCGCGCGGGGGCGCTTTTGAGCGCGCGCAGGCTGCCGTCGCGCCAGTGGGCGAGTCGTGCAACGAAGGCTTCGGTGTCCTCGAGGCCTTGCGCGGCGAGCCAGTCCGCCAGTGCCTCGCTACCCTCCGGTACACGCTCGGCCAATTCGCCGTCCTCATGGACCAGATCGTCGAATCGCTCGCCCACCGCCTCGACATGCGGGGCCAGCACGCCCAGCAGCGCAGCGCCGTCCGCGAGGCCATGAAGCTGCGCGACATTGTCCAGCGCCAGCGCCTGCGCTGGCAACTCGTGGGTCTGCCGATCATCGACCATCTGCAGTCGATGCTCGATGGTGCGCAGCACGACATAGGCTTCGTCCAGCCGCGCGGTCACGTCCGCCGGGATGAGGCCGGCCGCGCACAGGGCCCGGAGCGCCTCGCGTGTCGCGCCCGCTCGCAGCGCCGGATCGCGCCCGCCATGGATGAGCTGCTGCGCCTGCGCGTAGAACTCCACTTCGCGAATGCCCCCGCGCCCGCGCTTGAGATCATAGCCCGGCCCGAAGCGCTGGCCGCCTTCATAGTGGGCGCGGATGCGGCGCGAGACGTCGCTGATCGCGCGGATTGCGCCGAAATCCAGGCTGCGCCGCCATATGAAGGGGCGGATCGCGGTCAGGAAGTCCCGGCCCAGCGCCATGTCGCCAGCGCAGGCCCGCGCCCGGATGAAGGCCGCCTGCTCCCAGCCCACGGCCGCGCTCTCATAATAGCCGATCGCCGCGTCGACCGGCAGGATGATGGGCGTGG
>CBIMKI010000108.1:0-9449 GCA_966244395.1 uncultured Sphingobium sp. | reverse complement strand
CTGCGAGCCAGTCGGCGGGCAGGTAGCAGCGCCCGGCGGCGGCATCCTCGGCGATGTCGCGGGCGATGTTGGCGAGCTGGAAGGCGAGGCCGAGGTCGCAGGCGCGGTCCAGCGTCGCCTCGTCCTCCGGCGCGACGCCCATGACGACGGCCATCATGCAGCCGACGCTCCCCGCGACATGATAGCAATAGCGCATGAGGTCCGCTTCGCTGCGCGGGCGCCAGCCGTCCGCGTCGAGCGCGAAGCCGGCGATGAGATCGTCCATGTAGCGGCGCGGGATGCGGCATTCGCGCGCGACCACGCCGAGCCCGGCGAAGGCGGGCGGCACATCCTCTGCCCCGTCGAGCGCCTGCGCGGTCAGGGTCTCGATCACGGCGAGGCGGGCCTGGGAATCGTCGATGGCCCGCATCGTGCCGCCATGATCCTGCCCGTCCGCCATATCGTCGCAGGCCCGGCACCAGGCATAGAGCAGCCATGCGCGCTCGCGCGTCTCCCGGTCGAACAGCCGCGAGGCCGCGCGAAAGCTCTTCGATCCGCGCGAGATGCTGGTGCGGGCGTAAGCGACGAGGGCGGAGCGGGATCTGTTCACGAATGCCTCTCGGCCCATACGGATCGTATATTCGGCGCATAGTGCTCCTGCGAAGGCAGGAGCCCAGGGCCCAGTAGCGCTGTGATCGCCCTGGGCTCCTGCCTTCGCAGGAGCACAAGAAGGTTCGTCGCCGCGTCGATCGATAACAGGGCCAAGCGCGTCGAACGCCTACAGCCGATCGAGCGGGATGGCGGTGATGGGGGCATGGGGCCGATAGGCTTCCATCGCCTCGATCAGCGCCGCCAGCGTGTCGCGCGCCACCAATATGCCGGCATGGGCAGGGCGGATGAAGCCGACGTCGATCATGTGCCGGTTGAACTCCAGCAGCCTGTCGTAGAAGCCGCCCGCATTGAGCAGCCCGACGGGCTTGTCATGATAGCCAAGCTGCGACCAGCTCACGGCCTCCCACAATTCGTCCATGGTGCCGACGCCCCCGGGCAGCGTCACGAACCCGTCCGAGAGGGAGGTGAACAGCGCTTTCCTGGCATGCATGTCCGGCACGACATGCAGCTCCGTGCAGCCGCGATGCGCGACTTCGGTGTTGACCAGCTTCTGCGGGATGACGCCGATCACCTTGCCGCCCTGCGCCAGCGCCGCGTCCGCCACCGCGCCCATGAGGCCGAGCCGTCCGCCGCCATAGACGACCGTGATGCCCCGCCCCGCGAGCCATGCGCCCACCTGCCGCGCCATCTCCATGTAGAAGGGATCGGCCGGCGTCGCGGAGCCGCAATAGATGGCGAGGGCGGACAGCCTGCTCACCGGGCGAGATCCTCGATCATCAGCGCCGCGGTGGCGCGGGCCGAGCCGACCACGCCGGGGATGCCCGCGCCCGGATGCGTGCCCGCGCCCACCACATAGAGATTGGAGAGAACATCGTCGCGATTATGCGCGCGGAACCAGGCGCTCTGGGTCAGCAGCGGCTCCAGGCTGAAGGCACTGCCCATATGCGCATTGAGATCATGCGCGAAATCGGGCGGAGCGTAGGAGAATTTGACCTTGATGCGCGACTTGATGTCCGGGATCAGCCGCCGCTCGATCTCGGCGAGGATGCGCTCTTCCATGACCGGCGCAACTTCACTCCAGTCGACCGGCAGCTTGCCCAGATGCGGCACGGGGGCGAGCGCATAGAAGGTCGAATGGCCGGGCGGCGCAAGGTCGGGATCGGTCACGGTCGGGTGGTGGAGATAGAGCGAGAAATCCTGCGAGAGGACGCCATGATCGTAGATGTCGGTCAGCAGTCCCTCATAGCGCGGGCCGAACAGGATCATGTGGTGCGGGATGCCGGGCCATGTCCCCTCGATGCCGAAATGGACGAGGAAGAGGCTGGGGCTCCAGCGCTTGCGGGCGAGCGATTCGGCGTAGCGGGGGCCGCGCTTGTGGCCGGCGAGCAGATGCGCATAGCTGTGCATGAGATCGGCATTGCTGGCGACGGCGTCCGCCTCGACATGCAGGCCCGCGCGGGTGGTGACGCCGGTGACGCGGTCGCCCACCGTCTCGATCCGCTCGACCGCGTCGCCCAGCAGCAGCCGGCCGCCCAGCCGCTCGAAATGCGTGACCATGGCGCGGACGAGCGCATGCGTGCCGCCCTTGGCGAACCAGACGCCGCCGTCCTTCTCCAGCTTGTGGATGAGCGCATAGATGGCGCTGGTCGTCATCGGATTGCCGCCGACCAGCAGCGTGTGGAAGGAGAAGGCCTCGCGCAGCTTCTCGCTGCGGATGAAACGCGAGACCATGGAATAGACCGAGCGCCAGGCCTGATGGCGCACCAGCGCCGGCGCCGCGCTCAGCATCGACTTGAAATCGAGAAAGGCGACATGGCCGAGCTTCTCATATCCTTCGGCATAGACGTCCGCCGAATAATCGAGGAAGCGCTGATAGCCGCCGACATCGGCGGGATCGATGCGGGCGATCTCGCTGCGCAGCTGCGCCTCGTCGTTGGAATAATCGAAGCTGGTCCCATCCGGCCAATGGAGCCGGTAGAAGGGCATGACGGGCAGCAGCGTCACGTCCCGGCTCATCTCGTGGCCCGAGAGGCGCCAGAGCTGGGCAAGACAATCGGGATCGGTGATGACGGTCGGCCCGGCATCGAAGGTGAAGCCCTCCTTCTCCCACACATAAGCGCGCCCGCCGGGCTTGTCGCGCCCCTCGATCACGACCGTCTCTATGCCCGCCGATTGCAGCCGGATAGCCAGCGCCAGTCCGCCGAAACCGGCTCCGATGATGACGGCCTTGCTCATGAAAGTCCGGAGTCTCCTGCGCCGCGCGCCGATTGGCTAAGAGCCTGGATTGCGCGGCCGATCGGCACGGGGGGCTTGCCGGTGAGCACGCGCAGCTTGTCGAGCAGGCTTGAGCGGCCGGCATAAAAGCGTCCGATGAGCCCAGGGTCAAGCCGGTAGAAACGCGCGAGCACGCGCCAGCGCTCCGCCGGCGCGGCGGCGCGGAACAGCATGGCCGCCAGCAGCCGGTAATAAGCCTGCCCGCGCCAGTGCGCGCGGGCCATGGCCCGCATGGCATCGTGCAGGGCCGGGCCGGAGAGATCGGTCATGGCGCAGAGGTGCAGCGCCACGCGCACGGCATCGGGCAGCGAATAGCCGGTCATGGCATGGAAGAAGCCGCCGCGCAGGCCCGCCTTGGCGACGCCGGGCGCGCTCGCCGCCCAGAAGCGGTCGATATCGCCGCCCATGCAGACCGGCAGCACGCCCGTCTCGACGCGGCCGCCGGGCACGCCCTGCCAGCCCTGCCGCCCGGCATAAGCGGCGATGCGGCCGGTGAGGCGCTCCATGTCCAGTGCGGGCTCGTCGCTGTAATAAGTGTCCTCGATGAACAGTTCGCCGGCCGAGAAGGGGAGCGTGTAGACGAAGCGATAGCCCTCCGCCTGGTCGACGCGCGCGTCCATGATGATGGGATGAGCGAGGCCGTGCGGCGCATCGGTCCGCCAGCTCTGGCCGACGAACTTCTGCCAGCCGAGGGCGAGCGCGGCGAGGGCGGCCATATCGGACGTGCCGAGGCCGCGCGCGTCGATGACGCCGCCTGCGGCAAGCACACGCCCGTCCGCGAGCGTGACTGCGGTGGAGGCGAGCGCCGCCACCTGCGCGCCCAGCATCAGGTCCCCCGGCGGCAGCGCGGCGGCGAGCGCGGCGTGCAGCCGCTGGCTCGAAAGGCTGGCATAGCCGCCGGGCAGGCGCCGCTCGAAACCGGGGAAGCGCACTTCATGCCCGCCCCAGCCATGCGCGATGAGCGGCTCGATCAGCCAGCGGTCCGCCAGCGCCACATCGCCCTCGAAGCAGGACCAGATATGATTGCCGCCCGCATGGCCGCCGCTCTCGATGACCACCACGCGCAGTTCGGGCCGCCGCGCGCGCAGCGCCAGCGCAATGAGGCCTCCGGCGAGGCCGCCGCCGGCAATGGCGATGTCGATGGGCCTGTCGTCGCTCACTGTGCCTGCCCTAGCGGAGGCGGAGGGCGTTGGCTATCGGCGCAAAGCGGTCTCGCCCAAACGGCGGCGGGGAGCCAATTGGCCGTCCCGCGCGTTCCTTGAGTGCAGATAGGACACGCGAGATGGATCGCGCGGCCGATGGCAAGAGGAGGATCGAGGATGAAACGGCTATTCGCTCTGGCTCTGGCGGCTCCGCTCGGTGCGGCGGGCTTGTTTCTCGCGGGCTGCGACACGCAGGCCCAGCAGGAAGTGAAGGAGCAGGCCGAGGCGATCGACGAATCCTATGAAGCACAGGCCGATCTGACCGAGGCCGTCGCGCTGGGCTCGCCAAACGAGGCGGTGGCCGAGCAACGCGCGGACGCGCTGCGGGAGCAGGGCGACAAGGCCAAGGACCATCTGGAATCCATGGCCAAGGAGCTGGACGACGTCCCCAAGAAGTAAGGCCGCGCGTCCGCTCGATCCGGGCGGACCAGGCCTTAGAGACGGACGGCGAGCGAGCCGGCGCCCAGATCGGCCCGGAAGTGCAGCTGGCCGGATTCGAACGCGAGCGACACGCCCATGCGTGAGGCGGCCTGTTCGGCTTTCCGCTCGCTGGTCAGCGATTGCGCCAGCAGGACCATGATCGCGCAGGCGAGCGCGAGATGCGGCAGATATTTCATGGCGACATGTCTCCCCTAAGCCATGCGGCACACTCCGCCGCGCAAGCTGAACCGCGGCTGAAAGGCGCTAGCGCGGGACCGCCAGCGACTTGGCGAGCACGATGAAGACGAGGTCGTCCCGCCGCGGCAGGCCGAAGCGCGAGTCGCCATAAGGGAAGGGCCGGGTCTCGCCCGTGCGCGCATAGCCGCGCCGCTCATACCAGGCGATGAGTTCGGCGCGCTGGGCAATGACCGTCATCTCCATGCGCGAGACGCCCATGACGCGCGCGGCATGCGCCTCGGCGGCGGCAAGCAGCATCCTGCCCCGGCCTGCGCCCTGCAATGACGGCGCGACCGTGAACATGCCGAGATAGGCGATGTCACGGGTCACTTTCCTCAACTGCACGCTGCCGGCGAGGGCGCCGTCCAGTTCGTCGATCAGGATCGTCTCGTCCGGCGCGGCAAGGATCGCGGCGAGTGCGTGCGCATCCGTGCGCTGGCCGCCGAGCAGGTCCGCCTCATGCGTCCACCCGGCCCGCGCGCTCTCGCCGCGATAGGCGCTCTCGACGAGGGCATGGAGCGCTGGAATGTCGGCGGGCGTGGCGGAGCGGAGAGTGAGCGGCGCGGTCATGGCCGGGCTACGGCCTGCCGCGTCTGCGCCCGCAATCGCTGGCGCGCGCGCCGCCCAGCCCCTATAGCGTGCGCCATGCCGGCCCCGATACCGATCCTTGTGGCCATCCTCGCGTCCATGCTCGCCATGAGCGGCATCATCGCGCTGCGCTATCTGCTCTCCAGCGGCGGCTTCGCGCTGGCCACGCGCGCCGTGCGGCCGGGGCTCTACGGGGGGCTGCGGCCGCAGATCGGGCGGGAGATCCGCTGGTCGCTGTGGAGCGCGCTCATCTACGGGGCGCCGGCGGGGCTGGTCGCCTGGGGCTGGCAGAACCATGGCTGGACGCGCATCTACGCCGACGCGCAGGCCCTGCCGCTCTGGTATCTGCCGCTCTCGGTCCTGCTCTATCTCGCCGCGCACGATACGTGGTTCTACTGGACGCACCGGCTGATGCATGTGCCCTGGTTCTTCCGCACGGCCCATGCGGTGCATCATGACAGCCGCCCGCCCACGGCCTGGGCGGCGATGAGCTTCCATCCCTGGGAAGCGGTAACGGGCGCCGTGGTCATCCCGGCCCTGGTCTTCCTCATCCCCATCCATGTCGGCGCGCTCGGCCTGGTGCTCGCGATCATGACCGTGATGGGCGTCACCAATCATATGGGCTGGGAGATGTTCCCGCGCTGGCTGGTGCGCGGACCGGCGGGCGCATGGCTCATCACCGCCTCGCACCACCAGCGCCATCACGACCGCTATCGCTGCAATTACGGGCTCTATTTCCGCGTGTGGGACAGGCTCTGCGGCACGGATGACGGGCTGGGGGATTTTGCGAAGACACGCGGGACGTGAGAGACACAGGTGGGGAGAGCGATCTTGGGACGACATGAGTTGCGCGCGCTGGGCGGGGCGCTGGCCTTCTGCCTCGTCGCGGCGCCAGCCGTGCCGGCTGAACCCGAGGCGGTGGGCACGCTCTCCGTGCGGTTCGAGGGGCTGCGCTCGGCCAAGGGCATGATCCGCGCCTGCCTGACGCGCAGCGCGGCACTCTATCTCAAATGCGACCGCGATCCCGCCGCGCTCAAGGCCAATGTCGCGGCCGGGCCGGACGCGCAGATGGATTTCACGGACGTGCCGCCGGGCGACTATGTGCTCGCCGTGGTGCATGACGAGAACGGCAATGCCAAGGTCGACACGCTGCTCGGCATTCCGCGCGAGGGCGTGGGCTTCTCGCGCAATCCCGGCATGACCTTCGGCCCGCCCAAATATGCGTCGGCGCGCTTCCATGTGCCGGGCGGAGCCAGCGACCTGAAGGTGAAGCTCAAATATTTCCTTTGAGAGCCGGCGCGGTCAGCCGGCGCGGCGGACGGCGCCGTCCGGTGCGCTCTCCAGCCATGGCCGGACCTCGGCCGCCGAAAGGAAGGCCCGCACGCGCGGATGGACCAGCGTGCGCTCGACCTGCAGCTTGTTGAGCTGGCTGGCGACCACAATGGCGACCGGCCCCTGCGTCAGTCCGATGCAGCGCACCATGACGCCGGTGAGCAGATCCGCGACGTCATTGGTCTGGACCGGGAAGTCGCCGGAATGGATGAGGGTGGCAAAGTGGCGCGAGACGGCGCTTGCCGCGCGGCACTGCGCCTCCAGCGCATCCGAGAAGGGCGGGACGTCCTCGGGCCGCCAGAAGCCGGTTACATGGATAGCGAGGCAATTGGCGGCGCGGTCATAGTCGATGCGGAACATGGGGCAGTCCTCGGCAGCAAGGCATTGGCGCATGAGACGCAGGAAATGCCTTCAAAGCCGTCAATGCGGTGGGCGTTTCTTCCTGCGGAGCGGCTTTTCCAGCCTCTCCTCCTGGAACGGTGACGGTCGCGATGAGATGGTTCCGCAAGGCCGCTGCGCGCGCGATGCTGCGCATCGCCCCACACCCTGCTTCTCTCCTGAAGGGAAGGGGTTTTGAGTTGTCCCTATAGCCCCAGATCGCTGAGGCCGGGATGGTCGTCCGGGCGGCGGCCGAGCGGCCAGAGAAGCTTGCGCTCGGTTTCGGCGATCGGGTGCTCGTTGATGCTGGCGATGCGGATTTCCATGAGGCCATCGGCGTCGAACTGCCAGTTCTCGTTGCCATAAGCGCGATACCAGTTGTCGCTGTCGTCATGATATTCATAGGCGAAGCGCACGGCGATGCGGTTGCCCTGATGCGCCCAGACTTCCTTGACCAGCCGATAGTCCAGCTCGCGCGTCCATTTGCGGGTGAGGAAGGCCTCGATCTGCGCCCGGCCGTGAATGAACTCGGCGCGGTTCCGCCAGCGGCTGCCCTGCGTATAGGCCAGCGCGACGCGGGCCGGATCGCGGCTGTTCCATGCGTCTTCCGCCATTCGCGCCTTCTGCGCGGCGGTCTCGTCATCGAAGGGCGGCAGCGGCGGGCGGCTCATAAGCGGGGTCCTCATAATGGAAGTCGATGAGATAGACATGCGTGCCCGCGCCGTGGCGGGCGGTCTTGAGGAGGTCGACGACGCCGTCGAAGCCCGAACGGCGGGCAAGCTGCGGCGTCACGTCGGACAGGGCGATCTCGCGAATCTTCTCGACGACGACATGGCCGCTCTCCAGCGGATAGCGGCCGCCCGCCTTAACGCGCGGCGCGCGCCAGATGCGCACCGTGCAGTCGATCTCGCCCGAGACGATGCGAGGCCGCAGCTTGCGCGTGAACATCATGGCGCGTTCCCCCTGCCCTGTTCGGGCGGCTACTTGCCTTCGCGCGTCTCCTGCGCTTCGAGCCGTGCGCGGGCCTCGGCGGCGGCGCGCTCGTCGGCGGCGGCATTGGCCTCTTCTTCCTTGGCCTGCTGCTCGATCGTCTCGGATTCGGCGTCGATCCGCGAGAGGCGCTCCTCGCGCGCCTTGGCGACGGCATCGGCCCAGGTGGCGCTGCCCAGCAGCGTCTCGCGCTCTTCCTTGGCCTGGCGGGCAAGCTGGGCGAAACAGCCGGTGAAGCCGCCGCCGCCCGCCGTGGAGCAGCTGTTGATGCCGGTCGCGCCCACGGTCTCCAGCGTGCGGGCACGATTGGCCCAGGCCTGGACCTGCGGCGAATTGGGGTCGGTGCGCAGTTCCTGCGGGATGCGGTAGCGGTCATTGTCCGGCAGGCGGGCGCAGACGACGATCTCGTCAGCATCGCCGGTGGGGCAGGGGTCCTCGCCATAGACGAAGACCTGCTTCACCTTCTCGGTGTCGAGCGGACCCGATCCGCCGACCGGCGAGGGGCCTTCGCGGCCCGGCTGGGCCAGGGCCGGCGTGGCGGCCAGTGCAACGGCGCCGAGGGCGAGGAGGGAAAACAAGCGGCGCATGATCGGGTGGTCCTTCTTCAGATCTTCTCGGATAGGGCAATGGCGGCGCGGCAGCCCAGGCGAATGAGACCGGAGAGCAACGGATAGGCCGGGGCCTGCTCGGCGCCCGCCCGCAGCGCCGCTTCCTTGTGCTCGACCTCCTCTGCCTGGAAATCGGCGATGGCGCTGGAAAGCGCCGGGTCGTCCGTGCCCAGCTCCTCCAGCTGACGCGAATAATGCGCGTCGATCTCTGTCTCGACCGCGGCCGTGCAGGCCATGGCGGCTTCAGGCCCGAGCAGGGCAGTGCCCGCGCCAAGCGCGAAACCCGCGACATGCCAGAGCGGTTGCAGCAGCGTGGGGCGCACGCCGCGCGCGGCGATCATCGCGTCGAAATGCGCGCGGTGGCGCTCCTCCTGCGCGGCCATGTGCGCGATCTCGCGGCTCATCGGGTGGCGATCGCCCAGCACCGCGAGCTGCCCGGCATAGATGCGCACGGCGCCGAATTCGCCGGCCTGGTCGACGCGCAGCATCGCGGCCCTGCTTGCGGCGCGGCGGCCGGGGCGCGGGGCGCTCATGCCCGGCTCCAGCGGCGCAGCAACGCGAAGATCAAGGCGGCGCCTGCCAGCGAGACGAGCGCGTTGTAGCCCGCCAGCGAGATGCCGAAGAGTTCCCATTGGGCCTGATCGCAGCGCACCAGCGGCGTGTTCATGATGCTGTCGAGCGTGATGCCGCCCGCCGGACGCAGGGAGGAGCAGGTGGTGAGCCCCTCCCACCAGCCATATTCAACGCCGGCATGATAGATGCCAATCAGTCCGCGGGTCGCGACGGCGAGCGCGGCCAGCGCCGTGAACACCGCGCTCATCGGCGGATT
>CBIMKI010000107.1:0-9474 GCA_966244395.1 uncultured Sphingobium sp. | reverse complement strand
CGCCGCCGCCGAGCTTCTCGGCCTGCTGGCATTCGTCGTGTCGATGATACTGATCTTCGTTGCCTGATCGCTCGCACGATCTGACAATGTACGGGTGCATGTGGCGACGGCCCCGGCGGGGCCGCGCCGCATCGCCAGGATGGACAGGTGATATGCCTCAGATAGCCCAGCTCGCCGCAACCTATTCGTCGCAGATCTTCTGGATGCTGCTGACGTTCGGCTTCGTGTTCTTCGTCATCGGCCTCGGCATGGTGCCGAAGGTCCAGTCGACGGTGCAGGCCCGCGACAAGAAGATCGGCGACGATCTCGAAGCCGCCAAGGCCAGCTCGGCGGCTGCCGATGCGCTGGAAGCCGAATGGCGGGCGAAGGAAAACGAGGCACGCGCCGACGCGCAGGCGGAACTCGCCAAGGCCAAGGCCAAAGCGACCCAGGACCGCGAGGCGAAGCTCGCCAAGGCGGACGCCGCGATTGGCGAGAAGATTGCAGCCGCCGAGGCCCAGATCGAGACCGGACGCGTCAAGGCGCTGGCCGACATCGAGGCCGTGGCGGCGGAAGCGGCGGCGGACATCGTGCGCCGCCTCGCCGGCACGGACGTCTCGTCCGATGCGGCGATCAAGGCAGTGAAGGCGGTGATCTGACATGGCCGAGAACGAAATCACGATGAACGGCTCGGCAGCGGTCGCTCACAATCTCGACCAGGCCGACAAGGTGCAGAGCCTGACCGGCGAGGTCCATGCCGCGACGGAGAGCCATGGCGGCCCGGCCGAACATGGCGCCGGCCCCACGCTCTACGGCCTTCTCAACGGCGGTGCGCTGGTCAGCCTTGCCATGCTGGCCTTCCTCATCATCCTGGTGGCAAAGAAGGTGCCGGGCGCGATCGGCAAGGCGTTGGACGCCAAGATTGGCGACATTCGCGCCCAGCTCGACGAGGCCGCCAGGCTGCGCGCCGAAGCCGAGGCGCTGAAGGCCGAATATCAGGCGAAGATCGCCGCCGCCGCCAAGGATGCCGAAGCGATGCGCGCGGTCGCCCAGGAAGAGGCCGCCGATCTCATCAAGTCCGCCAAGGTGGAGGCCGAGGCTCTGGTCGCGCGTCGCCAGAAGATGGCCGAGGACAAGATCGCCGCCGCCGAGCGCACGGCGATCGCCGACGTTCGTCGTCAGGCCGCCGCCGCCGCGACTGCCGCCGCCGCGACGCTGATCGGCCAGGTCCACGATGCCAAGGCCGACAAGACGCTGGTCGATGACACGATCGGCAAGATCGCGCACTGAGCCATTTGGGTTCGGTTCGAAAGGCCGGGTAGGGAAACCTGCCCGGCTTTTTCATATCGGAACGGGGCGGACGCTGGCCTCCGGTCTCAGGCGGTGAGTTCGGTCAGGCGGGCCGTGATTTCCGCTTCGAACTTATAGAGGTCCACGGGCGTCGACACCGGATGCCGTGTTTCGTCCTTGCCCGTGAAAGCGCCCAGATAGCGGGCGGTGGCACTGTTGAAGTGCAGGCGCGCGACGGTCTTGCGATTGCTGTTGTCCAGCAGGATTGCGCAATAGGATCTGGCATCGCGCATGACGATGCGGCCCGGGTCGATCATGCGCGAGGCAATGGCGCGAATGATGTTGAAGCCGTCGATCTCGTCCTGCGTGGTGACGATGCCGTCTTCTTCGGAAGCGGCGTCCGCATCGTCCTGCTCCTGATCGGCGGGGTTGGAGACGTTGAGCGCCGAGGTCAGGCGGTCGTTCACTTTCTCGCGGACCAGCGCGTTGATCGAGGCCGCGATCAGGGCCTTGAAATTGTCCTTGATCGGTTGCGTCAGATGCCCGTTGTGGATGCGCTTGGCAATCAGGCGGACGAAGTCTTCGGACGGCTCGCTGAACTCCTTGTCCAGTTCCTTGGCGACAAGGCTCTGCATCTTGAGATTGGCGGCTTCCGTCACGATCCGTTCGATATCGAAACCGGCTTTCGAGAAGTTGGCCAGCGTCCGAACGTCCGATTTTCTGAACGTCTCCAGTTCGAAGGTGAAGAAAGGCTTCTCGTCCATCTTGTTGGGCTGTTCGATGTCCGAGAAGAACCTGTAGGTCACGCCATTGGTGAGAATGGCCACGCGCGCTTCCGTCACCGTGAAGTAGCGGAACAGCTGCGATGCGTTGTTGAGGCTGAGTTCGGTGTGGGCAGGCTTGCATTCCACCAGCATGGAGATGCTGCCTTCGGCGCGAATGGCGTAGTCGACTTTTTCGCCCTTCTTCGTGCCGACGTCGCATGTGAACTCCGGCACCACTTCGGCCGGATTGAACACATTGTAGCCCAGCGCCTGCAAGAAGGGCATGACCAACGCATTTTTGGCGGCCTCTTCGGTGAGCAGCACTTCGCGATGCTCGCGCACCACCTTGGCCAGGTCGCTCAATTTCGCTTCCAGTTCCATCTTTCTCTCCCCCAAATGCAGGCGCGGCGCCGGAGGCCGCCCGCGGCGCACAGGGCCATGTCTTCCTTGAACAGCGGTGAACCGCAAAGCGGGGGAAAGGTCCATTTTGGAGGTATCGCCGGCGAACAGCGATCAAGCCTGTCGTTCCCTGTCCATGTTGCCCCGCCCACCGGCTCCGCCTACATCGCCCTGATGGTCGACCGCCCATCATCCCCGGATCGCTTCAATGAGGAGCGCGCGACTTATACCGTGCGGGGCAGCGACGCGCCGGATATCGAGGCGGGCGTGGCGGCGATCCGCGAGACGCTGGCGACGCTGACGACGCGGCCCGGCGTCTACCGGATGCAGGATGCGCGGGGCGACGTGCTCTATGTCGGCAAGGCGCGGGCGCTGCGCAATCGCGTGACCAACTACACGCAGGTGGACCGGCTGCCGAGGCGCCTCCAGCGGATGGTGGCGCAGACGCGCTCCATGACCATCGTGACCACGCAGAGCGAGGCCGAGGCGCTGCTGCTGGAGGCGCAGCTCATCAAGCGCTTCCGCCCACCCTACAATGTGCTGCTGCGCGACGACAAAAGCTTCCCCTTCATCCTGCTGCGCGAGGACCATGACTTTCCGCGCGTCCAGCTCCACAGGGGAGCGCGCAAGATCAAGGGGCAATATTACGGGCCGTTCGCGGGGGCGGGGCAGGTACGGCGCACGCTGAACGCGCTGCAGAAGCTCTTCCTGCTGCGCAGTTGCACGGACAGCTTCTTCAACAACCGCTCGCGGCCCTGCCTGCTCTACCAGATCAAGCGCTGCTCGGCGCCGTGCGTGGGGCGGATCGGCGAGGCGGACTATGCCGAGCTGGTGCAGGATGCGCAGGACTTTCTCGGCGGCAAGTCGACCAAGGTGCAGGCCAAGCTGGGCGACGCGATGACCCAGGCGGCCGAGGCGATGGATTACGAGATGGCGGCCGTCTATCGCGACCGGCTGAAGGCGCTGACCTTCATCCAGGGCAGCCAGGCCATCAATGCCGAGGGGCTGGGCGATGCGGACATCTTCGCGCTGGCCAGCCGCAATGGCGGCGTCTGCATCCAGGCCTTCTTCATTCGCGGCGGGCAGAATTGGGGGCATCGCAGCTTCTTCCCGGTGCATACGGCCGAGGTAGGCGAGGACGAGGTGCTGATGCAGTTCATGGCGCAATTCTACGAGGATGTGCCGCCCGCACCGCTCGTGCTCTGCGACCGCGAGCCGGCGGAAGTGGCGCTGGTGGCCGAAGCGCTTACCCAGCGCATCGGCCGCAAGGTGCGCATCGAGGTGCCGCAGCGCGGATCGCGCGTGAAGCTCATCAAGCAGGCGCAGCGCAATGCGGTCGAGGCGCTGGAGCGGCGCCAGGCGGAAAGCAGCGCGGCAAGCAAGGTGCTGGCCGAGATCGCCGACCTCTTCGGGCTGGAAGGGCCGCCGGACCGAATCGAGGTCTATGACAACAGCCATATCCAGGGCACCAATGCACTGGGCGCGATGATCGTCGCGGGGCCGGAGGGCTTCCGCAAGAATGCCTATCGCAAGTTCAACATCAAGCGGCCCGAGACGGTGCCCGGCGACGACTATGGCATGATGCGCGAGGTGTTCGAGCGGCGCTTCGCCCGTGCGCAGGAGGAGGACCCTGAGCGCGAGAGCGGCGAGTGGCCGGATCTCGTGCTCGTCGACGGCGGGCGCGGACAGCTCAATGCCGCGCGGACCGTGCTGGAGGAGATGGGCGTGGAGGATGTGCCGATGGTCGGTGTCGCGAAGGGGCCGCATCACGGCCGCGAGGGGCGCGAGGTCTTCCATCTGCTCGACGGGCGGGAGCTGATGCTGCCGGTCAATCATCCGGCGCTCTTCTACCTCCAGCGCCTGCGCGACGAGGCTCATCGCTACGCTATCGGCGCGCACCGGCAGAAGCGGGCCAAGGCGATCACGGTCAGCTCTCTGGACGAGGTGCCCGGCATCGGCCCCGCACGCAAGAAGGCGCTGCTCATGCACTTCGGCACGGCCAAGGCAGTGCGCAATGCGAGCCTGGACGACCTCCAGCGCGCGCCGGGCGTCTCGGCGGCGGTGGCGCAGACCGTCTACGATTATTTCCATGGCTGACTCGGTCGCCGAATATCGGGACGTCGATACGGCGTGCTTCGCCGCGATCCAGGCGGCGTATCGGCCGGCCGTGCTGCGCGGCATCGCGCGAGAATGGCCAGCGGTGCGCGCGGCGCTGGAGTCGAACGCCGCGGTGGCGCGCCATGTCGCGGGTTTCGATGCGGGGCGCGTGACGGAGACCTATGTGGGCGCGCCGGACATGGCCGGGCGCTTCTTCTACGGCAGCGATCTCGCGACTTTCAATTTCAAGCGGGAGGGCGCACGCATCGCGGATGTCTGCGCCTTCCTCGTCGGGGAAGGGCTTCGGCCGGATTCGCCCAACGTCTATGTGGGCGCGGCGGCGGTGCCGGATTATCTGCCCGGCTTCGACCAGGCCAATGCGATGCCGCTGCTGGCCGGCAAGGGCGCGGTGCCGCGCATCTGGCTCGGCAATCGCTCGGTGGTGGCGGCCCATTTCGATGCGTCGGACAATGTCGCCTGCGTGGTGGCGGGGCGGCGGCGCTTCACCTTGTTTCCGCCGGAGCAGGTGGGCAATCTCTATATCGGCCCGCTGGACCATACCATGGCGGGGCAGCCCGCGAGCCTCGTGGACCTGCGCGCGCCGGACTTCGAGCGCTTCCCGCGTGCGCGGCAGGCGTTGGACGCGGCGCTGATCGCGGAACTGGAACCAGGCGACGCCATCTTTGTGCCGCCGCTCTGGTGGCACCATGTCGAGACGCTGGCGCCATTCAATATCCTGCTCAATTACTGGTGGGACGAGCAACCGCGCGACGCCGGCTCGCCATTCGAGGCCATGGTCCATGGCATTCTCGCCATCAGCCGCTTGCCCCGGCCGCAGCGGGCCGCCTGGGCGGCGATGTTCGACCATTATGTGTTCCGCCCGGACGATGCCGACCCGGCCGCGCATCTGCCGCCGGACCGGCGCGGCATCCTGGCGCCGCCGACGCCGCAATTGCGCGATCGCATCCGGCAGTTCCTGATGCGGGGGCTTGCCGGCCGCTGAGGCGCTCCTTTTGCGGGACAGTCGCTACGCGGGGGCTATGAGTGCGTCTCAGGCCCGGTCGCGCATGCGCTCGCGGGCGCCGGCGCGGCCCAGGCGGGCGAGGCGGGGTGGCTCGGAGCCGCTGTTGGCCGGGGCGGTCGTCCAGCCGAGATGGGGCAGGCTGATGCTGCGCTTGCCGGAAAGGTCCGTGCGGCAGACGATCAGGCCCTTCTCTTCGATGAAGGCAAGCATGCGCTTGGCGCGGCCGAGTGAGCTGGTGCCGTAGAGCGCGGCGAGCTGCTCGTCGCCGGGGCAGGGCGTGCCTTCGTGCGCGGCGCGGGCGAGGCCGAGGAAGGGCGTGAGCATTTCCTCGGGCAGCGAGAGCGCCAGGTCGATGGCCGCTTCCCAGCCCTGCGCATCCATGATGCCGGCGCGGGCGAGGGCCATGCGCGTGCGGAATGCGTCGAGCGAGAGGCTCGCGTCCACGCCGCGCATCCGACACCGCACCTGATAATCCTGGAAGAGCGCGGCGGCGGTCAAGCGACTATCCTCGGCCGCCATCTCAGCCAGAAGCTCGGTGCGAATCGCGTCCTGATCGGCCTCGTCCAGCACCGGCATGTCGGGTACGGGCGCCGGGGCGGGCGTGGCGATGCTGCGGATGAGATCACCGACGGGCAGGGGCGCGGGCGGTGGTGGAGGCGGAGGCAGTTCGTCTTGGGTGGCGGGTGCGAGGAGCATGTCGCGCATATCCGCCTGGTCCGCGTCCGGCAGGGGCATGAGCTTGGGACTGACGCTCTTCGCCGCCGTCTCGACCGGGCCGATCCGCACGCTCACCGGCCGCCGTGTGATCGCCGGGCCGAGCGCCAGAAACTCGCCGCGCGCAAGATCGCGGATGGAATCGGCCTGCCGTCGCTCCATGCCGAGTAGATCGGCCGCGCGGGCCATGTCGATGTCGAGGAAGGTGCGGCCCATCAGGAAGTTGGAGGCCTCGGCCGCGACATTCTTGGCGAGCTTGGCGAGGCGCTGTGTCGCGATGATGCCGGCGAGGCCGCGCTTGCGGCCGCGGCACATGAGATTGGTCATGGACGCGAGCGAGACGCGGCGTGCTTCCTCGGTCACGTCGCCGGCTGCGGCGGGCGCGAAGAGCTGCGCCTCGTCGACGACCACCAGCACGGGATACCAGTTGTCGCGCGGCGCATCGAACAGGGCATTGAGGAAGGCGGCGGCGCAGCGCATCTGCCCGTCGATCTCCAGTCCTTCCAGATTGAGGACGACCGAAGCGCGATGGGCGCGCACCCGCGCGGCGAGACGGGCGATTTCGGTGAGACTGTAGTCCGACGCTTCGATGGCGATATGGCCGAAGGCGTCGGCGAGGCTGACGAAATCCCCCTCCGGATCGATCACGACCTGCTGGACGAGGCCCGCGCTACCCTCCAGCAGACGGCGCAGGAGGTGCGATTTGCCGGAGCCGCTATTGCCCTGGACGAGCAGGCGGGTGGCGAGCAGTTCTTCCAGATCGATACAGAGCGGGTTTCCGCTCGCGTCGCTGCCCATGTCGATCTTCGCCGTCATGCGGGTGCTGTGCCCAAGCGACGCTGGCACGGCAAGAGCGGGGGAGAAACAATTGTGGATGGAATGCGTTGCAAAGGGGACGAGGGCGTCCGCCGGGGCGGCTTGATCGACCAGGTCGATCACTGCGCCCATACTAATCAATTTCATATTGTATGCGACGCAAACTATCCAGAGCACGTCAATTCAACCTAACGGAGCATTCATGAACCTCCTCAGCACCCCTATCAAGCCGTTCAACGCCACCGCCTACAAGGAAGGCAAGTTCGTCGACGTGTCCGACGAGAGCGTCAAGGGCAAGTGGGCCGTCTTCTTCTTCTATCCCGCGGACTTCACCTTCGTCTGCCCGACCGAGCTGGAAGACCTGGCAGACATCTACCCCACGCTTCAGAATATGGGCGTCGAGGTCTATTCGGTCTCCACCGACACGCATTTCAGCCACAAGGCCTGGCACGACACCTCGCCGGCGATCGGCAAGATCAACTATTACATGGTCGGTGACCAGAACCACACGATCGCCAACAACTTCCAGGTCCTGCGCGCCGGCGTCGGCCTTGCCGATCGCGGCACCTTCGTGGTCGATCCCGAGGGCGTGATCCAGCTCATCGAAGTGACACCGGAAGGCGTCGGCCGCAATGCCGCCGAGCTGCTGCGCAAGATCAAGGCGCTGCAGTACTGGGTCAGCCACCCGGGTGAAGTCTGCCCGGCCAAGTGGGAAGAGGGCGAGAAGACGCTCGCACCCTCACTCGACCTCGTCGGCAAGATCTAAGCGACACCCCAGCCGCCCCGGGGGCTTCCCCCCTCGAACCCCACACCCCCGGGGCGGCACCCCTTCTTGTTCATCGGTTCGCCCGAACACCGGAGTTTCCCCCAATGCTCGACGCCAACATCAGGAGTCAGTTGCAGGCCTATATGGCCAATATCCAGCAGCCCATCGAGTTGGTCCCGGCGCTTGACGACAGCGCCAAGGCGATTGAGCTGCGCGACCTGCTCGAGGAAATCGCGGGCCTGAGCGACAAGGTGTCGCTGGCGCCGGACGATGGCGATGCGCGCAAGCCCAGCTTCGCGATCCGCCGCATCGGCACGGACATTGCCGTGCGCTTCGCCGGCATCCCGATGGGCCATGAATTCACGTCGCTCGTCCTTGCGCTGCTGCAGGTCGGCGGCCATCCGCCCAAGATCGATGCGGACGTGATCGAATCGATCAAGGCGCTGGATGGCGACTATGTCTTCGAGACCTATTTCTCGCTCTCCTGCCAGAACTGCCCGGACGTGGTGCAGGCGCTGAATCTGATGAGCGTGCTCAATCCGCGCATCCGCCACACCGCCATCGACGGCGCGCTGTTCAAGGAGGAAGTGGACGGCCGCAAGATCATGGCGGTGCCGACCGTCTATCTGAACGGCGAGGAATTCGCCTCGGGCCGCATGGACATCGAGCAGATCCTCGCCAAGCTGGATACGGGTGCGGTCGCCCGCGCGGCGGAGAAGATCGCCGCCAAGGAGCCGTTCGACGTGCTCGTGGTGGGCGGTGGACCGGGCGGCGCCGCTGCCGCCGTCTATGCCGCGCGCAAGGGTATCCGCACCGGCGTTGTGGCCGAGCGTTTCGGCGGCCAGGTGCTCGACACCATGGCCATCGAGAACTTCATCTCGGTGCCGCACACCGAAGGGCCCAAGCTCGCGGCCGCGCTGGAGCAGCACGTCAAGGATTATGACGTGGACATCATGAACGTGCAGCGCGCGAAAAAGCTGATCCCGGCTTCCCGTCCCGGCGGCTATGCCACCGTGGAGCTGGAGAGCGGCGCGTCGCTCAAGGCCAAGGCGGTGATCCTCGCGACCGGAGCGCGCTGGCGCACGATGAACGTGCCCGGCGAGACCGAATATCGCAACAAGGGCGTGGCCTATTGCCCGCACTGCGACGGCCCGCTGTTCAAGGGCAAGCGCGTGGCGGTGATCGGCGGCGGCAATTCAGGTGTCGAGGCGGCAATCGACCTTGCCGGCATCACGGCGCATGTGACGCTGATCGAGTTCGACAAGCAGTTACGCGCCGACGCGGTGTTACAGCGCAAGCTCTACAGCCTGCCCAACGTCACGGTCATTACCTCGGCGCTGACGACCGAAGTGCATGGCGACGGCGAGAAGGTGATCGGCCTCACCTACAAGGACCGGGACAGTGAGCAGACGCATCTGGTGGAGCTGGCCGGCATTTTCGTGCAGCGGATCGAGGGCAGCCATACCGGCGTCATGGGTCTGCCGGTACATGACACGGCGCGCTTGCTGAAAAATGCCGGCAGGCCACGACTGCTGGAGCGTGTGGGACAGGTACGCGACGCCGTAGCGACGGCGCTGGGCGATACCTGGAATCACGCGCAGTTCGAGACGACGCGGACCCGCATT
>CBIMKI010000106.1:0-9675 GCA_966244395.1 uncultured Sphingobium sp. | reverse complement strand
GAAGGACTTGACGTGGAAGGTCTTGGGCGTGGCTTTGGGATCGGTCATGGCCGCGCCTATACAGGCGATGGGCGCGGCGGGGAAGAGACAGGGCTTTTCCAGTGACGGCCGGGCGTTTGCACCCTAGAGCCGGCACGGCATGCCGACATCATCAAGCGCCACGACCAGCCAATATGATGCGATCGTCCTTGGTGCCGGCGGGGCGGGGCTGATGTGCGCGGCCGTGGCCGGGCAGCGGGGGCGGCGCGTGCTGGTGATCGACCATGCCGACGCGCCCGGAAAGAAGATCCTGATCTCCGGCGGCGGGCGCTGCAATTTCACCAACATCCACACCGCGCCAGACCGCTATCTCTGCGCCAATCCGCATTTCGCCAAGTCGGCGCTCGGGCGCTATGGGGCAGCCGATTTCCTGGCGATGGTGGAGCGGCACGGCATTGCCTGGCACGAGAAGACGTTGGGCCAGCTCTTCTGCGACAGTTCGGCGCGGCAGATCGTGGCGATGCTGCTCGATGAGGCGGCGCGCGGGCAAGTGACGATCCGGCTGGGGCAGGGAATCACGGACGTAGGCCATGCCGACGGCCAGTATCGCGTGCAGCATGGCGACGCCGTGGCGCGCGCGCCGGCACTGGTGATCGCGACCGGTGGCCCCTCCATTCCCAAGCTGGGCGCGACGGGCTTTGCCTATGAGCTTGGTCGGCGCTTCGGCCTCAAGGTGGTGGAACCGCGTCCCGCGCTGGTGCCGCTGACGCTGAGCGGTGAGGACCTCATGTTCCGCTCGCTCTCCGGCGTCGCGGTGGATGTGGTGGCGCGTTGCGGGAAGGCGGCGTTCCGGGAGGCGGCGCTGCTCACGCATCGCGGGCTGTCCGGGCCGGCGATCTTGCAGATTTCCTCCTACTGGCGCCATGGCGAGCCGATCGCGCTCGACTTCCTGCCCGATCTCGCGGCGGGCTGGCTGATCGAGGTGAAGCGGACGCGGCCGCGCGCCACGATGGCGGCAGTGTTGCGCGGGGTCATGCCCCAGCGTCTTGCCGATGTGCTGGCCGAGCGCCTGGGTCTTGGCGGCGATCTCGGCAACATGGCGGATCGCAGGCTCGCGGAGGCCGAGCGCATGCTGGCGGCCTGGACCTTCATGCCCAACGGGACCGAGGGATTTGCGAAAGCGGAAGTGACGGCCGGCGGGCTCGCCACGGACGGCTTTTCCTCGCAGACCATGGAAGCGCGCCGCGTGCCCGGCCTTTATGCCATCGGGGAAGCGGTCGACGTCACCGGCTGGCTGGGCGGTTATAACTTCCAATGGGCGTGGGCAAGCGGCTGGGCGGCCGGGCAGGCGCTTTGAAAAGGCGCTTCGTGACGATGGGAACAGGCGGCGGCTATGGGGCGTTCCGAGCCACGAAGGGAACTGCGATGAAGCTGTTGTCCATGATGGCCGTGACGGCGGGCCTTTCGGCCTGCGCGACGACGGCGGACCCCCAGGGCGAGCGCCGCATGTCCTATGCCTGCGAGCGGGGGCCGGAGATGACGGTCGTCTATACCGGCGACACAGCGCGGATCGTGGATGCGGATGGCGGGGAGGAGTTGACGCTGCCGCGCCGTCCCGCAGGATCGGGCTTCCTCTATGAGACGGCGCGGCACAGCATCCGCGGAAAGGGCGACGAGATCGTCTATACGGTCGGCCGGATGGCGCCGATGCGCTGCAAGGCGCGGTGAGCGCCGCGCCTGTCCGGCTCAGGCGCTGCCCATAGCGGCCGCGATCCGGGCGCGGGCCTCGGCCGCCAGTGTCTTGCGGTCCGGATGGGCGCCCGGGTCGAAGGGCTCAAGGAAATGCAGGGTCAGCGTCTTGCGGCCGGGCGCGGAGAGAATGCGGCGGGCATTGTCCACGCCGGATTCCGCGCCCCAGGCAATGAGCGGCATCGCATCGCCATAGTCGATCCGCACCGGCTGGATGAGGATGTCGCGCGGCGGGGGCAGAAGAACCTCGAAGAGCGGCGGCTTGAAGGCGCCCAATGTCTGCCCGTCGCCCGTACCGCCCTCGGCGAAGAGCGCGATGGGCTGGTGGGCATTGAGGGCCGTCCGCACCGCCTCGATATGACCGGCAACCTCGCCGCGCCGCTCGCGCGCGACATAAATGGTGTTGTTCTGCGCAGCGAGCCAGCCAACGAGCGGGGCTTTTCCCACGCCATCCTTGGAGATGAAGGCACAGCCGGTCGCGCCGCCCAGCGCCAATATGTCGATCCAGCTCAGATGATTGGCGACATAGAAGACGTCATGAAGCCGGGGCGTGCCTGCGATTTGCACGTCGAAACCGGCCGCGCGGGCGGCATTGCCGAGGAAGCGCCGTGGCCAGGATGAGCGGCCAAAGGGCCTGACGGCGAGATGCGGGACGACACAGGCCGTGGTAACGCCCAACAGGTGCGCGAGACGCCAGGAGAGGCGAAGCGCTGGCGTCATGAGCGGATGCCGGTCTCAGGCTGCATATCCTGCCGCAACATGACCTTTCATCCCGCTGGAATCGCTCAGCTCTTGCGGTCGAGCATGACTCCGTAAAGCTCCATGCGGTGATCGACGAGGCGATAGCCGAGCTTCTCGGCGATCTGCTTCTGGAGCTGCTCCAGTTCGGGATCGACGAACTCGATCACCTTGCCGGTCTCGACGTCGATGAGATGATCGTGATGCGCCTCTGGCGCGGGTTCGTAGCGGGCGCGCCCGTCGCCGAAATCATGGCGCTCCAGAATGCCCGCCTCCTCGAACAGCCGCACCGTGCGGTAGACGGTGGCGATCGAGATATGGGGGTCGATCGCCGAGGCGCGCTCATGCAGCTTCTCGACGTCCGGGTGATCCTCGCTCTCGGAGAGCACGCGCGCGATGACGCGCCGCTGCTCGGTAATACGCAGGCCGCGCTCCGCGCAGAGCGCTTCAATATCGATGGTCCGGGTCATGGCGCCACAGTAGCGCAATTTGGCAGGACGGGAACCTCAATTTTGCCTCGCGGGAGAGGCACTTCGCGCGGCAGGGGGAAGAAGCGGCCCGGAACGGAAACGGCCCGCCCGATGGGCAGGCCGTCCATTCGTCCCTAGGTGTTGGTTCGGGCTTATTTGCCGCCGCGACGGCGGGTCGTCCCAAGACCAATCTTCTTCGCCAGCGCGCGCCGCTGGTCGGCATAGTTGGGCGCAACCATCGGATAATCCGCGGGCAGGCCCCATTTCGCGCGATATTCGTCCGGCGTCATCTGATAATGTGTCATCAGGTGGCGCTTGAGCATCTTCAGCTTCTTGCCGTCCTCGAGACACACGATGTGATCGGGCTTGATCGAGGCGCGGATCGAGACGGCGGGCTCCTGCTTGGGCTGGGGCGGAGCAGCGTCCTTCTTCAGACCCGAGAGAGCACCATAGACGTTCTGGATAAGCATCGGGAGATCGGACACTGCTACGCTGTTGTTCGAGACATGTGCTGCCACAATGTCCGACGTCAACGTAATCAGGACCTCATCCTGTCCGCTGGACTCTGACATGATTTGTCCTTCCAATTACTGTTTTAGTTGGGCGGAGGCCCAGAAGCGTCGTGGAATTTGCTTCTGTTTATTTTCTCTATGCCTATCTCGTTCGAATCGCAAGCTTTCTAGGTAACTGTCCTAATTCCGAACAAGGACGACCTTGAAACTGAGAGCGTCGTAGCGGCAACCCTGGCTGCCGACATAATAATCTTTACGGCGGTTATACTGGTTAAAGCCCGCCTTTGAATAAAGATGAACTGCCGGGTTCGATTCACGAACTTCCAGAAATACGGCTTCGGCGCCGCTTCGTTCCGCGATCATCAGACAGCGATCGAGAATTCGGCGGCCATGGCCGTGACTGCGATGGGCCGGATCGACCGCGAGCAGCAGCAGCTCGGCTTCCCCCGCGATAGAGCGCAGCAGGCCGAAACCCGCGGCGGCTTCGCCAACATGGCCGATGACGAGAACCGCCCCCGGCAACGCCAGCATGGAGCGCAACTGCGGGGCGGTCCACGCTTCGCCATATTGCGGATCGAAAGCCGCGACCATCACGGCCATACAGTCGGCGATCTCGCGGTCGCCGGGCTGATCGTGCGCCAGGACCCGCAGATCGGTCATGAGCCGGCGGACTGATTGGGTAAGGGCGGTGCCGCGCGGGGTGACATGGGCTTGGCATCGGCGCCACGCCCGTAATTGGGGCGGGGCGGCAGAGCGCGCAGGCTTGCCGGCAGAAGGTCGATGCAGCGCGCGTCCGGCAGCAGGGACACCGCCTCGCCGCGCCCGCCGCGCGCATCGACAAGCGTCCGCGCGCCCGAGCCGTAGACGATTGGATGATCGAGCATGGCGGCAAGATCGGCAATGTTCGTGGAGCGAACGGGCGCCGGCGTGTCGCGCGAACCGGAATAGAGCGCCCAGAACAACTCGCCATGGCCGCCGATCATCACCACCGGAAATTCGCCGGGCGGGCGATGGCGACGATGCGCCATGGCGGCGACGAGATCGAGGCAGCCAAAGCCGCTCACCGGCACTTTCCAGGCAAAGCCGAGCGCCACCGCGGCCGCGATGCCCACGCGCACGCCCGTGAAGCTGCCCGGCCCGATGTCGACGAGGATTTCATCCGCAAAGCCGCCGTCCGGCAGCGCGGCGACAGCCGGCAACAGGGCCTCGGCATGGCCGCGCCCCAGCTCGCGATGGCAGGCGTCAAGACAGGTCTCGCCCTCGAACAGGGCAATGGACAAAACCGGCGTGGCGCAGTCGATGACGAGCCGCCGCGCAGTCATGCGGCGCTCCGTCGGGCAGTCCTCATGATGCCAGAAATCCCGAAACTCCCCCTCAAGCGGCCGCCGAGGCCATCACGGATGCCGATCAGACGGCGCGGACCTCGGTCACTTCCGGTACATAATGCTTGAGCAGTTGTTCAATCCCGTTCTTGAGCGTCGCGGACGAGGAGGGGCAGCCGGCACAGGCGCCCTGCATGCGCAGATAGACCGTGCCGCGCTGGAAACCACGATAGACGATGTCGCCGCCGTCATTGGCGACGGCGGGACGCACACGGGTCTCAATAAGCTCGCGGATCTGCGCGATGATGTCCGCATCCTCGGGATCGTCGAAGCCCTCGGTGCTGAAATCCCCGTCATCGGCGGGGACGGAGATGCCTGCGGCCGTGCCCGCGCGGAAGAGCGGCATGTCGGCAGAGAAATGATCGAGCAGGATGGAGATGACATCGGTGCGCAGGTCGCCCCAGGCCACGCCGGGCGCAGCCGTCACGGAAATGAAGTCGCGGCCGAAGAAGACGCCGGTGACGTCGCCCAGGCCGAACAGTGCCTCGGCCAGCGGCGATGCCTCCGCCGCCTCGGGGCTGGCGAAGTCGCGCGTGCCCTCGCTCATCACCGGGCGTCCGGGCAGGAACTTGAGCGTTGCCGGATTGGGGGTGGCTTCGGTTTCGATGAACATGGCGTGGGTCTCTTGTCCTGGCGTCGGCGCGGAGCTGCATTGCCCGTGCGCCTACCGGTCATTTGGGGAAGCGAACGCGCGTGCGCAAGCCCAATCGGCTCTTCAATTGGCCCGCGCGGCGTCCGCCTGTGCCGCCGCGACACGCTCGGCCCGGCCCGCATCGACGAGCTGGGTCTGCGGCAGCTCGGGCGCGGCGACGCCCTGTGCCAGGACAATGGCGCTCCAGCGCGTGTCGGCGCGCAGATAGCGCTGGGCAAGCGCCTGGATGTCCGCCGCCGTGACGTCCAGCATGTCGCTCTGGAGCGAGCGCGCCAGCGTGAGCTTGCGCGGATCGCGGCTGAGTCCGCCGAGCTGATTCATCCAGAAGGCATTGCTGGCGCGCGCGCGGCTCAGCAGCTTGCGGACCGGCTCGACTTCGCGCTCCAGCTCGTCCGGATCGACCGGGCGGGCGACCAGATCGGCGGCGATCTCGTCCATCAGGCTGAAGAAATAGGGGATGCGGTCCGGCTTGAGCTGACTCTGCACCATGAGATAGCCGCCGGACGGATAAGCCGCCGGCCAGATGCTGATGGCGCTGGGCGTATAGGCCGCACCGTCGATGGAACGCAGCTTCTCGAACAGGCGGTCGTTGATGATCCTTGCGAGCATTTCGAGCTGCCGGCTCTCGCGGATCTGGTCTTCGCCGCCGCCAGTCGGCCACGCGACGACGGCGCCGGCCTGTTCGGCCGACCCCTTGTGCGTGAGCACGACCGGGCGCTGGACTGGATCGGGGAAGCGGCGCGTGCGGTTCTCCGGGGCGGGCACGGTCATCGGGCGTGGCGGCAGCGCGCCGAAGGTGGCGGCCACGGCATCGATCGCCTCATCGCGCTTCACGTCGCCGAAGAGCTGGATCTCGATGGGGCCGGTGGCGAGGCGGGGTTCCCAGATGGCGCGGAACTTCTCGAGCGTCAGTTCCTGCGCGTCGGCCGGGGCAGGCGGTGCCATGCGCTCCTCGCGGTCGCGCAGCAGCCAGCCGACATTGCGGTCGAGCGCGTCTCCGGCGGAGGTCGGCACCGGATCGTAGCTGAGATTGAGCGCGGTGATGGTGCGCGCGAGCGGTGCCGCGTCCCAGCGCGGGAAAGCGAGCTTGGTCGCATAAAGGCGCAGTTGGTCGCGATAATCCGCCGGGCTGGAAACCGCGCTCATCGTGAAGGCATCTTCCTCGATACGGAAGTTGAGCGAAAGCTGGCGCCCGTTGAGCAGCTCGCTGAGCGCGGCCTGGTTGAGATCGCCGATGCCGCTCGCCATCAGAGCGCCGGGCGCGGCCCAGAGCGCCGCCTTCTCGTCGGGCGCGAAGCTCTGCTGGCCATGGCCGAAGCGGACTTCGATCCGCACCTTGCCGGGCTCGGTCTGATTGGGATTGAGGAAAAGCGTGACGCCGTTTTCGAAGACGATCTGCTCGATGCCGAGCGCCCCGAGCGGCTGAACGAGCGCGGCCTTGCCGGGGGCGGGGAGGGCAGGGAGCGAAGCCATGGTGACGGCCTCCCCGCTGAGCCGTGCATTGAGCGCGGGTTGCACCGGCGCGCGGAAGGCCGTGTCCAGACGAGCGAGGGCATTGCGCTGCTCGCCCTTGAGCGTCAGCAGCGCGCGGACCGCCGTGCCGGTGAACATCCGCCGCGTGGAATCGCGCACCTGCTCGGGCGTCATGAACTGGCGCGCGCCGCGATAGATGTCGAGCTGGGCTTGGGGCGAGACGACCGTCTCGCGGATATCGAGCGCGCTCACGACATTGTCGGCCTGATCGGGGCTGGAGCTGATGGCGGCGGTGGCTACACCCTGCGCGAAGAGCGATTCCAGCGCGACATATTCCCGCTCGATGTCCTGCACGCTGGGCGGGGTACGGCGCGCATCCTCGATGATGGCGCGCACGTCGCGCAGGGCGGTCTCCCAATCCTCGCCGATGGGCACGACGGTGACGTAGGTGGCACTGACCGAACGGGCACTGTCGTCTCGCGTCACCGAGGCCTGCAGGAAGCTCGTGCCGTTCAGAGCGGCAATGGCGAGGCGCCGGTTGATGAGTTGCAGCGCAAGCTCGTCGACCATGCGCGCCTGATTGAAGGCGATGGTGTCGTCCCGGAAGATCCATGGGCGCAGATAAGCGAGCGAGACGGCCGTGGGCGTATTGGGCGAGATCACCACCTTGGTGGCCGGCTTGCCCGGATCGGGCTTGCCGAAATCAGGCAGGGGCGTGGCGGGGCCGACGCCCTGCCAGCTGCTGAAATGCTTCGTCACCAATGCGATCAGGGTGGCCGGCTCTGCATCGCCGGAGATGACGACCACAGTCCGGTCGGGCCGATACCAGCGCTCGTGAAAGGCCTTGAGGGCGGATACGCTCGCGCCGGCGAGCGTCGCTTCCGTGCCGATCGGGCTGTGGTTCCCCATGGGCTGGCCGGCGAAATAGAAGCTGCGCGTCTCGTCCGCGATCTTCGCGCCGGGACTCAATCCCTCGCGGCGTTCGGCCATGACGACCAGCCGCTCGGCCTCGACGGCCGCCGGTACGATATTGGGCGCGGAGACCATGCTGGCCAGGATCTTCAGGCTCTCGTCCAGGCCGGCCGGGCTCGCCTCGGGCAGGTCGACGGCATAGCTCGTCTGGGTGGCGGAGGTCTGGGCATTGCTGTCGACGCCGAATTCCGCGCCGAGGCGCTGCCAGATGCGCTTGGATTCGCCGTCCGGCACGTCACGCGAGCCGCGGAAGGAAAGATGCTCGATGAAATGGGCGAAACCGGCTTCGGCCGACTGTTCCATCAGCGATCCGACATCGACGCGGACCCGGATGGACACCATGCGGGCCGGCACGTCATTACGGCGCACCGCGTAGCGCAGGCCGTTGGGCAACTCGCCGAAGTGCCAGGCCATGTCCATCGGCACGTCGCTGCGTTCGTAGAACCAGGGACGCGGCGCCGGTGCTGCGGCGGCAGGAAGCGGCGCGGCGGCAGGGGCCGGCGCCGTCGCGGCCGTCTGCGCCGGCAGGGCACCGGGCACGAGGAGGGCCGCAGCGGCCAGGAGAGCGAGCGGCCGGCGAACGACGTCGAACATGGTCATGCCGGAAATCTAGGCGCAATCGGGATGAACGTCACATGAAACTTTGAGAGATAGGCATCGAAGTGGGCATGGGCGGCATGGAAGCCGGGCACGGATAGCCCTCACGCGGCGCTCGTCCCCGGTGGCGAAGCGCCTGAAACCGGGGCAGCGCCCGCGCAAACGCGCGAAAAATTTCCGCAGCCTTATAAGCGGAGCAAATCTTTATTTACCATGGGGGCGTAACAAGGCGCGGATCAGTAGGAGCAATTCGGCATGTCGGCGCCACAAATGTCATCGGAAGGGCTGGGGCCCAAGCTGGCACGCTGGGGCCGGAGCATCCTGTCCCACGAACGCGAGGACGAACAGCTCCAGCAGCCCGTCCTGCTCTCACCGCGCGAAAACGGCACCGGCCATCTGCGCCGCGAGGCCGAGCGGCGCAAGACGCTCTACGACGACATCGGTGCCTTCCTCTTCGCGCATGATCTGGACATCACGCCGCTGAACTTCGGCCTGGCGCTCGATTATCTGACGGGCAACGACCTCGCGATCGAGAAGGCGGTCCGCGCGATCCTCTCCGACCGGGGCCGCATCACAGACGGCGTCGCCGAGAAGATCATCGCCGACCAGCGGGCCGAGGAGCTTTCGCCCGACCAGCTCAGCGAGATGCTGACGGAGGTGGAACGCAACCTCGATCATCTGACCGGCCTGACGGACCAGTCGCGCGCATCGGCCCGCGACTTTGGCGATGCGCTGCAAAAGCAGGCTGCCGAGTTGGATACCGATGACAGCAATGCCTCGGAAGCCGTTGCAAATCTGATCGGCCTCACGCGCTCGATGGTGGAGAAGACCCGCGAAGTCGAGGCGAAGATGCGCGAGGGCCAGCAGCAGACGCGCCTGCTCCAGAAGAATCTGGAAACCGCGCGCCGTGCCGCCGAACAGGATCATCTGACCGGGCTGCCCAATCGCCGCGCCTTCGAGAACACATTAAGCCAGGAAGCGGACCTCGCGCATGAGCAGGGCGAGGCGCTGAGCGTCGCCTTTTGCGACATCGATCATTTCAAGGACATCAACGATACCCATGGGCATGATGCGGGTGACCGCGTGCTCAAGTTCGTGGGCACGCTGCTGGCCAAGATCTCGGACGACAAATGCCATGTCGCCCGTCATGG
>CBIMKI010000105.1:0-9880 GCA_966244395.1 uncultured Sphingobium sp. | reverse complement strand
CTCCCGGCGCGCGACGATCAAAGCCGGGCGACTTATTCGGCCTTCGGGGAACTGGGCGGCAGGCTCGGCTCGTTGGAGGTCAATGGCGGGCTGCGCCTCGACGACATCGAAGCGGTCGGCACGCGCTGGACGGGGCGCGCCGGACTACGTTATTTTCTCGATCCCTCACTCTCCCTGCGGATCGCCGGCGGCACGGCGTTCAAGGCGCCGAGCTTCTATGCGCTGGCCAATCCCTTCGTGGGCAATCCGGCGCTGCGGCCGGAGAGCGCGGCATCCGTGGAGCTGGGGCTGGACTGGCAGACGGGGCCGGCCGATCGCATTTCGATCACGCTTTTCCAGTCCCGCTACCGTGATCTCATCGATTTCATGCCCGCCGATCCGCCACGCCTGGAAAACCGGGCGCGCGTGAGAGCGCAGGGCGTTTCCGCCACGCTTGCCCGCAGGATCGGGCCGAGCCTCGTTGCAACACTCGGTGTCCAGCATGTCGCCACGCGGGATGTCGGCGCGGATGCGGGCCTGCTCAATCGTCCCCGCTGGCGCGCCAGCGGGGATGTGGCGTGGGCCGCCGCCCGCGCCTTCACGCTCACGGCGCGCTATGCCTTTACGGACGAGCGGGACGATTATGCCGTGCCCACCGGCGTGCGGACGCTGCGCGCCACGCACCGGCTCTCGGCCTCGGCGGTCTGGACGCTTTCCCACCGGGCACGCCTCCGGCTCGATGGCGAGAATCTGCTCCAGGATCGCGGCGCCGACGCCATCGGCTTTGCGCCGCTGCCCCGCCGGGTGAAAGTGACGTTCGCGGTCGGCATGCGCTGATCGTGGCGCATGGTCTCTAACGATCCCGTACACTGAATGTTGATACATTTGCTGACACACGCGATGGCGGCGAGTCTCGTGAATGTCGTTATGTGGAGGTCGGGATGCGCGTTCAGGTGAGAAGGTGGGGTAATAGCGTTTCGGTGCGGATTCCGGCCTCGATCATGGCTGCGGCGATCCTGGATTGGAGAGCCCGTCGAGCAAGCAGGAAGGGGGAAACTATCCCAGGCCGCGCTGGCCGAAGTCCAAGCGAAAATTCGCGTCTTGCTGATGCTGTAAGGGAGCCGCTTTCCACGCGGAAATCCGAATGGCCGAAGATGGAGCGCGACGCGCTTCGTCAGGGTCGGCGGCGCGGCTCTCGAAAGCCCCGTTCCAACGATGCCGGGCGCTTTTCTCCCTGGGGTGGCTCGGCCAGGTCGGCGAGGATGGGGCAGTCCGGCCGGTCGTCGCCCGCGCAGCAATCGATCAAGGTCTGGAGGGTGGCGGCCATCTGCTCAAGGCTGTCGATGCGTGCGCGCAGGTCCGCGATATGCGCCTTGGCGATGCGCTTCACGTCTCCGCTCTGGCGCGAGCGGTCGCCCCAAAGGCTGAGAAGCGCCTGGATCTCCGCCACCACGAAGCCGAGATCGCGCGCGCGGCGAATGAAGCGCAGCCGGTGCACATCCGAGGGGGAATAATCGCGATAGCCCGAATCTTTGCGGTTCGCCTTGGGGGTCAGCCCGATCTGCTCATAATGGCGGATCATCTTGGCGGAGACGCCGGATTGTGCCGCTGCCTGGCCGATGTTCATCGCACGTCTCCCGATTGCGCCGGCGCGCCGGGCCTGAAACCTCGCAGCCGCAGCGCATTGCCGACCACGAAGACGCTGGACATGGCCATGGCGCCGGCTGCGAACACCGGCGAGAGCAGCACGCCCCATATCGGGTAAAGCACGCCGGCGGCGACTGGAATCAAGGCGGTGTTATAAGCGAAGGCCCAGAACAGATTCTGTCGGATATTCGCGATCGTCGCGCGCGAAAGGCCGATGGCGGTGGCGACGCCGCCGAGATGGCCCGACATCAGCACGACGTCGGCCGCCTCGATGGCGATGTCCGTGCCGTTGCCCACGGCCATGCCCACATCCGCCTCCGCCAGGGCCGGGGCATCGTTGATGCCGTCCCCGATGAAGGCCAGCCGGCCATGCTCCGCCTTCAGGCGGCGCACCGCCTCCACCTTGCCTGCGGGCAGCACCTCCGCGACGACATCGTCGATGCCGAGCTGTCGCGCGATTGCCTTGGCCGTGCGGTGATTGTCGCCGGTTATCATCGCGATGCGGAGGCCAAGCGCGTGCAGCGCGGCAATGGCGGCCGGGGTGGTCGGCTTGACGGGGTCGGCCACGGCGATGATCGCAGCCAGCTCGCCGTCGATGGCGGCATAGAGCGGCGATTTGCCCTCGGCGCCTAGCCGCGCGGCAGTTTCGTTGAAGACGCCCACGTCCAGCCCGAGTGCGCGCATGTAGCGGTCCGCGCCGATCCGCACTTGCCTGCCGGCGATCTCGGCCTCCACGCCCATGCCGGTCGTCGATGCGAAATGGTCGACCGGCGGGAGCGCGAGGCCTTCCGCTTTGGCTGCATCGACGATGGCGCGCGCGATAGGGTGCTCCGACCTGTCCTCCGCCGCAGCGATCTGGGCGAGCAGCTCTGTGCGCTCGAAGCCGGGCCTGACATGCAGGTCGGTGAGGGCAGGGCGGCCTTCCGTCAGCGTGCCGGTCTTGTCCACTGCCACGACCCGCGCGTCCTTCAGCACTTGCAGGGCCTCGCCCTTGCGGAACAGGATGCCCAGCTCCGCGCCGCGCCCGGTGCCCACCATGATCGCGGTGGGCGTGGCCAGGCCCATGGCGCAGGGGCAGGCGATGATGAGCACGGCGACGGTATTGACCAGCGCGAAGCTCAGGGCTGGCGAGGGGCCGAAATACAGCCAGGCCAGGAAGGTCAGGCTGGCGACCGCCATGACGGCCGGCACGAACCACATCGTCACCTTGTCGACCAGCGCCTGTATGGGCAGCTTCGCGCTCTGCGCCTGCTCCACCATGCGGATGATCTGGGCGAGCATCGTCGCATCGCCCACGGCGGTTGCACGAAAGCTAAGCGCGCCCTGCTGGTTGACCGTGCCGCCCACCAGCGGCGCGCCCGCGCCCTTGGCGACGGGGATGGGCTCGCCGGTGATCGCCGATTCATCGACGAAGCTCTCGCCGTCGACCACCTCGCCATCCACCGGAATACGCTCGCCGGGACGGACTTCGACGATATCGCCGGCCACGACCTGCGCAACGGGGATCTCTGTCGACATGTCGCCCCGGCGGACGCGCGCGGTCTTGGCTTGCAGATGGACGAGCCGCCTGATCGCATCCGACGTGCGGCTCTTCGCGCGCGCTTCCAGATAGCGGCCCAGCAGGACGAGGGCCACGATGACGGCGGCCGCCTCATAATAGACATTGACGGCGTCGGCCGGCAGCAGTGCGGGAGCGAAGGTCGCAGCCAGCGAATAGCCGTAAGCGGCGAGCGTTCCCAGCGCGACCAGCGCGTTCATATCCGGCGCGCCGCGCAGTAGGGCGGGGATGCCCTTGCGGTAGAATTGCAGGCCGGGGCCGATGAGGATGAGCGTGGTCAGCGCGAACTGCGTGATCCAGCTCGCCTGCGTGCCGATGCTGCGTGCGATCAGCATATGCACGCCCGGGATCAGGTGCGCGCCCATCTCCAGCAGGAAGACCGGCAGCGCGAGGACCGAGGCGATGACCAGATTGCGCTTCAGGCCACGGCGCTCCTCTTCTCTGCGCTCGGCCGCCTCTCCGTCGTTCGTGCCGCTCGCGTGAATGGGCCGGGCTTCATAACCTGCGCGGGCAATCGCCGCGGTCAGCATGTCCATGTCCGCGACGCCGCGCACAGTCGCGCGTTGGGTGGCAAGATTCACCGTTGCGTCCGTGACGCCTGGCACGGCTTTCAGTGCGCGCTCCACGCGGCCGACACATGATGCGCATGTCATGCCCTCGACGGCCAGCGTCATGGTCGCGACCGGAACGCTATATCCCGCGTCCTCGACGGCCCGCACCAGCACCCTTCGGTCGACGGCGGCATCTGTCTGGATCTCCGCGCGGCCGGTCGCGAGATTGACGTTCGCCGCATGGACCCCGGCAATGTTCGTCAGCGCCCGTTCGATGCGGCCGACGCAGGAGGCGCAGTTCATGCCCTCGATGGGCAGGCTGATGGCGATGTCCGGGTGGGTCGCGGGGTCTTTCAAGGCTGACACTTCATTCTTCCTGTCCGGCGGGATGCCGTCAGCCTATGTGGGGCTTCCCATGGTGGGAAGGTCAAGAGGCCGCGGCGCGATTAAGCGGGGGTAACGCATCAACCGGCAGCCATCTTCCGCGAAAGCGGTCGGCGAACGGCCGCATCAACGCATGAGCGGCGTCATTTTCGGCAGAAATCGCGCACATGAGATGAAGAAGATGAGAACCGGCCGATCGTCGTTCGAGAGCGCGCGTCGCAGCATGCCCGGCCGCTTGGGGCCAATCGACATCCGGATGATGATGCGCCGAAAACCACCATTTGCAGGTCGTCCGGGCTGAATGTCGATTGGTTCTAGGCTGAGGCGCCTGCATAGGCCCCGGGCTTGATCTTTACCGGGATACGCAGGAACCGGACGCCGTTCTGCTCCGCATCGGGAAACCGGCCAGCGCGGATATTTACCTGTATCGAGGGCAGGAGCAGTTTGGGCACGGCGAGTGTTGCGTCACGCGCTTCGCGCATGGCGACGAAATCATCTTCGCTCACCCCATCATGCATGTGGATACTGGTCCGGCGTTCCTCGCCCACTGTCGTCTCCCAACGATAGTCTTCGCGGCCCGGCGCCTTGTAATCGTGGCAGAGGAAGATCCGCGTTTCCTCGGGCAGGCTGAGCAAACGCCGGATCGAGCGGTATAGCTGGCGTGCATCGCCACCCGGAAAATCCGCCCGCGCGGTGCCGTAATCGGGCATGAACAACGTGTCCCCGACAAAGGCCGCATCAGCGATCAAATAGGTCAGGTCAGCGGGCGTGTGACCTGGCGTATGCATCACCTCGATCTCCAACGCGCCGAGAGCGAAGCGCTCACCATCGGCGAAAAGCCGGTCGAAGTCGGAGCCGTCGGTCTTCAGGTCGTCGAAGGCGAAGACCGGCCGGAAAATCTTCTGCACATCGCGGATATGCTCGCCAATGCCGATCCACGCGCCGGTTCTGGCCTTGATATAGGGTGCGGCTGACAGATGATCGGCATGGGCATGGGTTTCCAGAACCATGGCGATACGCCAGCCCTTTTCCTCCGCCGCCGTCAGGATTTGCTCGGCTGAGGCGGTGTCGACCTCGCCGCTGGACAGATCGAAATCCAGCACCGGATCGATCACTGCGGCGATGTGCGTGGCGGGGTCAGCGACCAGATAGCTGATCGTGTTGGTGGGTTCGTCGAAGAAGGCTTCGATGATGGGCTTGGCGGTCATGAGGACTCTCCATTCATTCCTTGACGACATATATTAGGATAATCTATATTAGCAATATCTAAATTTATGGAATGGTTCGATGCTCAAGCCCCCGATGGACCTGATGACGTTCGAGAAGAAGGCCGGCGAAGTCACGCAGGTGCTGAAGGCGATCGGCAACAACCGGCGCCTGATGGTGCTGTGCAAGCTCGTCGAACATGGCGAGCGCACGGTCGGCGATCTCGCCGGTGATGTCGGTCTGTCTCAGTCCGCCTTGTCGCAGCATCTTTCGCGCATGCGTGACGAGGGGCTCGTGGCCTTCCGCCGTGAGAGCCAGACGCTCTGGTACCGGATCGCCGATCCACGCATCGAGGCGCTGTTCGCCACGCTCTACCAACTCTATTGCCAGGAGAACTGATCTCATGACGATGACAGCCATAACCCCCGCCGAGGCGCGGCGACTGATCGAAACCGGCGCGCAACTGGTGGATATCCGCGACCATGACGAACATGCGCGCGCGCATATTCCGGGCGCGACCCACGTCCCCCTGGCAGAGATCGACCGCCTCCAGTCAGATCGTTGCCCGGTCATATTCCATTGCCGCTCGGGCGCACGAACGGGCGCAAATGCAGCGCGGCTGACGGCCGCCGCCGGCGCGCCCTGCTATGTGCTGGACGGCGGGCTGGATGCCTGGCGCCGCGCCGGGCTTGAGGTGAAGGTCGACCGCCGCCAACCGCTGGAACTGATGCGGCAGGTCCAGCTTGTGGCCGGCGGGCTGGTGTTGCTCGGCGTGGTGCTCGGCCTTCTCGCCGGTCCCCAATTCTTCGCTCTCTCCGCCTTTGTCGGCGCCGGACTGATGCTGGCGGGCGCGACCGGCTGGTGCGGCATGGCGCGGCTTCTGCGGCATATGCCATGGAACCGGCGGATGGCGGCCTGACGACCGTGACGGGGACCGAAATCCTGCTTGCGCTCATGGCGGGCGGCCTGATCGGCATCGTGCTGGGGCTGGTCGGCGGCGGCGGTTCAATTCTCGCCGTGCCGCTGCTGATCTATATGGTGGGCATCGGGTCGACCCATGCGGCGATCGGCACGGCTGCGGTGGCCGTCACGGCGAACGCCGCTGTAAGCCTTGCCGGCCATGCCCGCGCGGCTATGGTCAAATGGCCCTGCGCGGCGGTTTTTGCGGCGGCAGGCGTCGCTGGCGCGGCAGTCGGCGCAGAGATCGGCAAGGCGGTCGACGGAACGAGGCTGCTGATCCTGTTCGGCCTGCTGATGACCGGCGTGGGCGTTTCGATGCTGCGCAAGCGCCGGCGTGAAGACGATCCGAAGGTTCGATTGTCCCGCGCAACGGCGCCGGCACTTCTTCCCCGGCTCATACCGATGGGTCTGGGCACCGGGTTCGCGGCCGGCTTCTTCGGGATCGGCGGCGGCTTCCTGATTGTGCCCGCGCTGATCGCGGCGACGGCCATGCCCTTCGCCTACGCGGTTGGCACGTCGCTTGTCGTGGTCACCGCGCTCGGCTTGACCACGGCCATGTCCTATGCGCTGTCCGGCTACGTCGACTGGCCGGTCACCGCACTGCTGGTTGCGGGCGGCGCCTTTGGAGCGGGAGCGGGCGTCTGGCTTGGTCGCCGGCTTGTCAGCTACAAGGACCTGTTCGAGCGTGCTTTCGCCGTCCTCATCATCGCCGTGGGCATCTATGTCGCAGTCGGGGGAGGTTAGTTCACCCGGCTTTCAGCAATGCACCGCTGCGATGCTTGCCGGCCCACGCCGAAGTTCTCACTTTTGTTCGGAAATGGCGCGCCGGAAAGGAGCGACTTCGAACCCGCCAGGGTTCGCAAGGCCGAACGGCCGTCCGAGCTTATGCGAGGAAAGCCAAGGCGACGGATGTCGCCGCCCGGCGCCTGAGGGCAAGCAAATAATGGCGCACCCGACACGATTCGAACGTGTGGCCTTTGCCTTCGGAGGGCAACGCTCTATCCAGCTGAGCTACGGGTGCGTGAGGAGGCCCGCTATCAGCTTTGTGCCGGGTCGCCAAGTCCAAAGGCGAAGCTTCGGGCGGCGACCTTGCGCGTCGCCCTTGCGGGCCGGCCGGTGCCCAGGCCGTCGCGCCGTGCGCATGGCCGGTCCGATGGAGAGCCCCGCCGATCGAGTCGTCGCGAAGAGATGGTTCGGTCGCCTTGACGGCGGCCCCTTTTCCTTTGAGAAAGTCAACGAGCCCGGTTAGGACGCCGGGAAACATGAGTGTCGCGGGGAGAGAGAAAAGATGAACCTCACATTGCCGCCTGGCCTGTCGCCGCAGAGTTTCGATGCGGCGGTGAAGGCGCTCCAGGGCGCGGTCGGCGCGAGCTGGGTGATGACGAGCGACGAGGATCGCGACGCCTATGCCGATATCTACGCGCCCGGCCCGGAGACCCTGTGGGGCGCATCCGGCGCGGTCGCGCCGCAGAGCGTCGAGGAGATCCAGGCGGTCGTGAAGATCGCCAATCAATACAAGCTGCCTTTATGGACCGTCGCGCGCGGCAAGAACCTGGGCTACGGCACTGCCGCGCCGCGCATGCCCGGCTGCATGGTGCTCGACCTTGGCCGCATGAACAAGATCCTCGAGCTGGATGCCACGCTCGGCTATTGCGTCATCGAGCCCGGCGTCGGCTTCATTGACCTCTATGAGGAGATTCAGCGCCGCAAGCTGCCGCTCATGATGTCCGTGCCCGGCAATGGCTGGGGTTCGGTGCTTGGCAATGCGCTCGATCATGGCATCGGCTACACGCCCTACGGCCTGCACGCGACGAAGCTGTGCGGCTTCGAGGTGGTGCTGGGCAATGGCGACCTTGTCCGCACGGGCCTGGGCGCCATGGAGAACAACAAGGCCTGGCACCTCTTCCCCTTCGGCTACGGCCCGACATGGGACCTCGCTTTCTCGCAGTCCAATCTGGGCATCGTCACCAAGGCGGGCCTGTGGGTCATGCCCGAGCCCGAGACCTCGCTGGAGCTGGTCTACGACATCCCGCAGGCCGAGGACATCGGCTGGGTCGTCGATCTGCTGACGCCGCTCAAGCTCAAGGGCGTGGTCGACCAGTCGATCTTCATTCCCAGCTGGCTCGGCAAGATGGTCATCAAGGGCCAGCGCAAGGATTTCTGGGACAAGCCGAGCGCCATTCCCGAGTGGCGCGTGCAGGAGCTGCTAAAGGAGCACAAGCTGGGCTACTGGCAGGTGGCGCTGCGCCTCTATGGCAATGAAGGCATCGTGAAGGCCCAGGCCGAAGTGGTGAAGGCCGCCTTCAAGAACCATCTGGACACGCCGCCCGCCGAACATTGGTGGCGCCAGGGCGATCCCACCAATGTGATGGACACCACATTGGGGGTTCCCTCGGCTGTGCCGTTGCAGATGGGCGACTGGGTCGGCGGCCGCAGCGCGCATCTGGGCTTCTCGCCCGTGGTGCCGGCGACCGGCGCGCATGTGCTTGGCCAGATGAAGCGGAGCCGCAAGATCATCACTGACCATGATGTCGATTTCTACGCCAGCTTCACCATCGGCGGGCGCTTCTGCAACAATGTCAACATGCTGATGTACGATCGCGATCAGCCCGAGCAGATCGAGACGATGAAGAAGCTGTTCAATGCGCTCATCGCCGACGCCAAGGCATCGGGCTATGGCGAATATCGCACGCATCTGGGCTGGATGGACCCGGTCATGGAAACTTATGATTTCAACGATCACGCCTTCCGCCGCATGAACGAGAAAGTGAAGGACGCGCTCGATCCCAACGGCATCCTCTCGCCCGGCAAGCAAGGCATATGGCCGACCGCTTATGCCGGCCAGCGCGGAAAGGCCAACGCATGACGCGCGTCCTTGCCCTGAGCGCCCTCGCGCTTGCCGCCGCCCTCTCGCTCTCCGCCTGCAACGGCCAGAGCACCGGCAACGAAGCGGCGCAGGCCGGTCCGCCCGCTGGTGGACCGCCGCCGCTCCCGCCCTATCAGATGCGTGCGGAAGTCGCGGACAAGGACCGCCTCTCGCCCAGCTCGACGGGCGAGGCGCTGTTCTCGCATCGCTGCGGCGCCTGTCATCTCGCCGCCGGCATGGGCACCAATCTCATCACCGGCCAGCAGGTCGCCGCGGGCCGCTCGCCCGAAATGGGCCTGCTCGCCAATCGCGACGATCTGACCGCCGATTATGTGAAGGCGGTGGCGCGCAACGGCAAGGGCGCCATGCCCCGCCAGACCCGCGTGGACATCACCGATGCCGAGCTGGATCTTGTCGCCGCCTATCTGGGGAAGGGCAAGTGAGCGCGCAGGCCGCCGGTCAAAGCGGCCTGCGCCGCCGCGAGCTGCTGGGCGCCGCCGCGCTGATCGGCGCGGTGGGGGCTTTCGGCGTGTCCCGCCTGATGCCCTCGGGCGTCCGGCCCGGCGTGCTGGTCTTCGACAGCGCCCGCGCGGAAAGCCGCGCCTTCGCGCAGTCAACGGCCGCGCCGCGCCGCATCGATCTGGTCGAGGAGGGGCGGACCAACTGGCGCGGCCTGCGCGCGCTGGAGCGGGGCCTGCCGGTCGCGGGCCTCACGAGCTGGTCGGCCTA
>CBIMKI010000104.1:0-9894 GCA_966244395.1 uncultured Sphingobium sp. | reverse complement strand
TGGTTGGCGAGCTTGAGCGTGACGCCCCGTGCCGCGGAAAGCAGGAGCGGCGCGTCGCCAGCCGGATCGAAGGCGGCGAGGCTCTGCGGCGTTGCGCCCTCGATGGGCAGCAGCGCGAGCGCGCCATTGCTCCCGGCGAGGCGGATGGGCCAGCCGCGGCGCAGCGCATCGATCGCGCGGGCGGCCGCGCGGGCGTCCATCAGAGCGCGAATTCCGTGATGAGCGGGCAGTGATCGCTGGGACGCATCCAGCCGCGCGCCACCTCGACGACGCTGTGACTCACGGCCTTCTCCGCTACGGCGGGGCTCGCCCACATATGATCCAGGCGCCGGCCCCGGTCGGACTTGGCCCAATCCTGCGCACGGTAGCTCCACCAGGTGTAGAGCCGCTCGGGCGCGGGGTAGAATTTACGGCCGATGTCCACCCAGTCGTGGCTCGCCTGCAGGCGGCCGAGCAGCTCGCATTCGATGGGCGTGTGGCTGACGACATTGGCGAGCTGCTTGTGACTCCACACGTCGCATTCGAGCGGCGCAACGTTGAAGTCGCCTACCAGCAGGGTGGGCACGTTGAGCTTGCCGGACCAGTCGATCATGCGCTCAAGGAAATCGAGCTTCTGGCCGAATTTGGGATTGATGGTGCGATCCGGCTCCTCGCCGCCGGCGGGAATGTAGACATTCTCGATGCGCAGACCATTGTCGAGCCGCACGCCGATATGCCGCGCCTCGCCATTGGCCTGCCAGTCGAGCCGATCATCGTCGCGCATCGGCAGCCTGGAGACGATGGCGACGCCATGGTGCATCGGCTGGCCGTTCAGCATCTGATGATTATAGCCATGGCGGCGGAACAGGCCCTCGGGGAAGGTGCCGTTCACCACCTTGGTCTCCTGCAGGCACAGAATGTCGGGCGCGTAGTCGATCAGGAAGCGCTCGACGATCTCGAGCCGGGCGCGGACGGAGTTGATGTTCCAGGAAGCAATCTTGATTGTGGACATGGCGCCGTCCCTAGGGCCTGCGCTCAAAAAGGGCAATGCCGCAGCCCCCGCCAGCCCCGCTCCGGGATAGCGCAGGGACAAAGGAAGACCCCCGTTCCGGGGGGCATGGAACGAGGGTCTCAAGAGCGCTTGGGGGCGCCGAAGTGGCGGGGATCGCACCGGGCAACAGGGGGGAAATCCCGGCGGGCGATCCCTCGCCACGCCCCCTGTCTAGATGAGTCGAGATGAGCGCTGGATGAATGAAAATGTTCAGGAAGCGATTCGCCGATGCGCCGGCACCTTCTAGCGGCGCGGACCGACCCGGTTCGGGCGCGGATCGCGCCAGGCGAAGGCGCTGTCGGCAATGGCGCCGCCGTAGCTGATGTTCGAGAAGCGGACCGTGGTACGATTGCCCTGCGCATCGCGCATGAGCCAGCCAGTCAGCTCCAGCCCGCCCGGGGCGCTCGGCTTGCGCGCGAAATGAAGCGTCATCGTGCCATATTCGGGATGGTCCTTGTCCCGCGCCTCGATCGCGATCACGCCGGCACTGCCCGAGGGCACGATCTTGCCGTAGCGCGTAAGATCCCGCTTGGGATCGAGCAGGGGGCCGAGCGGTGAATTGCGGACCGGATAGCGCGAGACCTGCTTCACGGCATAGTCGATCATGTTGAGCGAGCGCCCGTCGCTCACGATCAGGAGGTCGTTCTTGCCATAATCGAAGCGCACCTTGCCGGGCTGTTTCAGCAGCAACGTGCCGCGCGCGACGCCGCCGGCGGCGTCGGTCTGCTCGAAATCGGCCTTCATCGTGGTGATGGCGCGCAGTGCACGGCTGACGGCGGCGACGTCGCCCGATTGCGCCTGGGCGGCCTGCATGGGCACGGCGAGGGCGGCGGCGGGAAGCGTAAGCGCGAACAGCGCCACGCGCAGGGCTGATATGGAGCGGAACATCATGGCGCGATCCATAAGGACCGCGCCTTGAATGTCCACTGAACGTGCCGTCGCCTGTTCAGGCCGGGACCATGCGCCCGCGCCGGCGCAGCATCGCGCCGGCAAGGCCGAGGCCGCCGATCATGAGGGCCCAGCTTGCCGGCTCGGGCACGGGGAGCGCCGGCCGGGTGGAGATCGCGCCGACCGCGTCGATGTCCGCGCCGACCGTCATGCCTCCGGTATCGCCTTCATTCAGAACGTCCGTCAGGCGGACGTAGGAGAAGGCGTGACCGGTGCCGAAGCCGAAGAAATCGATATCGATGCCGCGCGTCGACCCGGTCACCAAGCCGACATTGGACCAGGTGATGCCGTCGACGCTGATGTCCACGACCGTATCTTCCACGTCCGGGCCGATCTCGAAGATCCACAGATCGTCAAGGTCGGAGCCGCTGCCCGTCAGCAGATTGTCCGTGAATTTGAGGACGATCCGGCCGCCCGCGCCCAGCGACACATAGCTGTCGGCCGCGTCCGGATAGTCGGGTACGCCCAGCGCGGAGTCCGGGGTCTGATAGGCCAGGCCCGGCACATTGCCGCCGCCGAACGCCGGATCATAGCTCACCACCTCGTCCGCGAACGAGATGGCGCCTTGCGGAAAATCCACGCCGCCGAAGATCGCCGCGGGCGCGGCGGCCGGGACGACGAGCAACAGCACGGCAGATGTCAGGCGCAAATAACTGAGTGTCATATCGGCTTCTCCCACAAAGCGACCCGACTCACTCCATTATTGGTTTCCGCCTGTTTACTATGTTTTAGCTGCATTGTCGCAGCGCGGCACGCACTGCCTGACCCGTTTTTCGCGCATCTCGCGGGCTCAACGGGCGATCAGGCCCGCTTCCGGTTCCGCGGCACCATGGCGACGTCTCATTTGGGCTGGCCCATCTCGTCGCGCAGCACTTCGCGCCGGCCGACATGATTGGGCGCGCCGACGAGCCCCTCTTCCTCCATCCGCTCGATGAGGCGCGCGGCGCTGTTATAGCCGATGCGCATCTGGCGCTGGAGCCAGCTGGTCGAGGCCTTCTGGCTCTCGAACACGAGCTGGCAGGCCTTGCGGAACAGCTTGGCATCGGGCGAATCGTCGCCCAGGTCCACGCCCTCCAGCGCGAAGCTGCCTTCCTCGGGCTCCTCGGTGACGGCACTGATATAATCGGGCTGGCCCTTGCTGCGCCAATGGTCGGCGACGTGGCGCACCTCATCGTCGCTGACGAAGGGGCCGTGCACGCGCATCAGGCCCTTGCCGCTCGCCATGTAGAGCATGTCGCCCTTGCCCAGCAGCTGCTCGGCGCCCTGCTCGCCCAGGATGGTGCGGCTGTCGATCTTCGACGTGACGAAGAAGCTGATGCGGGTGGGCAGGTTCGCCTTGATGACGCCGGTGATGACGTCGACCGAGGGGCGCTGCGTTGCGAGGATGAGGTGGATGCCCGCCGCGCGCGCCTTCTGCGCCAGGCGCTGGATGAGGAACTCCACTTCCTTGCCCGCCGTCATCATGAGGTCGGCAAGCTCGTCGACCACCACCACGATCTGCGGAAGCGGCTGATAGTCCAGCTCCTCCTCCTCATAGATGGGCTGGCGGGTCGCCTCGTCGAAGCCGATCTGCACGCGGCGGCCGAGCGACTTGCCCTTGGCGAGCGCGCCGCGCACCTTCTCGTTGTAGTTGGCCAGGTTGCGCACGCCGATGGAGGCCATCATGCGATAGCGGTCCTCCATCTGCTCCACCGCCCATTTGAGCGCGCGGATCGCCTTGGCGGGCTCGGTGACGACGGGCGAGAGGAGATGGGGGATATTGTCGTAGATGCTCAGTTCCAGCATCTTGGGGTCGATCATGATGAGACGCAGCTCGTCCGGCGTCATGCGGTAGAGCAACGACAGGATCATGCAGTTCAGGCCCACCGACTTGCCCGAGCCGGTGGTGCCGGCGACGAGCAGGTGCGGCATGGTGGCGAGATCGGCCACGATGGGCTCGCCGAAGATGTTCTTGCCCAGGATGATCGGCAGTTCGGCCTTCGCCTCGGCAAAGGCGCCGGAGGTGATGAGCTGGTGCAGCACCACCGATTCACGGTTCACATTGGGCAGCTCAATGCCGATGACGGTACGGCCGGGAATGGTCGCGACGCGGGCTGAGAGGGCGGACATGTTGCGCGCGATGTCGTCGGCGAGCTGGACGACGCGGCTCGCCTTGATGCCGGGCGCGGGCTCCAGCTCATACATGGTGACGACCGGCCCCGGGCGGACCTCGGTGATGGCGCCCTTCACGTGGAAATCGTCGAGCACGCTTTCGAGCAGGCGGGCATTGCGCTCCAGCCCCTGCTTGTCGAGCTTGCCGGCGGCCGCGGGCGGCGCGGGCGAGAGCAGGTCCGGCGAGGGCAGGGCATTGTTGCCGAACAGGTCGTTCTGGCCGGAGACGGGCGCGAACGCCTTGGGCGCGGGCGGAGCGCTCGGCGGCTGGATGCTGATCGGCGCGCGGGCGGCGGCCTCGACCTGGCGGCGGGGCGCGGCCTCGCGCACGATGGGGCCGTCCAGCCCATCCTCGTGCACGGGCAGCTCCTTGCGGCGCAGGAAGGCGAGGCTCGGCAGCTTGATGCCCTGGAACGGCGACATGGCGGGACGAGCGAAATGCCAGAGCGGCTTTTCGAGCGCGAGGCTGCGCACCCAGAGCCAGAGGCCCGCAAAGATGGCGAGCGCGGCGAGCACCCAGCCCAGCCAATAGGCCGCGCTCGCGCCCAGCATGATCGTGAGTGCGCTCAGGCCCTCGGCCGCGAGGAAGCCGGGCGCGCCGCCCCAGCGGGCGGGCAGGCCGACCAGCGGCTCGGGCTCCAGCAGCCAAAGGCCCGTGCCGATCAGCATCATGCCGACGAGGCATTTGACGATCTGGCCCGCCCAGCCGGTCATGTCCTGATCGCCCCAGAGGCGCCGGGCGCAGACGAGGATGAGCGGCAGGACGAGCGCGCCGGCGATGCCGCCGAAGGTGAGCAGCAGGTCCGCCGCCCAGGCGCCGGCAGGCCCCATGAGATTGCCCACGTCATCGCCTGCGACCGTGTTCAGCGCGGGATCTGCGACATGGTAGGAGAGCAGGGCGAGAACGAGGAACAGCGCGAAGGCATAAAGCGCGACCGCGCCCGCCAGCGTGACGAGGCGCAGCAGGCTGCGGCGCAGCATGTCCTGCCACTCCGGGGTCCGTCTGGCTGACCGGCTTGCCATTGGGATGTCTCCATGCACGCGCGGACAGGCGCGAAAACCGTGCGCGTGCCCGAAATGTTCCAGCCCGGACAATCCTCCTTCGCGGACTCGGCGTCAAGAGTCCTTCGGGAATCCGGCGAGTCGCGCGCAGGCGCCCGCATTCGACCGCCGGACGGGATGCGCCGGCGCCGCCGGTGGATCAGGCGTCGGGCAACCAGTCGCCATTGGCCGCCATCCAGCAGGCTGTGGCGGCGATGGCCGCGGTCTCGGCGCGCAGGATACGCGGGCCGAGCGAGATGGCGCGGGCGGCGGGCAGCGCGCGGATCAGACCGCGCTCCTGCGTGGTGAAGCCGCCCTCGGGACCGACCAGCAAGGCAGCGGGGCCGGGATTGGCGGCAAAGGCCGCGCGCATCGGCTCACCGCCCTGCTCGTCGGCGAAGAAGAGCGTGCGCTCGGCCGGCCAGTCCTGAAGCAGGCGGGGCAGGGCGATGATCTCGGCGAGCTGGGGCAAGGCGGTGCGGCCGCATTGCTCGGCGGCCTCGACCAGATGGGCCTGGAGCCGATCGAGATTGACCTTGTCGACCACGCTGCGCTCGGTGCGCACGGGCACGAGGCGAGAAACGCCCAGCTCACAGGCCTTTTCCGCGACGAGATCGATCCGGCCCTTCTTGATGGGCGCGGCGCAGAGCCAGAAATCGGGGACGGTTTCGAGCGCCCTGGTCTGCGCGACGCAGCGCAAAACAAGATCGCGGCGGCGCAAACTCTCCGCGCGCGCGGCCCATTCGCCATTGCGCCCATCGAAGAGCAGGACGGTGTCGCCCTCCTTCACGCGCATGACGGAGAGGAGATAATGGGCGGCATTGCCCTCGACCGGCACCAGCGCATCGGCGCCGAGCACGGCCTCGACATGGAGGCGCGGGGCGCTGCGCGGCGGCCAGGCGGGAGTGGCGGGCATGACGGGTGCCATAGGCCCTGCGGGGAGCAGGCTCAATATGGGGCAGTGGCAGCATGCCCCTGGCACATCCACGCCCGGCCATCGTGCGGGAATGATGAGGGCGCGCCGCCCTCAGCCGCCGCGCAGCGGGCCGTCGGCGGCGTGCATCTGCTGGTGCTGGACGAGGCGCCAGTCGTCATGGGCGACGCGGCGATAGGTGGAGGTGCACCAAGCGGTGTAATTCTCCTCATTTTCGCGGTTCGCCGTCGCCTTGTAGGCGGCGACGATCAGCCCGTCCTGGGGGCGGGCGATGCGGCCATGGGCGAAGCTCACTGCCTGCCAGCGCGGCAATTGGGCAATGGCGTTCACAGCCTCCGCGCCTTCCATGACGAAGGGCGCCGCCGGCACGACGATGAGACAGGATGCATCCACGCCGCGCGCGAAAGCGTCCGTCGCGCCGCTCCACAATCTCTCTTCATGCGCCCAGACCCGTTCGTCTTCCATGCCATGTCTCCTTCTTCCGTTCAGGAATGCGGCGGGGCGCAGAAGGTTGCCGGCATGCGGTCGCGTGCGAAGCCCCTGTTCTTGCGGGCGGCATCTGTGGCAGAGGGGCGGCATGGACATCGCGCATATCGTGCCGGACAGCGAGACCAAGGGACTGCTGCGCCTGCTTCCGCGCAGGGCGCGGCCTTATGCCCTGCTCGCACGCTTCGATCGGCCGATCGGCTGGTGGCTGCTCTATTGGCCGGGCGCCTGGGCAATCGCGCTGGCGGGCGGCGTGCCGGACCGCTGGACGATGCTGCTCTGGTTCCTGCTCGGCAGCATCGCCATGCGCGGCGCGGGCTGCGTGTATAACGACATTGTCGACCGGGACCTGGACGCGCAGGTGGCGCGCACGGCGAGCCGGCCGCTCCCGAGCGGGGCGGTGTCGCTGAAAGCCGCATGGCTCTGGCTGATGGCTCTGTGCCTCGTCGGCCTCGTCGTGCTGCTGCAATTGCGCTGGCAGGCGCAGCTCGTCGCGCTGGGGAGCCTGGCGTTGGTCGCGGCCTATCCCTTCATGAAGCGCATCACCTGGTGGCCGCAGGCATGGCTCGGCCTCGTCTTCAGCTGGGCGGCGCCGGTCGCCTGGGTGGAGATGACGGGCGGCATGGGCGCGGCCGGGCTGCTGCTCTATGCCGGCAGCCTGTTCTGGGTGGTGGGCTATGACACCATCTATGCGCTGCAGGACAAGGAGGACGATGCGCTGGCCGGCATCAAATCGAGCGCGCGGGCCATGGGGCGGCATGTCCGCGCGGGCGTGACCCTGTGCTATGGGCTCGCGCTGCTGCTCTGGGGTGCGGCCTTCTGGCTCACGGCGCAGGTGCCGCTGGCGCTCGCGGCACTGCTGCCGGTGGCACTGCACTATCTCTGGCAAGTCGCCACGCTCAGGCAGGATGGGGCCGATCCGCTCGCCAAATTCCGCTCCAACCGGTTCGCGGGCCTCTTGATGTTCGCGGCCTGTCTGGTGGTAGGCAGCGCCTGATGAGCCTCGATGGCGTCGATGCGGTGGTGCTGCCGCTCGTTCTGCTGGCCAGCTTTGGGCTGGGCCTGCTCTTCCCGCTGCGCTGGGGATGGCGGGCGATGCCCCTGGTGCTGCTCGCGCTGCTGGCGTGCGTGGCGGTGCTGGTCGGCGGGCAGGCACTGCTCGCGCCGCCCGAAGACGGGGCCATCGCAGTGCGGCTGCGGCTCATCTATCTGGTGCCGGCGGTGCTGGGCTTCGCTGGCGCGCTGCGCATGCGCGGCTCGTAGCGCATTTTCAAGTCGGATGGCTTCATCTGGCGACTTGCGAAAATGCGGAAAACAAAAGAAAATAGAGCATGTCTCGATTCAATCTGATCGGGACATGCTCTAGTGCACGCCGGCAAGCACAAACAGCCCGCCCGGAACCGTGACAACGCACGGCCCCGGGCGCGGCGGGATCAGGCCGTATCGCCGCCGGGCTGCGGCGCGGCCGCTGCCGTCGCTGCGAGGAAGCGGCCGTTGTTGAAGTCCTCGATGGCTTCGACGATCTCCTCCCGGCTGTTCATCACGAACGGGCCGTGGCCCACGATGGGTTCGTCGATCGGCGCGCCTGTCAGCACCAGCAGCTTGCTGCCGCCATCGGCATGGACGGCGACATCGCTTCCCTCGCGACCGAGCAGCAGCACTTCGGCCTCGCCCAGCGGCTGCCCGCCGTTCACCGTCACATGGCCGCCGAGCACGACCAGCAGGGCCGTGTGCCCTTCCGGCAGGGCGAGCGCGGTGTCGCTGTCGGGCGAGAGGCGCAGATCCCACACATTGATGGGGGTGAAGGTGCGCGCGGGCCCCTTGGCCCCATCGAACTCGCCCGCGATGATGCGCGCTGTGCCTGCGCCATCAGGAAGATCGACGGTGGGAATCGCGTCCGCCGTGATGCCCTGATAGGCGGCCGGGGCCTTCTTGTCCTTGGCGGGCAGATTGACCCAGAGCTGGACCATGCGGAACGGCCCGCCGGTCTTGGCATAGCGCGGCGCATGATATTCCTCGTGGATGATGCCGCCGCCGGCCGTCATCCACTGCACGTCGCCCGGGCCGATCACGCCGCCATGCCCAGCCGAATCGCGATGCTCCACCTCGCCGTCATAGACGATGGTGACAGTCTCGAAGCCGCGGTGCGGATGCTGTCCCACGCCCCGCCGCGATGTCGTCGGCGCGAAATTATAGGGCCCGGCATAATCGAGCAGCAGGAAGGGGCTGATCTGCTGACCCAGCCCATTGTAGGAAAAGAGCGAGCGGACGGGGAATCCATCGCCCACCCAGTGGCTACGATCATTGCCATAACGGCCAAGGATCGCCTTCTTCATCGTCTGTCTCCAAAGGCGGCGGGAGTCCTCGCTCCGGCCGCTATGGCGATATAGGACGCCGCGGCGCTGAGAGAAGATAGGGGATTGGCGCCATTCTCCGGCCATCGCGCGATCCCCGATCATCCAGAAGGCGGGAACTGGCCGCTCGCCCGAATGTTTGACCGGCATGTCCTTTCCGCTGCCCCTGATCGTCCTGCTCCTGCTGCTGTCGGCGGCGATCGTCGCCGTCGGCCTGCGGATGCGGCATCGCGGCCATCTGCGCTCGCGCACGGCGGTCACGCTCTGGGCGCTCTTGTGCCTGCTGCCGCTGTTCGGAACGGGTCTGGCGGTCTTCACCAGCGACCAGATCGGCCTGGCCACCGGCGAGACCAAGACGGGCGCCGGAATCGTCGACGACTGAAGGGACGGCCGACTGGACCTGGCCGACATGTTCAGGGCGTGCAGCGCTTGCCCTCATATTCGTATCGGTTGCGGACATAGTCCTTGCCGTTCCAGCGCACGACCGGGAAGCAGAAGCCGGGGCCGCCCACCGAGATGTCCGGCCAGCCGCCGACACCCTTGGCGGGGAGGAATTCGGCGATGCCGATGCTGTTGACGACAAGCTTCCAGCTTCCGTCCGCCTGCTGGCTCACCAGCCAGAAGGCGCCGCCGGTATTGCCGTAGCAAAGGCTCCCGCCTTCGACCACGACGGCCTCGGGCCGGCCATCGCCGTTCAGGTCCTTCACGCTCTCGATCTGGCCGGCATCATAGGGGGCGCCCGCGCTCGGATCGTCGCAGCCGCTTTCCCAGCCCCGCCGCGTCTGCTTGAAACCCGCCGCGCGGAAGATCGCCGCGTCCCGCGCCGCCGGGCTCTGGGCGGCCGGCGTGGCGGCCGGGTTCGCCTTTGGAGCCGGAGCCGGGGATGCCCCCGGCCGGGGCGCGGCAGCAGGTGCGGCATGCGCCTGTGCCCTGGGCGGCGGCGCGGATGC
>CBIMKI010000103.1:0-9929 GCA_966244395.1 uncultured Sphingobium sp. | reverse complement strand
GCAAGCCCGCCAGATAGTCCTCGATCCGGTCCGGGTCGAAGGCGCGCCCGTCGAAGAAACGGTCCGGCCCCAAGGTGATGGCGCCGCGCGGCGCGCCGATGGGCAGCGGTGCCGCGAGCGCGCCTTCCACCTTCATGCTGGCGCCCGGCATGGGCATGTCGCTCGCGGCAAGCGCGCGGCGATAGACATCCGGCCGGAAGACGGCGGCGGCCTTGGCCAATGCATCCTCGCCCGGCGTCACCATGCGCCAGCGCACGAGCTGCGAGTAGATCCACAGCGCCTGGCTCCGCCACGGAAACGGCGTTGCCTCGCGCGCGAAGAGCAGGAAATCGGGCAGGTCCACCGGCGCTTCACCGCGCCGCGCGACGATACGGCCGGAAAGCGCCCGCGCGATGAGGTCGATGGGCTGGTCCACATAGGCCGGGCCGGAGAGCAGCAGGGCGAGCGCGCCGCGATTGGCGGGATCGTCGCACCAGATCGCCGCCTTGGCGAGCGCCCGGACGAGCGCATCGACAGCGTCCGGATTGGCCTCCATCCAGTCGGCGCGAAAGGCGAGCACCTTTTCGACGCCGCGCTGCCAGAGCCGCTCGCTCGCCGCGACTGCCTCGGCAAGGCCCGCCTCGATCGCCGCGCTGCCCCAGGGCTCGCCCGCCGTGAAGCCGTCGATCTCCCCGGCGCGCATCGCCTCCACCATGAGCGAGGGCGGCAGCACGCGCAGCACCACGTCCCGGTCCGCATCGATCCCCGCGCTCGCGAGGACATAGCGCAGCACCAGCGCATGGCTGGAAAAGCGGTGGACCACGCCGATGATCGGCTTGCGATGATGCAGGCCGATCGCGGCGGCGAAATCATGCGCCATGGCCAGCGGATCGCCGAGCCGCACGGCCGTGTCCGGCTCCAGCGCGGCGGCGAACTGCGGCGACATGACGATCAGATTGCCGTTCACGTTGAGCTTGTAGGGCGCGGCGAGCGCGCAGGGCTGCTGGCTGAGGCCCAGCGTGACCGCGACGGCGAGCGGCGCCAGCATGTGCGCGGCCTGCACCTGCCCGTAGACCAGCCGGTCGCGCAAGGTCGCCCAGCTCGTGTCGCGCACCAGCTCCAGCGATATGCCCTCGGCCTGCGCGAACCCCCTCTCCTTCGCGGCGACGAGCACGGCCGCGTCGGTGAGGCCGAGGAATGCGATACGGATCGGCGTCACAGCGTCCCTCCCAACAGATCGCTCGCAGTGATGAGCGCGGCGGCGACGTCCACCATCTTCTTGCCCTGGTTCATCGCCGTGGTGCGCAGCAGCGCATAGGCATCGGGTTCATTGAGGCCCCGCGTCGCCATGAGGATCGCCTTGGCGCGGTCGATCGTCTTGCGGTCGGCAAGCTGGGTGCGCGCCTCGACCAGATCCGCCTGCATGCGCGCAAAGGCATTGAAGCGGCGGATGGCGAGATCGAGGATCGGCTTCACCCGCTCCTTGCGCAGCCCGTCGACCACATAAGCGGAGATGCCGGCATCGATGGCCGAGGCGATCATCGCATCGTCCGACTGGTCCACGAACATCGCGATGGGCCTCGCGAGCGCCCGGCTGACGGTGAGCATCTCCTCCAGCGTATCGCGGCTGGGATTGCCCAGGTCCATGAGCACCACATCGGGCGCCATGCGCTCCAGCCGCGCCACGAAGGCCCCGCGCGGCGGCACGAGATGGATGTCGTCATAACCCGCCTCGCGCAGCCCCTCCTCCAGGACCGTCGCCCGCGCACCGCTGTCGTCGATGATGACGATTCGCAAACATCCATCCCTTCGCAAGTGCAGCATGACTGCATCAAGCGGGGAGTGCGGTCAAATGTCTTTGAAGATGGATGCGAGAGACGAGAAGAATGGCGCTCACATATCCGCACCGATGGACGCGCACCCGATTTCCTCCAATTCGGAGAAGATCAGGTCGCCGCGGCCAGGTCTTTTTTATCGCCAATGCTTATTCAGTCCCAGTGAGGGGGAATGAGCATGGACATTTTTCGCGAAGAGGACCGGGAAGACGGTGACGATACCGGGCCGGACGCCAATCGCCTCACAGTTTCCGCAGATATCGCCGGAAGCTTTACTCATGCATCCTATCAGAACGCGATTCCCGTCATTCGATCGATCGTCGTCGAGAACCGGACGGACAGGCACGTCCATCGTTGCCTGGTCGCGCTTTCGTCATCGCCCGCCTTCCTCCGCCCGAAATCATGGACGGTGGATCGGCTCGCCCCGGGAGACAGGCTGGCGCTGAGCGACCGCAAGGTGGAACTCGACGCCGCCTATCTCGCGGGCCTCAACGAGGCCGAACGCGGCGAGATCACACTGCGTCTCACGGTCGACGGCGACGTCATGGACGAGCGCCACTTCCCCGTCCGGCTCCTGGCACGCGACGAATGGGGCGGCGTCGCCGACATGGTCCAGCTCCTGCCGGCCTTCGCGATGCCGAACGATCCGGCCGTGGCGCGCATCCTGCGGACGGCCGCGGAACAGCTGCTCGCGAGCGGGCATCCGAGCGGACTGGACGGCTACCAGTCAGGCGATCCGCAGCGTGCCTATCTGCTGAGCGCAGCCGTCTATTCCGCCATTGCCGGCCTGGCACTGCATTATGCCGAGCCGCCCGCGAGCTTCGAGAGCCGGGGACAGAAGGTGCGCCGCCCCGGCGTCATCGAAGAGGATCGCCTCGCCACCTGCCTCGACACCACGCTGCTTTTCGCCGCGGCGCTCGAAGCTGCCGGGCTCCATCCGGTGCTGCTGTTGTTCGAAGGGCACGCGGCGGCGGGCGTGTGGCTGGTCAAGCGAACCTTCGCCAACGCCATCGAGACCGATCCCATGGAAGTGCGCAAGGCTCTGGCATCGCGCGAACTCATGATATTCGAGACCACGGGCGTGACGCATCGCCCGCCCATGCCGATGGAGGCCGCGCGCCAGGCGCTGGATCATCGCATGAGCGAGGAAGAAGCCGCCCATTTCGTGGCGGCCATCGACGTCCGGCGCGCGCGGAGCGGCGGCATCACGCCCCTCGCCTCTCACGACCCGCTTCGGCGCGCCGCGACGGACGATATGGCCGACGAAGATGGGCCGGCCACGGATCTGCCCCTGCCCGCCGCCCCCGCGTTCAACGCGCTGCCGCCCGATCTCGTCGCTGAAAAGCCCACGACCGCGGCCGGGCGCATCGACCGCTGGCAGAAGAAACTGCTCGACCTGACGCTCAGGAACCGGCTGCTCAACTTCCCCGTCACCAACAAGACGATCCCCTTTCTGTGCACCGACATCGCCTATCTGGAGGACCGGCTGGCAGAGGGTGGCGCGATCCGCCTGATCTCGCTGCCCGAACAGAATCCGTTGGGAGAGCGCGATGCGGGGCTTTATCGAGACGTCCATGGCCGCGACCTCCAGCGCGGCTTCGCCGCCGAGGCGCTCCAGCGTGACGAATTGCCCTCCCCCCTCGATGCGCGCCAACTCGAAGTCCGGCTGATCGACCTCCACCGCCAGGTGCGCAACGACTTCGCCGAGGGCGGCGCCAACACGCTGTTTCTCGCCGTCGGCTTCCTTCGCTGGAAGAAGAAGCCGGAGGATGAGCGCAGCTATCGCGCGCCTCTCCTGCTCATTCCGGTCAAGCTGGAGCGGCGGAGCGCCAGCTCGTCGTTCACGCTGCGCTTCCATGAAGACGAGCCCCGCTTCAATGCCACGCTGCTCCAATTTCTGGAGCGTGAATTCGATCTCAAGCTCTCCCAGTTCAACGGCGCCTTGCCACAGGACGACAGCGGGCTCGACGTGCCGCGCATTCTGGACATGGCGCGTCAGGCCGTCCGCGACGTGCCGGGCATGGAAGTGCTGGACGAAACCGCGCTGTCCACCTTCTCCTTCGCCAAGTTCCTGATGTGGAAGGATCTGGTCGAACGGACCGATGCGCTGCGCGAGAACCGGGTCGTGCGGCATCTGATCGACACGCCCGAGCAGGCCTTTGCCGCAGAGGGCGCCCGATCCCCGTTTCGCGACGAAGCCGAACTGGACCGCACCTGCGCCCCGGCGGACATCGTCTGCCTGCTTCCATCGGATTCGTCGCAGACGGCCGCCAGTCTCGCCGCCGCGGACGGCCATGATTTCGTCATCGTCGGGCCGCCCGGAACGGGAAAAAGCCAGACCATCGCCAACATGATCGCCAATTGCCTGGCGGTGGGAAAGACCGTGCTGTTCGTGGCGGAAAAGACCGCGGCGCTCGATGTCGTCTATCGGCGCCTGCGCGAGCATGGTCTTGGCGACCATTGCATCGAACTCCATTCGAACAAGGCCGATCGGCGGCATTTCCTGGCACAACTCAAAGCTGCCTGGGAACATGGCGGCCGAACCGACGCGTCGCAGTGGGTCGAAATCAACGCGCGGCTAAAGCTGCGGCGCGACGCGCTGAACGCTTATGTGACGGCGCTGCACAAGCCCTATCCCAATGGCTGGACGCCCTATCTGGCGCTCGGCATTGCCTTGCGGGCTGCCGAAGAGCCGGCGCCCGCCCTGTCCTGGCCGGAAAGGGACGCGCATGACGCGCCCACGCTGACGGCCCTGGAAGACCTCGCGACGGAACTGGGCCAGGTCTTCGCGTCCATCGAACGGCGCCCGGCGCTCGATCTCGTGAATTGTGACGCATGGAGTTCGGCATGGCAGGCCGATATGCTCGCCGCCGCTTCATCGCTGCGCGATGCGGCCAGCCTTCTGATGCGCGCGGCGGCCGGCTTTCGCGCCGATCTGGGCCTGGCGCCCCCGGCCCGCCTCTCACAAGCGGAAATCGATGGGCTCGCCGGCCTGGCCGAGGCCCTGGACCAGACATGCGGGCACAATGTCACGATCGCGTTCGATCCCGAATTTGCGCGATGCACCGAGGCGCTGGCGACGCTGACCAGCGCGATCGGGGCATATCGCGCCGCTGAATCCGGCCTGGCGGCGACCTTCGAGCCGCAGGCCGTGCGCGATATCGATATTGCCGTGCTGGATCGCCAATGGCGCGAAGCCAGCGCGTCCCTCTGGCCGATATCCGTCCTGGGCCGGCGCAAGGTATCCCGGCTGTTGCAGAGCTATGCCAGCGCGGGCACGGCGCAGCCTGAGCAGGACCTGCCGCAGTTGCGGATCATGCAGGATCAGCTGGCGGCGATCGACCGGACCGCCCTCGCCGACAAGCCCCTGCGCCTCGACGGGCTGGACACCGACACCGAAGCGGTGGCGGATATTCTCGCCCGCGCGGGGCGGCTGCGGGCCGCGCTTCGCTTGCCGGAACAGGGCGAGGAAGAGCGCCGGACCATCGCGGGGGTCGTCGAGCGCGCGGTGCGCGATGGCGATGCCCAGAACCCGCTCCATCAGTCCTGCGATACGCTGCTGGCCGCCATGCGCGATTTCGCCGCCGCGCGCCGGCAATTCGGCGAACAGGCGGCACGCGACAGCGTCGCGTGGGGGATGAGCGACCTCAGCGATCTCGTCGAACGGCTCGACGCACTCATCGACGCACGGCATCTGCTTCGCGATTGGGCGGTCTGGTGCGGGGTGAGGGCCAGAGCATGCGCATCGGGCCTGGCGCCGCTGGTCGAGCAGATCGAGGCAGGAACCATCCCGGCCGGCGAGGCGCGCGCCGCATTTCGCCTGGGCTATGCGCGCTGGTGGCTGCCCGCCATTCTGGATGGCGACCCGGTTCTCAGGGATTTCCGCCGCTTCCAGCATGAGAATGCCATCGCCGAATTTCGCGAGATCGACGATCTGGTGCGCGCGCATGCGACGCGGCGTGTCATCGACGCGATCGCCCATGGGCTGCCGCCGGTGCAAAGCGTCCCACGCAACTCCGAACTGGGCCTGCTGCGCCACCAGATGGAATTGCAGCGGCCAAGCCAATCCATCCGCGACATGATCGGCAAGATGCCTGAAACCTTCTCCAGACTGGCGCCGTGCATGCTGATGTCGCCCCTGTCGATCGCGCAATATTTCCCCACGAACCAGGCGCTTTTCGACGTGGTCATCTTCGATGAAGCCTCGCAGATCACGACATGGGACGCAGTCGGCGCCATTGCCCGAGCAAGGCAGACCATCATCGTGGGCGATCCCAAGCAGTTGCCGCCGACCAACTTCTTCGGCCGCAACGAGGAAGAGGAGGACATCGCCGACCATGAGAAGGACCTGGAGAGCATCCTCGACGAGGCGAAGGCCTCGGGCATTCCGGTCCGCGATCTCAGATGGCACTATCGCAGCCGCAGCGAATCCCTGATCGCCTTCTCAAACCACCATTATTACAATAATCGACTGGTCACTTTCCCCTCTCCCATGGTGGAGGATCGGGCGGTGCGGCTGCACAAGGTGCCGGCCGGCGTCTATGATCGCGGCAAGAGCCGGACCAACCGGATCGAGGCGGAGGCTGTCGCCAACGAGGCCGTGAAGCGCATGAAGGGCTGGCTGGCCTTGCCCGACAAGAGCCGGCCGACGCTCGGCATCATAACCTTCAATGCACAGCAGCAGTCGCTGATCCTGGATTATCTGGATGCGGCGCGGCGGGACGATCCGGGCCTGGAATGGTTCTTCGCCGACGAGCGGGTTGAGCCGACGATCGTCAAGAATCTGGAGAATGTGCAGGGCGACGAACGGGACGTCATCCTCTTCTCGATCACTTTCTGGAAGGATGCGGCGGGCAAGCTGACCATGGATTTCGGCGCGCTCAACCGCGACGGCGGCGAACGCCGCCTCAACGTCGCCGTCACGCGCGCCCGGCAGGAGTTGATCGTCTTCTCCGGCTTCACGGCGGACCAGATCGACCCGACCCGCACGAAGGCCCTGGCCATCCATCATCTGAAGACCTTCCTCGATTATGCCGAGCGCGGCGCGATCGCCCTGCCGGCGCAGGATGGCGGTTCGCTCGGCGGCTTCGACTCGCCGTTCGAGCAGGCCGTCGCCGAGCAGCTCGAACGTCGCGGATGGATGATCGTGCCACAGGTCGGCATTTCCGGCTTCCGCATCGACCTGGGCATTCGCCATCCCGATCTCGCGGGCGCCTATCTGGCCGGCGTCGAATGCGACGGCGCAACCTATCACAGCGCCGCCACCGCGCGCGATCGCGACAAGGTCCGCGAACAGGTGCTCAAGGGTCTGGGCTGGAACATCCTGCGCGTCTGGTCGACCGATTGGTGGTTCGATGCCCACGGCTGCGCAGACCGGCTGCACGCGGCGCTGGAAAGCCTGCTCGAGAGCAACCGGGCGGAACGCGCGGCGCAGCAGGACAGCCCGCCCGGGAGCGAGGCCGCCGCGCATTGGGAAATCGGCCATGAGATCGAGGGCATCGAGGAAATCCGCGATGAGGGCATGGCGGCGCCCGCGCAAGAAGCGCCGGTTCCGGCGGTGGCCGAATGGGAGCTGGTATCGGCCGCGGCACCGCCCGTACCGGCAGGGCACCAGGCCGCAGCAGCGCCGGAGATGGCAGATATGTCGAACGCGCTCTATCGCGTCACCGACCTGTCGGCTTTCGCGCCTGCGCCTGAGCATTTCTACGAATTCGGCTATCGCGACGTCCTGCGCGGCATGGTCGACGCCGTGATCGACACTGAAAGCCCCGTGCGGACCGACATTCTGTGCCAGCGGATCGCCCGAGCCCATGGATGGCTGCGCACGGGCGGCAGGATCCGGGAACGGATCGAGCACCATTTGCGCGACTTTGACCGGACCCATGAAACAAGCGGTGAATTCATCTGGAAGCCCGGCGCAGTCCAGGAAATCAAGCCCTATCGCCCACCCGCCGGCGAGGACGCCCGCCGCGCGATCGCCGACATTCCACTCGCGGAACTCACCTGGATCATCGTCGAGAACCCCGCGCTTCTCGACGAGACCGATGTCGCACGCGCATTGGCCCGCCTGCTCGGCGTAGAGCGTCTGGCGGCCGCATCCCGCGCGCGGCTGGACGAGGCGATCGCCAAGGCGCAGGCGACGATCCTCACCGGTCCGCCCGAGTAGCCATGTTTCGCTGCATCCACCCTGCCCACCCCATCGGCGCTGCCGCCCGGCACCGTGATGCGCCGCAAGCCTCTGTCCTGTGGACAGGTTCGGCAGCAAGCATTCCACCGAATGCCTCTTGCGCCGCTTGAAGCGTTCCGAACTGCTGCTGGTGAGTTGCCGCTAGACCGCGATCTCTAAATGTCTATTCTTACCACGTTGCGCGATATGGCGGGCGAGGCGTTGCCGCTAGACCGCGATCTCTAAATGTCTATTCTGTAGGTATCGACCGTGCCGCCAATCGTTGTGTTGCCGCTAGACCGCGATCTCTAAATGTCTATTCTCACGCCAACGAACTCCTCGACGTCATGCCCGTTGCCGCTAGACCGCGATCTCTAAATGTCTATTCTCTTGCGCATCTGGAGCGGCGTGACGCTTAGGTTGCCGCTAGACCGCGATCTCTAAATGTCTATTCTGCGGCGCGTCAGCTCGAGGCGCGTGGCCCCGTTGCCGCTAGACCGCGATCTCTAAATGTCTATTCTGCAGACCGGACATCTGCATTCGCGACCGGCGTTGCCGCTAGACCGCGATCTCTAAATGTCTATTCTACAAGGAGGTATAGTAGCCCCTCGCCTGCGGTTGCCGCTAGACCGCGATCTCTAAATGTCTATTCTAATACGGACGGATGTTGCGTGCCTTTTTATGTTGCCGCTAGACCGCGATCTCTAAATGTCTATTCTCGTCAACTGGCCGCAGCCGGGCGTCGTGGTGTTGCCGCTAGACCGCGATCTCTAAATGTCTATTCTCACCCCGGAAGTGAAGCGCGCCCTGGCCAAGTTGCCGCTAGACCGCGATCTCTAAATGTCTATTCTGAATGCAATCTGACGGCGGATCATGCCTACGTTGCCGCTAGACCGCGATCTCTAAATGTCTATTCTTGGTCGCGTCACCAGCGAAGTCAGCTATCCGTTGCCGCTAGACCGCGATCTCTAAATGTCTATTCTCGCGCAGGCGTCACGCTGTGGTTGCGGTCGGTTGCCGCTAGACCGCGATCTCTAAATGTCTATTCTGCTCTGTACGGGCTCCCTAGGGCAATTTATGTTGCCGCTAGACCGCGATCTCTAAATGTCTATTCTCGTGACCGAGCCTATCGCCTTCGACTGCAAGTTGCCGCTAGACCGCGATCTCTAAATGTCTATTCTTCCGGCGTTGGCGAACACGTTGTAGCCGTAGTTGCCGCTAGACCGCGATCTCTAAATGTCTATTCTGCCGCGATTGGTTCCGCCAGCGGACAGGCGGTTGCCGCTAGACCGCGATCTCTAAATGTCTATTCTCGGCTATGTCGAATGGGAGATCAACGATGAGTTGCCGCTAGACCGCGATCTCTAAATGTCTATTCTTGGCTATGGAATACGTCACGTCACCAGCAAGTTGCCGCTAGACCGCGATCTCTAAATGTCTATTCTCAACCCCCTATCGAGGCAATTGGCCGAGACGTTGCCGCTAGACCGCGATCTCTAAATGTCTATTCTGAACGGGCTTTCCGCCGCTGCGGTCGTCAAGTTGCCGCTAGACCGCGATCTCTAAATGTCTATTCTCGCTGGCGGGTCCGGGTATGGTGGCTCGAAGTTGCCGCTAGACCGCGATCTCTAAATGTCTATTCTTGTTCGCCCCGCTTCTTGATGCCCTGGTCCGTTGCCGCTAGACCGCGATCTCTAAATGTCTATTCTCAACGTCATCAACGGCAAGCTGGACAGGATGTTGCCGCTAGACCGCGATCTCTAAATGTCTATTCTACATAGATCGCCGCGCCGAGATCCAACTGGGTTGCCGCTAGACCGCGATCTCTAAATGTCTATTCTCATCGGCGGCAATTACAAGCCGCGCGTGCCGTTGCCGCTAGACCGCGATCTCTAAATGTCTATTCTCGTTGATACTACGATCCCATCCACGTCAATGTTGCCGCTAGA
>CBIMKI010000102.1:0-9963 GCA_966244395.1 uncultured Sphingobium sp. | reverse complement strand
TCGGCGTCGCGCCCGCGTCGGCAGCCATCCCGCCGGCGGTCGAGGCCATGATCCGCGAAGCCGCGCGCACGGGCGACGCGGCGACGCTCAATGCCGTGGTGCGCGTGGCGCGGGCGACCAATCCGGACGATGCGGCGGCGATCCAGACGCTCGGCAGCGGCCTGCTGGCGGAAGCTCAGGACAAGGCGCGGCGCGAGCAGGAGGCGAAACTCGCGGCGATGGACCTGTTCGATGGCTGGTCGGGCGAGGGGCAGATCGGCGCCGGCTTCACCACCGGCAATACCGAGGAGCTGAGCGCGGTCCTGGGGGTGTCGCTGCGCCGCAACGGGCTGAAGACGCGGCACAAGCTGGGCGGAACGGTCGATTATATGCGCACCAACGGCGTCATAACGCGGCAGAAATTCGGCGCCGACTATGCGCTCAACTACACGCTCGACGACGGGCTCTATGCCGTGGGCACGCTCGCCTGGGAGCGCGACACCTTCGCGGGCTATGCGCGGCGCTTCACCGAATCGCTGGGCCTTGGCTATCGCGCGATCAACCGGCCCAACATGAAGCTCGATCTCGAAGGCGGCCCGGCCCTGCGGCAGATCCTCTACACCAACGGGCGCAGCGAGGCGGAGTTCGGTGGGCGCGGCTCGCTGGCCTGGCGCTGGACATTGCTCTCGGGCACAGTGCTGAGCGAGGACGCCTCGGTCGTCCATGCGCCGGACAATACCACCTTCATTTCCCGCACCGCACTCACCACCAAGCTCACCGGCCGGCTCTCGGCGCGCATGTCCTTCAACGTCCAGCATGAGACCGATCCGCTCTTCGGCCGCCAGCCGACGGACACCGCGACCCGCGCGACGCTCGTTTACGGCTTCTGACGGCTCGCCCGCGGCGCCGCCAGCGTGCCGGGGCTCGCCTCGCGCAGGCCCCTGCGCGCGCATGAAACGCCCGCGCTGATCGACCGGCTGACTTGCTCTGGATCAAGGAATTTCGTTTGCCTCGCATACAAACTCCATGCGAGATACCCGCAAGCATCGGGGCGAATCCATGGCCCCTCGAAAATGGAAGGAGAGGTCCGTTGGCCAAGATCATCGGCGGTTTCGCCGTTTCGCACACGCCCACCATCGCGTTCGCCAAGGACGCGAACAAGCAGACCGATCCGGTCTGGGCACCCATCTTCGAGGGCTTCGAGCCGGTCAAGCAGTGGCTGGCGCGCGAGAAGCCCGATGTGATCCTGTATGTCTACAACGATCACATGACGTCTTTCTTCACGCATTATTCCGCCTTCGCGCTCGGCATCGGCGAGCAATATGAGCCGGCCGACGAGGGCGGCGGCAGGCGCGATCTCCCCGCGATCAAGGGCGATCCGGACCTTGCCAAGCACATTGCCGAGGTGATGGTCGCCAACGAGTTCGACCTGGCCTACTGGCAGGGCATGGGCCTCGACCACGGCGCCTTCTCGCCCCTCTCGGTGCTGCTGCCGCATGACGACGGCGGCTGGCCGTGCAAGCTCATCCCGCTCCAGTGCGGCGTGCTGCACCACCCCATTCCCAAGGCCAAGCGCTTCTGGGATTTCGGCCGGTCGCTGCGCCGCGCCATCCAGAGCTATCCCAAGGACATCAAGGTGGTCATCGCCGGCACCGGCGGCCTCTCGCACCAGGTCCATGGCGAGCGCTGCGGCTTCAACAACACGCCGTGGGACATGGAGTTCATGGAGAAGCTGACCAACGACCCCACGTCGCTGCTCGGCGCCACGGTGACCGATCTCGCCAAGCTGGGCGGCTGGGAAGGCGCCGAGGTGGTGATGTGGCTGCTGATGCGCGGCGCGCTCTCGGAGAAGGTGAACAAGCTCCACCAGAGCTATTTCCTGCCCTCCATGACCGCCATCGCGACGATGCTGTTCGAGGATCTGGGCGATGCCACACCGCCCGCCGAGAGCGACGAGGCGCTGCGCGCCCGCGCCAAGCACGAGCTGGCCGGCGTGGAGGAGATCGAGGGCACCTATCCCTTCACCATCGACCGCGCGGTCAAGGGCTTCCGCATCAATCACTTCCTGCACCGCCTGATCGAGCCGGAGTTCCGCAAGCGCTTCGTCGAGGATCAGGAAGGCCTGTTTGCGCAGAGCGACCTCAATGACGAGGAGAAGGAACTGATCCGCAGCCGCAACTGGATCGGCATGATCCATTATGGCGTGATCTTCTTCATGCTGGAGAAGATGGCTGCCGTGCTCGGCATCGGAAATATCGACGTCTATGCCGCCTTCAAGGGCATGACCGTTCCCGAGTTCCAGAAGACCCGCAACGCCGCCATCACTTATTCGGTGGCCGGCAAGAACTGATCGCGCCGCCGCAGCGGCGGCGGACGGCTTGAAGGGGAGCGGCACCAGGGGGGCGCCGCTCCCCTTTTTGCGTGGGTGCGTGGGTCGGGTTGGGGCCGGCTTTCCCGGCATTGTTGGAGAGGTGTCGCGCAGCACCAACTCCGTTCGTCCCCGGCCTTCGCCGGGGCAGGCTCTGAGTAGCTGCCGAGCTTGTCGAAGCGGCGTATCGAAGGATCGCGTATGAACGCCACAGCGCTTCGATATGGCTCTTCGCGACGCGCCTGCGGCGCACCTCAGAACCTACTCAGCACGAACGGTTGGGGGGGGGATTGTCCCTCACCTCAACCACAGCCCTTTCTTCACCGCACCACGCCCTGCACATCGTCCCGGCTGGCCGTGCGGGTCGCGGTGTCCGGCTCGCCGACCGGCACCGACCAGATGACCGGCCATTCCCACGCGCCCCGGCAGACCGGCATGGCGCGCGCCTGGGTGAGGCGGAACATGATGCCGTCCCAGCGATAGGTCTCGGCCGTGCCGCAATCGCCGAGCGGGCGGCCGCGCGCGAAGCTGCTCAGCGCGGCCTTGGGCGGGTTCCACTGCGCATTGACGATGAGCGGGGGATTGCCCGGATCGCCGGTGAAGCCCGGCATCAGGTCGAAATGGGCGAAGGCGAAGCTGCGCGCACCCGGCTCGCCCGTGGCGATGAGCGCGACGGAGGAGACATTGTCCGCATTGGCATCGCAGGCGAGCAGGGCCAGCATGTGCATGCCGTCGAGCATATGCAGCGAGAGCGGCAGCGTGTCGCGCTGGCGCCCGCCGCAGGCCGCCAGCGCCCGCGCGGCCTGCGCCTCCTCGGGCGTCAGCGGCGTCGGCGGCAGGGTCGGCGCGCCGTCGGAAACCGGGAAGGACGGGACCTCCGGCAGCGGGCGGGCCAGCGTCTCTGGCTTGTCGCCGATCGCGGCGAGCGCGCCTTCGCTGCCGACGCGGCCCTGCTGCTCGTCGATATAGCGCAGCGCCTGCGCGAGGCCGCTCAGCGAGGGCGCGGCCACGCTCGCCTTGCCCTGCCGGATCTCGAAGGTGTAGCTGCTGCCCAGCCGGCGGATCAGCTCGAAGGCGCTCGGTCCGCTTGCCCAGGCCATGTCGCGGGCCGCGACCATCTGGCCGATCTCGATATTGTCGATCAAGAGGTCGATCTTGCCCCGCAACTCATAGGCGCCGGAAAGCTCGATGGTGGATTCCCCGTCCGGCCCGCCTTCGCGCCCGATCCAGACGAGCACGCCGTAGACGTCGCCCGCGCCCTCCGGCAGCAGCGAGACCGCACTGCACGAGAGGCGATTGTCGCAGCCCACTGCCCAATCCTCGAAGACCCGCAACTGGCCGAGCGGCGGCAGGCCCGGCGTGGGCGCGGCGACAGGAAGCGGCGGGGCGTCTCCGCTGCCGGAAAGCGGCTCGGCGGGCAGTGACGGCGCGGCGGGCGCGGGCTGTGCAGCCACCGGCGCAGCGCCGGCCAGCAAGGCCGCGACCAGCAGGAAACGGGAGAGCGCCCTTGTCATCACGCCCGTCATAATGCAGTTGCGGGGACAGCGGTAGAGTCCACATCGACGGAGGATTGGGCATGCGGACGATCGGCGTGATCGGAGCGGGGCAGATGGGCGCGGGCATCGCACAGGTGAGCGCCCAGGCCGGCTTCGAGGTGCTGCTGCGCGATCTCGATCTTGCCCAGGCGGAGAAGGGCAAGGCGGGCATCGCCAAGCGGCTCGCGCGCGCGGTCGAGGGCGGCAAGCTGGAGGCCGGCGCGACCGATGCGGCGTTGGCGCGGATCACACCCATCGGCGAGGCCGCCCCGCTGGCGCAGTGCGATCTCGTCATCGAGGCGGCGACCGAGCGCGAGGCGGTGAAGCGCGCCATCTTCGCGGAGGTGGGCGCATTGCTCGGCCCGGACGCGATCCTTGCCTCCAACACATCCTCCATCCCGATCACGCGGCTCGCGCAGGCAGCCGCCGATCCGGCGCGCTTCATCGGCGTGCATTTCTTCAATCCGGTGCCGGTGATGCAGCTCGTCGAGGTCATCCGGGGCCTGGGCACCTCGGACGCGACGGTTGCGGCGGTCGATGCCTTCGCCACGGCGCTCGGCAAGCAGGTGGTGCACGCTTTCGATGCCCCCGGCTTCATCGTCAACCGCATCCTCCTGCCGATGCTGAACGAAGCCGCCTTCGCGCTGGGCGAGGGCGTGGCCAATGTCCGCGACATCGACACGGCGATCAAGCTGGGGCTCAACCATCCGATGGGCCCGCTGACGCTCGCCGATTTCGTGGGGCTCGATACCTGCCTCGAGATCTGCAAGGTGCTGCATTCGACGACCGGCGATCCCAAATATCGGCCCGCGCCGCTGCTGGTCAAATATGTCGAGGCCGGCTGGCTGGGCCGCAAGACCGGCAAGGGCTTCTACGATTATTCCGGCGAGGAGCCAGTGCCGACCCGCTGAGGCGGGTGGCGGCAGGACCGGCGCGGTGGCCCCTCGGCCCGCCGCGCCGCCCGCCTCATTCCTTCATCGCCTCGCGCGCCTGCGAGGCCGCCACATGGAAGCGATAGGCCTCCAGGCTGAAGCCGGGATCGGCCTCGCCTTGCCATTCCTCATAATGGGCATTGAGCGTCTTCACGCCCTCGATCATCTCGGGCGAGGCGAGCGCGATGAAGGGCGCGATCAGCGCGTCCCACTCGTCGAGGAAGGCCTGCGCCTGCGGGCTCGCCGGGTCCATCGGCAGGGCCGCCACGATCCGCCGGTCGAGGTCCTTCCATTTGGCGCCATAAGCGGCCTGGTCGAAGTCCGCCGGCAGCTTTGCGGCGGCCTCGTTGAAGGCGGCCAATTGCGTCTCGCTCATGTAGCGCTTCTGGATCTGCGCCCATTTCTCCTGTGTCATCATTCCGTCTCCTTGCCGGATCAGCGAGCAGAAGGTCGCGACATCGATGGGCTCGCTGCGGTCGATGCGGGACAGGATGGTCTGGAGGAGGCCGCGTGCCTCCTCGATCTCGCGCGCCTGGGCGTCGAGCGCTTCGATCTGCCCGGTGATGAGCGCGCGCAGGTCGAAGCGCTTGCCGGCGGTGATGCGCTGGATCTGGGCGAGGCTGAGCCCGGCGCGCTTCAAGGCGACGATATGGTGCAGCCGCTCCAGCGCCGCAGGGCCGAAATGGCGGCGCCCCGAGGCCGTGCGCAGGGGCTGGATGAGCCCGCGCGCTTCATAGAAGCGCAGGGCGCGGGCGGTGAGGCCGGTCAGTCGGGCGACCTCGGCGATGTCGAGCGAATCGGTCATGACGTTCGTCTAGCAGTTGACCTTGCGTCAGCTTCAAGCGCCAATGTGATGGGAGCCGGGCTCAGGCGCTCAGCATCAGCCCCGCCAGTGCCGCGCTCATGAGATTGGCGAGACTGCCGGCGATCAGTGCCTTGATGCCGAGCCGGGCGATCATCGGCCGTTGATTGGGCGCGAGCGTGCCGGTCACCGCCATCTGGATAGCGATGGACGAGAAATTGGCAAAGCCGCACAAGGCAAAGGTGGCGACCGCGACGGTCACCGGCGAGAGCCTGTCCTGAATCCGCCCCAGCTCGATGAAGGCGACGAACTCGTTGAGCACGACCTTGGTGCCGAACAGGCCGCCGGCTGCCTGCGCCTCGCTCCATGGCACGTTGAGGAGCAGCATGACCGGGGCGAGGATCTTGCCGAGGATCATCTGGAAGGAGAGGCCGGGCAGGCCGACGAGATTGCCCAGCCCCCCGAGCAGCCCGTTGGCGAGCGCCACCAGCGCCACGAAGGCGAGCACCATGGCGCCGACCATCACTGCGAGCTTGACGCCGGTCTGCGCGCCCTGGGCGGCGGCCATGATGATGTTGGCGGGTTTCTCGTCGCCGATATGATCCTCGCCGGCGACGACGACGTCCGGCTCGACCAGCACGCCCTTCGGGTCCGGCATGATGAGCTTTGCCATGAGGATGCCGCCCGGCGCCGCCATGAAGGAGGCGGCGAGCAGATAGTCGATCTGTATGCCCATGGCGGCATAGGCGGCGAGAATGGTGCCGGCGACGCCCGCCATGCCGTTCGACATAACGCAGAAGAGTTGCGAGGGCGTGAGGCTGCCGAGATAGGGGCGGATGACCAGTGGGCTCTCGCTCTGGCCCACGAAGATGTTGGCCGCCGCGCAGAGGCTCTCCACGCGGCTGACGCCGGTCACTTTCTCGATGCCGCCGCCGATCCATTTCACGGCGAACTGCATGACGCCGAGATAATAGAGAATGGAGACGAGGCTGGCGAAGAAGATGATGACCGGCAGGGCGGAGATGGCGAAGCTGGTGCCGCCCATCTCGGCGCGGGCGAGTGGGCCGAAGATGAAGTCCGTGCCCGCCTGCGCATAGCCGAGCAATTGCGCGACGCCGCTCGCCATGGCGGCGATCACGGCCTTGCCGGCGGGGATCTTGAGCACCAGCAGCGCAATGCCCGCCTGCAATGCGAAGGCGGCGATGACCACGCGCGGCCGGATCGCGCGGCGATCGCGCGAGAGCAGGACAGCGATGGCGAGGATCGCGGCGATGCCGCCAAGGCCGATGAGGATTGGCATTTCCGGCTCGTTCCGTCCCTTGCGCTCCCCGGGCGGCAAGGCCGCGCCGCCGGTTCGTTATAGCGGTCCAGGTCCGCGCGGCAATCGGGGAGAGGCTGGAAAGAAGGCGTCACGCAACCGTCAAACCGGTGCCGCACGCCTGTCATCATCCGTCGCCAGGCTGCGTGCAGCCGGAATCCGCGCGGCCGGTCAGGGTTCACCCCCCCCCGCCTTGCCCGCCGCGCGGCTCCGATGGACTTGTACGCCCCCGATCCCCATGGCGGGCGGCAACTGTCGACGGGGCGGCGCTCCTGACCCGGCGCCGCCCCATCTCCGGCTGCCCGCATGAAGGCGCAAGGCCGCTCTTTTCGCAGGGGCGCAAAGCCGATAAGGGGCGGTCATGGCAGAGCCCGTTCCGTCCACGTTCGTCCCACGCTCGCTGTTCGTCTTTTCACTGCTCTATGGCGGGCTGGTGGTGCTGGCCGGGATTCTGGGCACCAAGCTCGCTTATATCGGCGACTGGCCGCTGCTCGGCAGCCTGGCGGTCGAATCGGGCATCTTTGCCTTCCTGATGCTGGTGGTGCTGGCGAGCGCCACGGCGGAGCTGCATGGCCGGACCTGCGCAGACGCGCTGGTGCGCTGGGGTTTCGTGCCGCTCATCATGTCGATGATCCTGCTCATGCTGGTCATCCATGTGGTACCGCCGGCCTCCTTCTGGAGCGATCAGGCGATCTTCGCCAAGCTGCTGGGGCAGGGCGTGCGCCTTCAGTTCGCCGGCCTCGTCGCTTATGGCGTCTCGCAGACGCTGAACGTCGCCATCTTCGCGCGCCTCGCGGCGGGCGGCGCCAGCGGCGAGCGGCTGCTGTGGCTGCGCGCCTGGATTGCGGGCCTGCTCTCCCAGATCGTCGACACGGTGCTGTTCATCGGCATCGCCTTCTACGGCGTCGAGCCGATCGTCCCCATCATGACCGGGCAGATCATCTCCAAGATGCTGCTCTCCACCATCCTGGTGCCGCCGCTCATCTATCTCCTCGTGGCCATCGGCCGGCGTCTCGACAGCTAAAGGACATCATTTCCATGACGAACAATCACGCGCCCGATCCCGCGCTGCTCGCCAAGGCGGAAACGCTGACCGAGGCGCTCCCCTATATGCAGCGTTATGCGGGCGAGACATTCGTGGTGAAATATGGCGGCCATGCGATGGGCGACCCGGAGGCCGCGCGCGACTTCGCCGAGGATGTGGTGCTCATGAAGATGGTCGGCATCAACGTGGTCGTCGTCCATGGCGGCGGCCCGCAGATCGGCGCGATGCTCGCCAAGCTCGGCGTGGAGAGCAAGTTCGTGGGCGGCCTGCGCGTGACCGATGCGGAGACGGCCAAGGTCGCCGAGATGGTGCTCGCCGGCTCCATCAACAAGGAGATCGTCGGCTGGATCGCGCAGGCGGGCGGCCGCTCGGTGGGCATCTCGGGCAAGGACGGGGGCCTGGTGTTGTGCGAGAAGGTGGGCGGCAAGCGCGCGCCCGATCCCAATAGCGGCATAGAGCGCAATGTGGACCTGGGCTTCGTGGGCGATCCGGTGAAGGTCGACCGGCGCATCCTCGACAGCCTCTCGCGCGACGGCATCATCCCGGTGGTCGCCCCGGTCGGCATCGGCGCGGACGGGCACACCTACAATGTGAACGCCGACACCATGGCCGGCGCCATCGCCGCCGAACTCAAGGCCAAGCGCTTCTTCCTGCTGACCGACGTGCCCGGCGTGCTCGACAAGGAGAAGAACCTGCTCTCCGATCTCGATCCCGCGAAGATCGAGGGACTGGTCGCGGACGATACCATCTCCGGCGGCATGATCCCCAAGGTGGAGACCTGCGTGACCGCCGTGCAGGGCGGCGTCGAGGCGGCCGTCATCCTCGATGGCCGCGTGCCGCACGTCATGCTGCTGGAGGTGTTCACCAAGCGCGGCGCGGGCACGCTGGTGCGGCTGTAGCACAGGCCCGCAAAACCCCGCCCTTGCGGCAGGTGTATTAGCTGCGCTAGACTCTCCTCCATTCAGCTATTGTCACAGGAACCATCATGGCCGCACCCCTCATCGAAACGGCTTACATCCTCCTCAACGTCGCCTGGTGGATCATCATCGTGCAGGCGATCCTGAGCTGGCTCATTGCCTTCAATGTCATCAACACCAGCAACGACGTCATCCGCAGCATCTGGATCGCGCTCGACAAGCTCACCGAGCCGCTCTACCGGCCCATCCGCCGCTTCATGCCGGATCTGGGCGGGCTCGATCTCTCGCCCATGGTGGTGCTCATCATCATCATCATCCTGCAGGGCCCGGTGCTCGGCGCCATCGCGCGGGCGACGCTGTAACGGGCCTGGCGGGCGATGCCGGTTCGCCGGGACGGCGCCGACCTTCTCCTCTCGGTGCGGCTGACGCCCAAGGCCTCGCGCGAGCGCGCGGGCGGCCTTTTCGTCGATTCCCAGGGACAGCACTGGCTCCAGGCGAGCGTCACCGCCCCGCCCGACAAGGGCAAGGCCAATGCCGCGCTCATCGCCTGCCTGGCCAAGGCGCTCAAAGTCCCCGCTTCGTCGATTTTGCTGGAGACAGGCGATACCAACAGGCTAAAGCGCCTGCGGCTCGCGGACTGCACGCCAGCGACCGAAGAGAGATTGAGACAGATCGCCAGCAAGGAGCGGAACGAGACATGACTTTGGGCAAGACGATCGACGGCAAGGCCTTTGCGGACAAGCTGCGCGACAAGGTGGCGGACGGAGTCAGGGGTTTCGTCGCCGAAACCGGCCGCAAGCCCGGCCTGGCGGTGGTGCTGGTCGGCGAGGACCCGGCGAGCAGCGTCTATGTGCGCTCCAAGGGCAAGGCGACGCTGGCCGCCGGCATGGAAAGCCTGGAGTTCAAGCGCCCCGCAACGATCAGCCAGGAAGAGCTGCTCGAGCTGGTCGAGGAGCTGAACGGCGACCCCAGCGTCGACGGCATCCTGGTGCAGCTGCCGCTCCCCAAGCATCTCGACGATGCCGCCGTGATCGCCAGGATCGATCCCGCCAAGGACGTGGACGGCT
>CBIMKI010000101.1:0-10083 GCA_966244395.1 uncultured Sphingobium sp. | reverse complement strand
CGGAGACGCCCCAGCCGTCCACCTGCGCGGCGGACTGCGCCATGAAGGGGCCGTTGGGCTGGTCCGGCGCGCCCGAGGCGTCGAGGGCCGACCAGGTCACGCCCGGATCGTAGAAGTTGGCATAGCTGATATAGGGATCGTTGAAGACCGTATCGCCGCGATTGGGGCCATAAGGCACGAAGCGATTGTCATAGGGCACGCCCTGATAGGCGAGGGTCCAGGCCTGCTGCGCCGGGGTGGCGGCGCCGAGCAGCGTTACCGCCTGCGTCTGGGATTTGTCGCGCGTATAGTCGCCGATCAGGTTCACCTCGAGCTTCTCGTTGGGCACCCAGCGCAGCGAGCCGCGAATGGCCTTCACGTCCTGGTCGCCCAGTTCGCCCAGCTTGCAGTCCGGCGTGGTCGCCATGGAGGTGAGGGCACCTGAAATCACATAGGGATCGTTGGGATGCGTGCAGGCATAGTCCAGCCGCGTCACATGGCCGTCGCGCTGGCGATAGACGCCCGAGAGGCGCGCGAAGAGCTGGTCGGGGATCAGCGTGAAGTCGGCGCTCGCGCGGAAGTCGACGCGGCCGAAATTGCCGACCGTGCCTTCCACATAGCCGCCTTCGCCGGTCGGCTTGCGCGAGTAGAGCTTGATGGCGCCGCCCTCGCTGTTCATGCCGGCAAGCGTGCCCTGCGGGCCGCGCAGGATCTCGATGCGGTCGAGGTCGACGAGGTCGAAGATCGAGGCCGTCACCGTCGCGAAATAGATGTCGTCGACATAGATGCCGACGCCCGGTTCGACCGAGGGGCTGATGTCGCCCTGACCGACGCCGCGGATGAAGGCGCTCATGCCCTTGCCGGCGCCCGCCGGGCTCGGCTGGAGCTGCACGCTCGGCGCCTGCTGGGTGATGTCGGACAGGCGCGTCTGGCTGCGCTGGTCGAGCAGGTCGCCGCTGACCGCCGTGATGGCGAGCGGCGTATCCTGAAGATTCTGTTCGCGAAACTGCGCGGTGACGATGATGTCGCCGCCGTCTTCCACGGCGCCGTTCTGCGCCATCGCCGGGCTCGCCGTGGCGGCGAGGACCAGCGCGGATGCGCCGGCGGTCCAGCGGGCGAACGGCGCGCGCTTCATCGTGGCGTGAATATTGTTCATGGTCGGCTCCTCTCCTCTACACTCTTGGGCGGCCGTCCCATGCCGGCCCGGCCTTTGCCGGTGCCAGGCACCCGAGATGAACGTGCTGTCCGCCCAATAGTTAGGGAGCTAAGCTAGCGGAACGCGAATGGGGATTGCAATTATTCGCCGTGGCCCTGCCATGCTTCTTGGCGCCACTGTGTTATTCTTGCTGCAATCAAAATATCGTTTGAATTCAAAGAGGTTCTTGCGCTTTTCAGACAAAGTCAATTTGTCCGCTCGATATCTGGCCATCGCGCTGCGCAGAGCCTATGTCCGGTGCGTGAAACCGGGATTTGCCCTGAGAGGATGACAATGGCCAAAGACAACAAGATCACTTTCTACGATCTCCAGCTCGCGCATGGCGCGACGATCAGCCCCTTTGTCTGGGCGACCAAATATGCCGTCGCTCACAAGGGGTTCGAGCTTGACATCGTGCCGGGCGGCTTCACCGGCATAGCCGAGCGCACCGGCGGCAAGACCGAGCGGCTGCCGGCTATCGTCGATGACGGCAAATGGGTGCTCGATAGCTGGCTGATCGCGGAATATCTGGACGAGACCTATCCCGACCGTCCCGCGCTCATCCCGCACCCCAGTGTTCGCGCGCTCGCGCAGGGCATGGAGGCGTGGCTGTGGCAAACGGCGATCGGTCCGTGGATGACCTGCTTCATCAAGCAATATCGCGACCGCGCGCTGCCGCAGGATCATCAATATGTGACGGAAACGCGCGAGCGCATGTTCGGCCGCAAGATCGAGGATATCATCGTGGGCCGCGAAGAGCGCCTGCCCAGGGTGCCGCCGACGCTCCAGCTCATGCGCAACGTGCTGGCCGAGAACAAGTGGTTCGGCGGGGACACCCCCAATTATGCCGATTATCGCCTGCTCGCGGTGTTCCTGTTCACCGCCTCCGTCGCCGACACGCCGGTGCTGACCGATGACGATCCGCTGCGCGACTGGATCGAGCGCGGTTTCGATCTCTATGGCGGCCTTGGCCGTCACCCGGGCCTTTCGCCGATCTTCGGCCTGCAACTGCGCGAGAGCGATCCCGAGCCGTTCCTCAAGGGCGGCGCGGTCGGCGGCCTGGCGACGCGCAACACCGGCGTGCAGTCCACGGCGGCCGAGACGGCGCGGATGAAAGGGCAGGCCTGACCTTCGCTTGAGGTGCCCCCGCGCAGGCGGGGGCCCCGAAGCGCGATCGCACCGCCGGACTTGCTGCCGATTGCCCCTTGGCGCGTCCGACGAGCGTGCTGACCTGCGCTCCAGACCTGCATTGTTGCCGGTGCCAGCGCGTTCGGCTGGCGAACACACAGAGTAGTGCTCCTGCCTTCGCAGGAGCACTGGAGTTGTTTCCGGGGTGATAACCGCCGCGCCGGACAAGCATGTCCGGAAGCGGCGCTAATCGTTTCCCGGCCGCCTCAGCTGCTCGGCGGCGCCATGGTGGCGGTCAGCTCTTCCTTGCTGAGCGCGCCGTCGCCATCCTTGTCAGCCGCCTTGAAGCGATCCGGCGTGGCGGCGGTGTAGGCGGCATGGGTGATGACGCCGTCCGCGCCGACCGGGACGCCGCTGAAGGCGCCCTGCATCATCGGGTCGAGATCGGCGACCTTCACGCTCTCGGCGCCCTGCGAGATGAAGCCCCAGCCCTGCTCGACGAACGCGCCATATTCCTCCGCCGAGACCTTGCCGTCCGTGTTGGTGTCGGCGAACTGCATCAGGTCGAAATCCTGGGCGACGGCGGCGCCAGACAGGCCGGCGACGGCCAGTGCGAAGATCATGAGTTTGCGCATGGAATTCCCCTCTGAATTATGTGTTATCTTTCTCCCCGGCGCTGGTTCTAGGCGAGGGCGGGGGCTGCCGCCAAGCGGATTCGATGTGGCTAGAGCGTGATCGTCGCGGTGGCGAGGCGGCCGATCTCGTCGCGGTCGTGGCTCACATAGAGAATGGGCAGTTTCATCTCGTCGCGGATGCGCTCGATCACGACCATGATCTCCTCGCGGCGCGCGCGGTCGAGCGAGGAGAGCGGCTCGTCCATCAGGAGGAAGCGGGGCGCGCAGAGCAATGCCCGGCCGATGGCGACGCGCTGCGCCTCCCCGCCTGAGAGCGTGGCGGGCCAGCGATCGAGCAGGGCGCCGATGCCCAGGAAGTCGACCGCTTCGTCGTGGCTCATCCAGCGATCCTGCGGCGCGGCAAGCCGGTGGCCGTAGAGCAGGTTCGCGCGCACGCGCCGGTGCGGGAAGAGGCGCGCATCCTGAAAGACATAGCCCAGCCGCCGTCGCTCGGGCGGCAGGTCGATGCCGGCCGCGCTGTCGAACAGGCACTGGCCCTCCACGGCGATCCGCCCTTCGTCGGGCCGCAGCAGCCCGGCGACCATGTTGAGGATCGATGTCTTGCCCGCGCCGGAGGGGCCGAACAAGGCCGTCAGCCCGCCCTGCGCGGTGAAGCGGGCGGCGACCTGCGCTTCTCCCAGTCGCCGCGTGACGTCGACCTCAAAGGACATGGCCCGCGCCCTTTCCGGCGGCGCTGCGGCGCGTCAGCCATTCGGAGAGGATGAGCGCGCCGAGCGAGAGCAGCACGGAGATGATGGCGAGGCGGGTCACTTCGCTCTCCCGCCCGGGGATCTGCAAGGCGGAATAGATGGCGATGGGCAATGTGCGCGTCTCGCCGGGGATGTTGGAGACGAAAGTGATGGTCGCGCCGAACTCGCCGATGGAGCGGGCGAAGCCGAGCACCGCGCCCGCGAGCACGCCGGGCAGGCTGAGCGGCAGCGTGACGGTGCGGAAGGCGTGCCATGGGGTTGCGCCCAGTGTCCGCGCCGCGCCCTCCAGCCGCCGGTCGACCGCCTCGATGGAGAGGCGGATGGCGCGGACCATGAGCGGCAGCGCCATGATCGCGGCGGCGAGCGCGGCGCCGGTCCAGCGGAACATGAAGCTGAGGCCGAGATATTGCTCCAGCAGCCGCCCCGCCGGGCCATTGGCACTGAAGGCGATGAGCAGCAGCCAGCCTGTCACCACCGGCGGCAGCACCAGCGGCAGGTGGACGAGTCCGTCGAGCAGGATCTTGCCGGGGAAGCGCCCGCGCGCCAGCAGCCAGGCGAGCGCAAAGGCGACCGGCAGCGATCCCGCGACCGCGACGCCGCTCACCTTGAGCGACAGCCGCACGATTTCCCATTCCTCAGGGCTCAGCATGCGCGTTCACTTGGCAGAGAAACCGTAGCGCAGGAAGATGGCGCGGCCCTCGCGCGAGAGCAGGAACTGGCGGAAGCGCTCCGCGTCCCGGCTCCGCGAGGCCTTGAGGCGGGCGAGCGGGTAGGTGACCGGCGGGTGGCTGGCGGCCGGGAAGGTGCCGACGAGCCGCACGCGGGCGGAGGCGCGCGCGTCCGTCGCATAGACGATGCCGAGCGGCGCCGCGCCCCGCTCGACCAGCGCCAGCGCCGCGCGCACATTTTCCGCGCTGGCGATGCGTGTCTCCACGCTGGGCCAGACGCCGAGCGCCATGAGTGCCGCCTTGCCATATCTGCCCGCCGGGACGCCGTCCGGATCGGCCATGGCCAGCCGCCCGCCGCCGAGCGCGCGGGCGAGGGGAAAGCCCTTGCCGATGGTCAGGCGTGTTGGGCTGTGCGCGGGCGCCACCAGTACCAGCCGGTTGGCCAGGAAGGACTTGCGCGTGCCCGGCGCGATCAGCCCCTTGGCGGCCACCGCGTCCATCCAGGGCTCGTCGGCGGAGATGAAGAGATCGGCCGGCGCCCCCGCCTCGATCTGCCGGGCCAGGGCGGAGGAGGCCGCGAAGGAAATGACCGGGCGCGCATGTCCCTTGGCCGCCCATGCGTCGGCGGCGGCGCTGAGCGATTCCTGCAAGCTCGCCGCCGCGAGGACGAGCGGCCCCTTGCCCTGCGCGCGCGCCGGCATGCCCGGCATGAGCAGCACAAGGCCGAGGATGAGGACGAGATGGCGCGCGAGTTGGCGCACAGGCGGGCTCCGGGCGAATGACTATATCTCGCCGAATATGGCGATCCGCGGCAATGCGCCAGTGCAAATTGGCTGTTGTGTTGGTTGAGAGGAAGCGAGGGCATGGAAAGCACATCGTGCTCCTGCCTTCGCAGGAGCACTGGATATTCGATTGGGCGAGGGCAGTATCCGGGGTCTGACGACCCTTCCTCCCCCCTTTCAGCCCTCGTGCTGTGACGCCTTGGGTTCGTCGCGCAAGGTGGCGTGGAGCGCCTGCCATTCGGCGCCGCGCTCGATGCCGCGGGCGTTGGCGAGCAGGGCGCGATATTGCGCCAGCACTTGCTCGCCCAGCGACGTGACGCGTGCGCCGCCGCCATGGCTGCCGCCGGACAGCGTCTCGACCAGCGGTTGTTCCCAGCAGCGGTTCATGACGTCGACGAGCAGCCAGGTCCGCCGATAGCTCATGCCGAGCTTGCGGCCGGCGCCGGAGATGGAGCCTTCGGCGCGGATGGCGTCCAGCAGGTCCGCCTTGCCCGGCCCCATGGCGATTTCCTCGCCGCAGAAGATCTGGATCTTGATCTTGAGAGTCGATGTGCCGGTCATGGCGCCGTCTATGCCAGCCTTGCGGACCGGGGCAAAGGAGAAGCGCCGCACTCCGGCGGGCGTGGGGGCCGTCGTCAGTGTCTCTCGCCGATATTCTGCCGGACGCTGTGTGAGCGGCACGCGGAGGGAAGGGAGGCGATCGTGCCATATCGTACGCCATTCCCTGGCAGCCGGCGCGCGCGAGGTCCTGTTGACGAACGCACTGATGTCCCGAAATCCCTGGAGAGCGTGGTACGGAAGGCGGCGGTCAGCCCGCCGAAGCGAGCGCCTTCGGCGCTTGAAATGCGAATGCGACACTATATAATACCTACACAAGTTGCTGATTATACGACAAACATGAACCGATGTTAAGAAACTGATGCACTTTCGTCACAGGCGGCGCGGCAGTCTTGCTCTACGATGAACATTGGGCTGGACAAGCGTCTCGCCTGGCTCATAGGACGCCGCGTTCTTAGCCCTGCATCGATTAGGGTCTAAATGAATCGGGCTTCATATTGGCCCGACGTCTCAGGGAGGGTGGCCAATGACAGCTCGCTAAGCATGCGATCCACGCGCATTGCTTGATCGGGGCCCCCTCGCTCCCGTCTTTTTTCCTCAACGTGCTGACTACCGCCGACATGCGTTCGGCGGCGCGGGCTTTTGCGTCCTCGCTCTCCCCGAGACGCGTCGTGCCCACGCAGCAATGGTCCTGCGGCCCGTCCCCCGGGGGATGGACGGACGGCACGATGAGAACCACCGGCCCTCCACGGGGCCCAAGAACAAAAAGCTCGGGCGGACACCAGCCAAGCAGGCCGGGTTCGCCCTTCCGAATACAGGAATTGGAGAATAGTTCCCATGAATACCAACGACACTGGCCGTGTGTTCGGCCACGCCTTTAAGGCGGCGCTGTTCGCAAGCTGCGTCAGCCTGGCGGCGCTCTCCGCGCCCGCCATGGCGCAGGACGAAGCTGCTTCGGATGCCGAGCTGGTTGAGCCCGAAGCGATCGTCATCACCGGTTCGCGCATCGTGCGTCGCGATTTCCAGGGCAACAGCCCGATCCAGACCGTCGGCGCCGAGCTGCTTCAGAACTCGACCACGGCCGCGCTGGAGACCAACCTCAACAAGCTGCCGCAGTTCTCGTCGACCACGAAGGTTCCGACCGCCGGCGGCGATATCCAGCCGACCGCGACCAACACGCCCGGCGCCGCGACCATCTCGCTGCGCGGCATCGGCGCCAACCGCAACCTGGTTCTGGTTGACGGCCGTCGCGTGACGCCGAGCAACGCCTCCATGGCGGTGGACATCAACACCATCCCGTCGGCCGCCATCGAGCGCGTCGAGATCATCTCGGGCGGTGCGTCCTCGACCTACGGCGCCGACGCCGTTGCGGGCGTCACCAACTTCATCATGAAGAAGAACTTCCAGGGCCTGGCCATCGACGCGCAGATCGGCACGACCGAGCGCGGCGACAACAGCGAGTGGACGGTTTCGGGCCTGATGGGCACGGACTTCGCGGACGGCCGCGGCAACATCAGCCTCGCCTTCTCGACCAACACCCGCAAGGCGGCCTATCAGCGCGATCGCAGCTGGTATCGCGATCTCTGGGCGAACCCGAACATCGGCGGCACCGGCTTCTTCCCCAGCGTCACGGGCGTGAACCTGGGCTTCGGCAACCTGCCGTCGGCCGATGCGCTCAACGGCACGATGGGCGTCACCACCTGGGACAACAGCTATTTTGACACCGCAGCCGGCGCAGTCGCGTTCGTTCCGGACTTCAACGGCATCCAGCGCGGCGGCTACGGCGCCACCGTGTTCGCCAACCCGGACGGTTCGGCCTTCTCCGGCTTTGACGCCAACAGCATTAAGGGCGTGTCCGCCAACCGCGTGGTCGACGGCTACAAGTACAAGCTGCTCAGCAATGGCCAGCTCGGCAGCAACTTCACCGACAACCTGCTGATCCTGCCGCTCGAGCGCTACAACATCTACACGCGCGGCAATTACGAGATCAACGACTGGCTGAGCGTCTTCGCCGACGGCATGTTCAGCAAGGTCAGCACCTCGACGGTCCAGGAGCCTGGCCCGATCACGAGCGGCTGGAGCGTCATGGTGCCCAACGATGGCCGTGCCATGCCGGACGAGATCCGCACGATCCTCAACTCGCGTGAGAATCCGACGGCCGACTTCGCGCTCCGCGCGCTGCTGCCGTTCAACCGCGCTTCCAAGACGGACGTCTTCACCTACAGCATGACGGCCGGCCTCGAAGGCAAGGTGCCGGGCAGCGACTGGACCTGGACGCTCTTCGGTTCGCAGGGCGAATCCGAGACCAACGTGATCCAGACCGGCTTCGTCTCGCTCCAGCGTCTGCGCACCGTGATGCAGGCTCCCAACTGGGGCGCGGGCTTCTCCGCCACGGGCAATGGTGGCTTCCCCGACTTCGGCTTCGGCGGTGCGACGGCCACCTGCACCAGCGGCATCAATCCGTTCGACTATGATCTGACGATCAGCCAGGACTGCGTCGACGCGGTTTCGGCGAATCTGAAGACCCGCGCGGTCATGCAGCAGACGGTCTGGGAATTCGATGCCCAGGGCTCGCTGTTCGATCTGCCGGCCGGTACGGTCAGCGCGGCGATCGGCGCCAGCTATCGCCACAACGACTACACCTTCGACAACGACACCTACACGACCCAGGGCGTGATGTTCAACGATCAGATCCTCGGTCTGTATCCGTCGGGCAACTCGAAGGGCCGGATCACGGCGAAGGAAGTCTACGGCGAACTGCTCATCCCGATCCTGGCCGACCTTCCGGCGATCCAGAATCTGGAACTCGAGCTGGGTGGTCGTATTTCCGACTACAACACGACCGGCACGAGCTACACCTACAAGATCCTGGGCACCTGGACGGTCACCGACTGGCTGCGCTTCCGCGGCGGCTACAACCGCGCCGAGCGTGCGCCCAACATCGGCGAGCTGTTCCTTGCGGCGCAGCAGACCTTTGCCTTCTCGGCCGGCGGCGACGTCTGCTCGCTCGAGAATGGTCTGGCATGGTCGGCCAACCCCACGGCAAACACCACCAACGCCGCTGGTGTGCAGGCGCTCTGCCGCACGCTGATGCAGCGTTCGGGTGACGTGAATGCGGACACGATCTACTATTCCGGCACGCAGCCGGCTGGTGGTGCGTTCGTGTTCCCGACGCTGACGGGCAATGCCAATCTGACGCCGGAGAAGGCCGACACCTGGACGCTTGGTGCCGTCATCAGCTCGCCCTTCGAGTCGCCCTGGCTTAGCCGCCTGCGTCTCGCGGTCGACTATTACAGCATCAAGGTGAAGGACGCGATCGGTGCGCAGTCGGTGGACATCGCCCAGCGCCAGTGCTTCGACGCCGCCTTCAACACGACGCTCGACCCGAATTCGCCCTACTGCGCGGGTATCGCCCGCAACACCACGGGTGCGCTCGGCAACGTCACGACGACCTATCTCAACAACGGCCGGTTCCAGACCTCGGGTCTCGACTTCCAGCTCGACTGGGCGAAGGACATCGGTCCGGGCCGTCTCTCGCTCAACAGCGTGCTGAACTACGTCATCTCGATGAAGTCGGCCGAGCTGGGCGTGCTGCCGATGGTTGAGTATGTCGGCACGACGGGTCCGACGCAGAACGGCCTCGACGGCGGTGCCTTCCGCTGGAAGCTGTTCACGACGTTCGGCTACTCGGTCGGTCCGGTCAACCTGTCGGTCCAGTGGCGTCACCTGCCCAGCGTCCTGACGGAGACCTCGGCCACCGTCCCGGCGACCCCGATCGTCGGTGCCGGCGCCTATGACCTGTTCAACCTCAATGCGAGCGTGAAGGTCACGAGCGACGTCAGCCTGCGTCTGGGTGTCGACAATCTGTTCGACAAGGCCCCGCCGCTGTTCGGCGTGAACACGGCACCGACGGCGGGCAACCTCGCCGGCGGCAGCTACAACGCCTCTTACTATGACGTGATCGGCCGTCGCTTCTTCCTCGGCGCCAACGTCAAGTTCTGAGCCTTCGCTCCGAACTGCCTTTCGGGCCCTCCCCGCATTGCGGGGAGGGCCTTTTCTTTTGCACGCGGCCGCCAGAGCCCGGGCCGGGCCGCGACGGATCGACCGGCGCGCGCGAGGGGCCGTGCGATCGCCTGTTGCACAAGGCCTGTCATTCCTCCTTCCGGCCGCCGGGCGGGACTTCTATGCTGGGCGTGCGCGACGCGAACGCGAACGGAGGGCGGCGATGGCAGACGCAGAGGCACGGGCGGCGGACCTCAGAGGCCCTGTCGGCGAAATGGGGCGACTCGCGGTGCTGATCCCGCCCGGTGCGCCCGGATGAGCGCCCTGGCGCGCGATGTCGCCGCCTGGCTGGCGAGCGGCGCACCCTTCGGCGTGGCGGCGCATGCC
>CBIMKI010000100.1:0-10099 GCA_966244395.1 uncultured Sphingobium sp. | reverse complement strand
AGCCGGTCGACCTGGCCATAGGGCATCTGGAGGACTCGGCCCGTATCCTTCAGCACCGCCCTCGCCTTCAGCTTTCCGAAGGTGATGATCTGGGCGACCTTGTCCGACCCGTAGCGCTGCTGGACGTAGCGGATGACCTCGCCGCGCCGCGTTTCGCAGAAGTCGATGTCGAAGTCCGGCATCGAGACGCGTTCTGGATTGAGGAAGCGCTCGAACCGCAGGCCGAGCTGGAGGGGATCGAGGTCCGTGATGGTGAGCGCCCAGGCGACCACCGAGCCCGCACCCGATCCGCGCCCCGGCCCCACCGGAATATCATGCGCCTTGGCCCATTTGATGAAGTCGGCGACGATGAGGAAATAGCCGGGAAAGCCCATCTGGATGATGACATCAAGCTCGAAGTCGAGCCGCTCGAAATAGGGCGCGCGCGCCGCCTCATCGGTGATCTCGAGCCTGACGAGCCGTTCTTCCAGCCCGGCGATGGCGTCGGCGCGCAGCTGCGCTTCCTCCCCCGCCCGATCGCCGGCGAGACTGGGGAGAATGGGCTTGCGCTTGGGGGCCATCACCGCGCAGCGCTGCGCCACCACCAGCGTATTGGCCAGCGCCTCGGGCAGATCGGCGAACAGGGCCTCCATGTCCGCCGCCGGCTTCATCCATGCCTCGGGCGAGCTGCGCGGCCGGTCGGTGCTCTCGACATAGCTGCTGTTGGCGATGCAGAGCAGCACGTCATGCGCCGCATGGAAGCCGGGGTCGGCATAGCAGGCCGGATTCGTCGCCACGAGCGGCAGGTCGCGCGCATAGGCAAGGTCGATGAGCGCGCTTTCCGCGCTGTCCATCACCGGATCGTCGGCGCGCGAAAGTTCGATATACAGCCGGTCGTCAAAGAGCGCCTGCAATCGGCCCAGATAGGCGCCCGCCGCTTCCGGCTGATCCTCGGCGAGCAGCCGGGCCAGCGCGCCGTCGCCGGACGCGGTGAGGCAGATCAGTCCCTCGGCCCGCGCCTCCAGCACCTCGAAGGAGACATGGGCCTCCTCCATCTCGGGGCGCTCGACATGCGCCTCGCTCACCAGCGCGCAGAGATTGCCATAGCCCGTCTCGTCCTGCGCCAGCAGCACCAGCCAGTCGAGTGCCAACGGCACATTGTCGGGCCGGTCGGGGCGCGAGACGGCGAGTGTCGTGCCGATGATGGGCTGCACGCCGGCTTTCGCCGCCGCCTCGGAAAAGGCCATGGCCGCATAGAGCCCATTGCGGTCCGTCAGTGCCGCGGCGGGAAAGCCCAGCTCCCTGGCGCGCCCCGCCAGTTGCTTGGGCGCAATGGCGCCTTCCAGCAGCGAATAAGCGGAGAGGTTGCGCAGGGGCACATAAGGGGCGTGAGCCATGCCGGCACTATGGGGTGCGCGGGCGCCGGTGAAAAGGGCGGCCCGGGCTTTTCCACAGGCTTTTCTGGCGCGACTGCTCCTCTCGCACCATGCGCCCGCTTGCATCGCCGCATCGAACATGGTCCATATGGATATAGGTTAAGCCCGCCAGGGGAGAGGCGCTATGGAGAATGACCCGGTCAGCGTGAACACCGTCTCGATCGTCGAGCGCGCCAAGGCCATCCTGCTCAAGCCGCGCGAGACTTGGCCCGTCATCGATCGGGACGCGACGCCCAGCGGCGAGATCTTCACGCGCTATGCCCTGCCCCTCGCCGCCATCGGTCCGGCCGCGTCCTTCCTCGGCGGGCAGCTCTTCGGCTTTGGCGGCTTCTGGTTCCGCTTCCGTCCTTCGCTGCTGGGCGGCCTCGCCAATGCCATCGGCAGCTATGTCGCGGGGCTGGTGGGCATCTTCATCATCGCATTCATCGCCAGGACGCTCGCGCCCAAATTCGGCGGCGAGGCAAGCGGGCGCAGTGCCTTCAAGCTCACCGTCTATTCCCTCACCGCCGCCTGGCTGGCGGGCGCGCTCAATCTCATTCCCTCGCTCGGCGTCATTGCCCTCATCCTCTCGCTTTATTCGCTCTATCTCTTCAACATGGGGGCGCAAACGCTGCTCGGCATCCCGCGCGAGAAGGCGGTGGGCTTCACGGCCGTCACGCTCGCCTGCGTGGTCGTGCTGGCGCTGGTCGTGAGCGCGGTCGCCGGCACGGTCGGCCGCGTGGCGGGCTTCGGCCCGTTCGGCGCGATCTCCGGTGGCGACTGGGGTGGGCGCGACGGCGGCGACATGACCATCACCGTCCCCGGCGCTGACGTGACGGTCGACACGAGCAAGATCGAGCAGGCCGCGCGGAACATGGAGCAGGCCGTCCAGGCGGGTAACGGCAAGACCATCGCCCCGGCCGATCTCCAGGCCCTCCTTCCCGCCACCATCGGCGGCTACATCCGCACGGCAGTCGAGAGCGTGAAGGCCGGCCCCGCCGGCAGCCGCGCGCAGGGCACCTATGAAGCCGGCGACAAGCGCATCACGCTCAGCGTCGCGGACATGGCGGCCATGGGCGCCATGGCCGGCCTGGGCGCGGCCTTCGGCGTCGAATCCAATCAGGAGGATGCGGACGGCTATGAGCGCACCACCACCCGCGACGGCCGGCTGGTCGTCGAGAAATGGCGCAAGTCCGGCAGCGGCGAATATGCCACGATGATCGGCCAGCGCTTCTTCATCCAGGCGGAAGGCGAGGCGGACAGCATTGACCAGCTCAAGGCCGCCGTCGCCAGCATCGACCCCGGCCGCCTGACCGCCCTGGCGAATTAATCAGGGCATGATCCGGCAAGGCTGAACCGTCATTGCGAGCGACGCAGCCGCGCGGCAATCCGGCCGGTCTCGCACGCCTTGATGGCGCCGCCCGGCTGCCCCGGCCTCGCCATGACGAAGCATGTGCGCCTGCGAAGGCGGAAAAGCCGGGCGTCAGGCGCTCGCCTGGCCGGAGCGCCCCACGCCGCCGCCCGCGCGCAGCCCGGGCAAAGACGCTCGGGCGCCGGCACCTGCCCTGCCTGACGGGAGCTAAGCCAGCCGGCCCGCGCCTATTATCCTAACTTGATAGGAATTTGGGCACCCGCCAATCTATCGTTAACCCTGTCGTTCCCTGTCCATGATCCGCTACCAGGCGAGCGGCGTCCCGTCATAGGCCACGAAGCACCCCGTGTTCGCTAGATCCAGTCCGGCCAGCACCTTGCGGATGCCGGCGGCGCTGTCCGCCACGTCGATGTCCGCGCCCGGCCCGCCCATGTCGGTGCGGACATAGCCGGGATGCAGCATGGCGACGGCAATGCCCTCGCCCTTGAGATCCGCCGCGAGGCACTGAAAAACCTTGTTCACCGCCGTCTTGGAAGCGCGATAGGCGACGAAGCCCGAGGGGCCGCCGAACGTGCCGTCAAGCTGGCCCATGCGGCTGGAGATGACCGCGATCCGGGCATTGCCCGCCGCGCGCAGATTGGGGAGCAGCGCTTGCGTGACGCGCAGCGGGCCGAGCGTATTGATCTCCAGCGTGCGCAGGAACCCGTCGAAATCCATGTCGAGGCTGGTCTGCCGCGCCATGTCCGGCCCGATGACGCCGGCATTGTTGATGATGAGGTCGATGGTGCGATTCTTGAGCGCGGCCGCCATATCCGCGACGGACTGTGCATCGGTCACTTCCAGCCGCAGCACCGTCCCCGGCAGATCGTCCGGCTCATGACCGCCGCGCATGGTGCGGATGATCTCATGCCCTTCCGCGGCATATTGGCGCGCCAGCTCCCGGCCGATACCCCGATTGGCACCCGTGATGAGAATCGTCGCCATGCGCCTTCCTTTCCCGGCTATTCTTCGACCCGGCCGTCATGGAGGCGGATCATCCGGTCCATGCGCGCCGCCAGCCGCTCATTATGCGTGGCGATGAGCGCCGCCGATCCCTGGCCGCGCACCAACCGCACAAATTCGTCGAACACCACATCGGCCGTGCGCTCGTCCAGATTGCCCGTCGGCTCATCGGCCAGCACCAGCGCCGGCCGGTTCGCCAGTGCCCGGGCCACGGCCACGCGCTGCTGCTCGCCGCCCGACAAGGCACTGGGCCGGTGGTTGAGCCGCCCGGCAAGGCCGAGATCGCCGAGCAGCGCCGCCGCGCGCTCGCGCCCCTCCGCGTCGCTGGCGCCGTAGATGAGCTGGGGCAGCAGCACATTTTCCAGCGCCGTGAAATCGGGCAGCAGATGGTGGAACTGATAGACGAAGCCCAGCTTGTCGCGGCGCAGACGCGTTCGCCCGTCATTGCTCTCCTTCGCCGCCTCGACGCCGGCGAGGCGGATGGAGCCGCCATAGCCCCCTTCCAGCAGGCCCACCGCCTGGAGCAATGTCGACTTGCCCGAACCGGAGGGGCCGAGCAGCGCCACGATCTCGCCGCTGCCGACCGTCAGGTCGACGCCGCGCAGCACCTCGATGGTCGCCTCGCCCTGCGTGAAGCTGCGGGTCAGGCCGCGGACGACAAGCACGTCACTCATAGCGCAGCACCTCCACCGGATCGGTATTAGCCGCGCGATAGGCCGGATAGAGTGTCGACAGGAAGGAGAAGCCGATGCCCATCAGGCAGATGCCGACGATCTCGAACGGATCGGGCTTGGAGGGCAGCAGCGTGAGGAAGCGCACGGAAGGGTCCCAGATCTGCTGCCCAGTCAATGTCTGCACGCCGTCCAGCAGCCCTTGGCGGAAATAGAGCAGGGTGAAGCCCAGCAGCGCGCCCGCCATCGTGCCGATGGTGCCGATGGAGACACCCACCGTCACGAAGATGCGCAGCAGGCTGCGGCGCGACGCGCCCATGGTGCGCAGGATTGCGATGTCCCGCTTCTTGGCCCAGACCAACATGATGAGCGAGGAGAGGATGTTGAACACGGCAATGAGGATGAGCAGCGAGAGGATGACGAAGGAGACCACCCGGTCGACCTGCAGCGCCTCGAACAGGCTGGAGTTCATCTGCCGCCAGTCGACGATCACGGCCCTGTCCCGCACCTTCTCGGCGAGCGGCGCGAGGATCTGCGCCACCTTGTCCGGATCGGCGGTCTGCACCTCGATCATGCCCACCTTGTCGTCCAGCATCAGCAGCGTCTGCGCGTCCGCCATCGGCATGATGACGAACTTGTCGTCGAAATCGTAAATGCCGATCTCGAAGATCGCGCCCACCTCATAGGCGATCTGGCGCGGCACCGTGCCGAAGGGCGTGGAGCGCCCGGCCGGGTTGACGATGCTGAGCGTCTGCCCGAGTGTGAGCCCAAGATTCTCGGCAAGGCGCGAACCGACCGCGATTTTGCCGCTGTCCGTGCGCACATCGGTGAGATTGCCCGCGATCACCTTGCCGTTGATGGAAGGATTAGTGTGGATGTCCCGGTCGGTCATGCCGCGCACGATCGCTGCCTCCACCCGCCCGTTATAGGTGGCAAGCAGCGGTTGCTCGATTAGCGGCGTCGCGCTGGTGACGCCCGGCGTCTTGCGGGCCAGCTCGGCAATTTCCTCCCAATTGGAAAGGCGATTATCATAGCCCTGCACGACCGCATGGCCGTTGAGTCCCACGATCTTGTCGAACAGTTCGGCGCGGAAGCCGTTCATCACGCTCATCACCGTGATGAGCGCGGCGACGCCCAGCATCACGGCCACGAGACTGATGACGCCGACGAGGAAGATAAAGCCTTCCCCCTTGCCGGGCAGCAGATAGCGTCGCGCAATCATCTTTTCGTAGCGGTTGAGGATCATGGCGCTGTGGTTCGCCTCCGAGGGGATAGCTCGCACCTCTATGATCCCGTCTTCATGCTGGCAAGTGGCTGACCTTCCGCGAAGGCTTTCACAGGGCTGACCTGCGCGTAAAGCCGATGTTGCCTATTTGGCACAGCCATTCAGGTAATTTTAATGCGCGCTCACTTGGTCCGTGACTCCGGCAGGTGGCTCTTTTAGCTCTAGCGACGAAACACTGGCTTTTCATAGCAGGGCCGTGGTTCAGGGATGCCGAACTTCCGCCCTTAAGCTTGAGGGGGCCATGGGGGTGCGTGAGGTCGGCACCAAGGGGGAGACGAACTATCGTCCACGGGCGCCCGGACCGGCAACGGTCTGGGCGCTTAGTCTTTTTGGACTCCCTGCGCACCCCGACGATAAAATATCCGTCGCTAAATGCAACCCTCTTGAAACACCATGACGCGCGACCATCTATAATTCATCCGGCTGCCATGATGGGGCCGGTGATGCGCCGGGCGCCGCCTGTGCGGGTTCGGCAATCGCAGTCAAACACGCTCAAACAAGAGGATTTGAACCATGCGCAGCACGTTCGACCTTACCCCCTATCGCCGCTCGACCGTCGGCTTCGATCGCCTGTTCGATCTCATCGAGAACAGCGCCCGCCTTCAGCAGAGCGACAATTATCCGCCGTTCAACATCGAGCGCGTGAGCGAGGACAGCTATCGTGTCACACTCGCCATCGCCGGTTTCAAGGCGGACGAGATCGACATCACCGCCCAGCAGAATCTGCTTCAGATTTCCGGCCGCAAGGAAGAGGCCAGCAACGAGGATCGCGCGAAGTTCCTGCACCTGGGCATCGCCAACCGCAATTTCGAGCGTCGCTTCGAACTTGCCGACTTCGTGCGGGTGGCAAATGCCAGCCTCGCCGACGGCCTGCTCGTCGTCGACCTGGTCCGCGAAGTGCCCGACGCCATGAAGCCACGCAAGATCGCCATCAACGGCAAGGGCGAGGTCATCGACCTCAAGGGCGACAAGGACGCCGCCTGACCCCACCCCACGGCCTCCTGCGTCTCTCCCCCCACGGACGTAACGAGGCTGTGAAGCGAGGGCGCCTGGCCAGACCGGCCGGGCGCCCTTCACGCGTCAGGGAAACGGAATCAGACCAGCCGGCTCTGCTTGACCGCCGCAGCAATGAAGCTGGCGAAGAGCGGATGCGGATCGAAGGGCTTGGACTTGAGTTCCGGGTGGAACTGCACCGCGACGAACCAGGGATGGTCGGGCCGCTCCACGATCTCAGGCAGCGTACCGTCCGGCGACATGCCCGCAAAGATCAGGCCCGTATCCTCGAGCCGGTCCTTATAGGCCATGTTCACTTCCCAGCGGTGCCGGTGGCGTTCCCGGATGCTGGTGTCGCCATAGATTTGCGCGACATGGCTGTTGGGCGAAAGCTGCGCCTCATAGGCGCCCAGGCGCATGGTGCCACCCAGGTCGCCGCCCGCCTCGCGCTTCTGCAAGCCTTCCTTGCTCATCCACTCTGTGATGAGACCGACGACCGGCTCCTTGGTAGGGCCGAATTCCGTGGAACTCGCATCTTCCACGCCGACGAGGTTGCGCATGCCTTCGATGCAGGCCATCTGCATGCCAAAGCAGATGCCGAAATAAGGCACGCGCCGCTCGCGGGCGAAGCGGATGGAGGCGATCTTGCCCTCCGCGCCGCGCGATCCGAAGGCGCCGGGCACGAGGATGGCGTGCATCGGCTCCAGCTTGGCGGCAATGTCGCTGTCCGGCTGCTCGAACAGCTCGGCGTCGATCCAGTGGATGTTGACTTTCACGCGATTGGCGAGGCCGCCATGGATGAGCGCCTCGTTCAATGACTTGTAGGCGTCCTGGAGCCCGACATATTTGCCGACGACACCGATGGTCACTTCACCCTCGGGATTATCGTAGCGGTCCATGATGTCGAACCAGCGCGTCAGATCCGGCAGGCGCTCGGTCTCGATGCCGAAGGCGCGCAGCACTTCCTCGTCCAGTCCCTCGGCATGATATTGCGCGGGCACGGAGTAGATGTTTGGCGCGTCGAGCGCCTGAATCACCGCTTCCTTGCGGACGTTGCAGAAGAGCGCGATCTTGGCGCGCTCGCTCTCGGGCAGGGGATGCTCGCAGCGGCACAGCAGGATATCGGGCTGAATGCCGAGCGAGGTCAGCTCCCGCACGCTATGCTGCGTGGGCTTGGTCTTCAGCTCGCCAGCAGCCGCGAGATAGGGCACCAGGGTCACGTGCACGAAGATGCAGTGATCGCGTGGCAGTTCGTTCTTGAGCTGGCGGATCGCCTCCATGAAAGGCAGGCTCTCGATATCACCCACCGTGCCGCCGATCTCGCAGAGCACGAAGTCGACATCGTTCGTCTCGGCGAGCGCGAATTTCTTGATCTCATCGGTGACGTGCGGGATGACCTGCACCGTCGCGCCCAGATAGTCGCCGCGTCGCTCGCGCTGGATGATGGTCTGGTAGATGCGGCCCTGCGTCACATTGTCCGCCTGGCGGCTCGCCACGCCCGTGAAGCGCTCATAATGACCAAGGTCGAGATCGGTCTCGGCCCCGTCGTCCGTCACATAGACTTCGCCATGCTGATAGGGCGACATCGTGCCGGGATCGACATTGAGATAGGGATCGAACTTGCGCGTCCGCACCCGGTAGCCGCGCGCCTGGAGAAGCGCGCCGAGCGAAGCGGCCATGAGGCCTTTTCCGAGCGAAGAAACCACGCCGCCGGTGATGAAAATGAACCGCGCCATGGGAGGAGAGGCCTAAGCTGTTTTGACGTGAATGGGCAAGCGGACGAATCCGTCCGCCATAAAAAAATTTATGTAAGCCGCTTACTGGAGCGGCACGGCCTCATTGGCCGCCGGCACCGGCGTGGCCTGAGAAGTCCCTTCCGCAGACTGCTGCGCGTCCTGCTCCAGCGCCGAGCTGGTCGAGCCGACCAGCGAGGTGTCGACCCCCTGCCCGCGATGTTGAGTCGCCGCGAGGACCGCAAGGACGATGCTCAGCCCCACGAACAGCGTCGCCAGGATTGTGGTGGCACGTGTAAGGAAGTCCGCCGCGCCGCGCGCCGACATGAGACCCGAAGGGCTGCCGCCCATGCCCAGGCCGCCACCTTCCGAGCGCTGCATCAGGATCACCGTGACGAGCGCGAACGCAATCACGGCCTGGACGACGAGGAGGAAAGTGAACAGCATGCTTGCCTTCGGCCTGCGAGGAATGGAGAAGCCGCGCCTTACCCCCCGCGGCTCCGGGGGTCAACCTCGTCCCATCTGGGGATGGGCCGCCCAATCTTCAACGGTCCGTCCCGAAACACGGTCCGCCCGCCTCCTCACGAACACGGTTCATCTTGAATTGACCATAGCAGCCGGACCAGCGGGGAACCGCACCGCGAGGTGCCGTATTTCGCTCCGTCAAATTGGCAAAGTCAGGAACCAGAATGAAGAATGCACGCCGGATCGCCGCCGTCACTGCCCTTTCCCTCACGGCCCTCGCCCTGAGCGGGTGCGCCACCAAGAAATTCGTTCGCGAGCAGGTCGCCATCGCCCAGCAGCAGCAGCAAGGCGTCGATACCGACCAGGACGGCCGTATCACCAAGGCCGACGAGACCGCCAACGAGGCGCTGCGCCGTGCCGATGCCGCCGGCAAGCTAGCCGAAGGCAAGTTCAACTATACCGTCGTCATGAGCGATGCGAGCGTCAAGTTCCCGGTCGACAAGTCGGCGCTTTCGGAAGAGGCCAAGTCGCGGCTTGCCCAGCTCGCGACCCAGCTCAAGACCGACAACAAGAATGTATTCCTGGAAATTCAGGGCTTCACGGATAACACCGGCTCGGAGGACGGCAATCTGCGCCTGGGCGAGGCCCGCGCCAAGGCCGCCTATCGCTATCTTCACAGCCAGGGCATCGCCGCCGCCCGCATGGCGACGATCAGCTATGGCGAGGAGCATCCCGTCGCGCCGAACAACACCCGCGACGGGCGCGCCGAAAATCGCCGCATCGCCATCGTCGTGCTGAACTGAGCACGCGGGTATCACCAAGAGAAAAGGCCCCGCCGGAACGCTCCGGCGGGGCCTTTTTTTTCATGTCATCCCTAAGGGTGGCTATAACTAAGCCGCCTGGCTCTGCGCCTCTTCCGGCGCGAGGCGGATGAGATAATCGAAGGCGGAAAGCGCCGCCGTCGAACCCTGCCCCATGGCGATGACGATCTGCTTGTAGGGCACAGTCGTCGCGTCGCCCGCCGCGAAGATGCCCTCGCGCGAAGTGTGGGCGCGTGCGTCGACCTCGATCTCGCCACGGGTGGTGAGCGCCACCGTGTCCGTCAGAAACTCGGTGTTCGGCACAAGGCCGATCTGCACGAAAATGCCGGCCAGCTCCACCAGATGCGTCTGCTCACTGTCCCG
>CBIMKI010000099.1:0-10236 GCA_966244395.1 uncultured Sphingobium sp. | reverse complement strand
CGTCCTCGTCGAGCAGGCGCAGCAGCACGCGCGCGACGATGGCGAAATAGAGCAGGGCAATGGCGATGCAGGCGATGATGCCGAATTCCTCGCCGATCACCGAGAAGATATAATCGGTATGCGCCTCGGGCAGGTTGAACTTGGCCGTGCCGCCGCCGGGGCCGACGCCGGTGAGGCCGCCATGGCTGATGGTGCGATGCGCCAGTTCCACCTGCGTGGGGCCGCCGCCCAGATCCGGGCTGAGGCCGAGGAAGCTGTTGATGCGCTCGCGGCCATTGTCGTAGAACAGATAAGTGGCGACGAAGAGACCGATGCCGCCCATGGCGACGCCGCCCATCAGCTTCATCGACTCGCCCGCCATGAGCAGCAGCGCCGCCCACATCGCGCAGAACACCACCGTCTGCCCGAAATCGGGCTGGCGCATGAGCAGCAGCGCGACGATGGCGGTCAGCATGAAGGTCAGGGGCACGACCGGCAGCGAGGGATCGCGCGCGCGCAGCGAGAGCAGCCAGGCGATGGCGACGACGAAGGCAGGTTTCAGGAACTCGGAGGGCTGGAAGCGGAAGAGCCCGCCGCCCAGCCAGCGGGTCGCGCCGTTGATCTCCGTGCCGACCAGCGGCACGATGACGAGTGAGACGCCGAAGATGACGGCGCAGGCGACGGCCATGCGGCGTGCCTTGTCGCGCGGCATCATGCTCACGAAGATCATGACGCCGAAGCCCAGCACGATCCACATGAGCTGGCGGTAGAAATAATAGAGCGAGGCGACCGAGACGTCGCTGGTCGAGCGATCGATGGCGGCGACCGGCGAGGCGGCGGCGACGGCGACGAGGCCGATGGCCATGAGCACAATGATGAGGCCGAGCAAGACCCGGTCGATCTCCCAGAACCAGGCGGCGAGCGCCGTGCGCTCGCGCGGCAGGGGACGCACCTGACGGCCGCGCAGGGGCGCGAAGGCGCGGTCCAGCTTGGCGCGCGGGCTGGCGCGCGGCCGCAGCGGCGCCAGCGCAAGATCGAGCTGGGCCATGCGATCGGCGGGGGCCGCGTCCTCGCCGGGCTTGCCGGATTCACTGCTCATGCCGCACTTCCCCCTTGCCCCTGCGCGCCGAGCGCCGCGACGGCGGCGGCGAAGGCATCGCCGCGCGCCTCGAAATCCCTGAACTGGTCGAACGAGGCGCAGGCCGGCGAAAGCAGCACCACGTCGCCGGGCCGTGCCCGCGCCGCTGCCTGCGTGACCGCCGTCACCAGAAGCTCGCACTCTTCGACCGGAATATCCGCCTCCCGCAGCAGCCGCGCGAAGAGAGGCCCGGCCTCGCCGATGGTATAGGCATGAGCGACATTGGGGAATCCCGCGGCGCACTCATCGAGATCGTCGCTCTTGGCGAGGCCGCCCAGAATCCAGTGGATACGCGGCCGCCCCTCGGCCGGCGGCCAGGCGGCAAGCGCCGGCGCGGTGGAGGCGGCATTGGTCGCCTTGCTGTCGTTGACGTAGAGCGCCCCGCCGACCGTCCCCACGCCCTGCATGCGGTGCGGCAGGCTGGCGTAGCTCTCCAGCGCGTCGAGCGCGGTCTTCTGCGGAATGCCGAGCGCATCGGCCACGGCGAGCGCGACCGCCACATTCTGCGCATTGTGCGGCCCTTGCAGCGCGGGCCAGCGCAGCTGGAGCACGGGGTCGACGGATGCGGCGGTGACCGTGCGCGCATGCGGCACGCCGAGCGCGACGCGGCGCGTCACCGGATCATCCATGGCGATGACGGCGGCATGGGCCGGGGACTGCATGGCGAAGAGACGCGCCTTGGCATCCACATAGCCCTCGAACCCGTCATAGCGATCGAGATGATCGGGCGTGACGTTGAGGAGCACGGCAACGTCGCAATCGAGATTGTAGGTGAGGTCGATCTGGTAGCTCGACAGCTCCAGCACATAGACGCCGCCGGCATTGAGCGGCTCCTGCCCCAGGATCGGCAGGCCGATATTGCCGCCCATGCGCGTCGGCAGGCCGGCATTGCGCACGATATGGTGGACGAGCGCGGTGGTGGTCGACTTGCCGTTGGTGCCGGTGATGCCGACGACGCGGTGCGGCGGCAGCGTGGGCCGGGCGCGCGCGAACAGCTCGATATCGCCGATGATCGGAACGCCCGCCGCGCGGGCACGGGCCGCTATGGGATGGCGATTGAGCGGAACGCCGGGCGAGACGACGATGGCATCGAGCCCCCGCAGCTCCATCTCCAGCGGATCGCCCAGCACCGCCTTGCCCGCGACGAGCGCGCGCGCATCCTCGCGCTGGTCCCAGGCGATGACCCAGGCGCCGCTGGCGGCCAGCGCCTCGACCGTGGCCAGGCCCGAGCGCGCGAGGCCGAGCACCGCATAGCGTTTTCCGCGAAAGGCCTCCGAGACGATCATCGCAGCTTGAGCGTGGCAAGGCCGGCGAGCGCCAGCACGAAGGAGATGATCCAGAAGCGGATGACGACCGTGGATTCAGCCCAGCCCAGTTGCTCGAAATGATGGTGGATGGGCGCCATGCGGAACACCCGCTTGCCGGTGCGCTTGTAGAAGAAGACCTGGATGATGACGCTCAGCGCCTCCACCACGAACAGGCCGCCGACGATGCCCAGCACGATCTCGTGATGCGCGACCACGGCGATGACGCCGATGGTGCCGCCCAGCGCCAGGCTCCCGGTATCGCCCATGAACACGGCGGCGGGCGGCGCATTGTACCAAAGGAAGGCAAGGCAGGCGCCGATGATCGCGCCGCACAGGATGACGAGATCGCCCGCGCCCGGCACATGGGGAATGCCGAGATAAGCGGCATAATCGGCGCGGCCCACGAGATAGACGATGAGCATGAAGGCCATGCAGGCGACGACGACCGGCATGGAGGCGAGGCCATCGAGCCCATCCGTCAGGTTCACGGCATTGCCGAAGGCGACGATGACGAAGGCGCCGAAGACATAATAAAGCGGCCCCAGATCGATGGCGCCGCCGCTCCAGAAGGGCAGATAGAGCATGGTGCCGGTGCGGCTGACGATGAGCCAGGTGGCAAAGCCGGCAATGGCGAACTCGGCAAGCAGGCGCGCGCGGGCGGAGAGGCCCTTGTGGCTCGCCTTCGTCACCTTGTCATAATCGTCCATGAAGCCGATCGCGCCGAAACCAAGCGTGACGATGAGGCAGGCCCAGAGGTAGATGGACGCCACGTTCATCCAGAGCAGCACGGCGGCGACCAGCGCGGTCAGGATCATGAGCCCGCCCATGGTGGGCGTGCCGCGCTTGGCGAGATGAGTCTGCGGCCCATCGTCGCGGATCGGCTGCCCCTTGCCCTGACGCACGCGCAGCCAGCCGATGAAGCGCGGACCGATGACGAGGCCGATGACCAGCGCCGTCACGATGGCCGCGCCGGCACGGAAGGTCAGGTAGCGGAAGAGATTGAGTATGCCGGGAAACCCGATCTGCTCGGCAAGCCAGTAGAGCATCAGGCCGCCTCCACCGCGAGCGCATGAACGAGGCGCGAGAGGCCGACGCTGTTGGAACCCTTTACCAGAACCACATCTCCATCCTTGAGAATCTCCGCCGCGCGCGACAGGGCCGCGTCGGCGCCCGCCACATGATCGACCGCGACGCGGCCCGCAAGCGCATCGGCGAGCGGCGCCATCTCCGCGCCGACGAGCAGTGCATGGTCCACGCCGGCCGCCAGTATCGCATCGGCAAGGCCGGCATGGAGCGCGTCGGACTGATCGCCCAGCTCCTTCATCGCACCCAATATGGCGACGCGGCGGCGCCCCCGCTCCTCGCCGAGTTGAAGCAACGTCGCGGCCATGGAGGCGGGATTGGCATTGTAGGATTCATCGATCAGCAGCGCTTCGCCGCCTTGCGCCATATGGACAGCGCGGCGCTCGCCCCGGCCCGGCAGGCCGGGCAGGCGCGCGAGGGCAAGGCCCGCCACGGCGAGATCGCCGCCCGCGGCGTGGACCGCGGCAAGGACGGCGAGCGCATTGGCGATCCAGTGGCGGCCCGGCATGGAAAGCGTGAAGCTCAAATTGCCGCCGGGCAGCCGCGCATTGACGAGCGTGCCGCCGCTCTCGGCGGGCGCGGACTCGACCATGCGGACGTCCGCGCCCTCGCCGAAACCGAAGGTGAGGATGCGGCCCGCATGAGGCTCGGCCGCGCGGACGAGCAGGTCGCGGTGCGGACTGTCGAAGGGAACGACGGCGGCGCCGCCCTCGACCAGCCCCTCGAATATCTCGGCCTTGGCCTGCGCGATCTTCGCCTCGGTGCCGAAATATTCGATGTGCGCGGGCGCGATGGTGGTGACGAGGGCGACATGGGGGCGGACCTGCGCGGTCAGGGCGCGCAACTCGCCCTCATGGTTCATGCCCATCTCGAACACGCCGTAGCGCGTCGCGGCCGGCATGCGGGCGAGCGAAAGCGGCACGCCGACATGATTATTGTAGCTCTTCAGGGAACGGTGGGCGGCGCCGAAGCTCATCCGGTCGAAAGCGCGGTAAAGCGCCTCCTTGGTGCCGGTCTTGCCGGCCGAGCCGGTGACGCCCACGATCTTCGCGGCCGTGCGGGCGCGCGCGGCCCGGCCCAAGGCCACCAGCCCCGCGAAACTGTCGGCGACGCGGACATGCGGCGCATCGACTGGGCGGTCGACCAGCAGCCCGGCGGCGCCCGCCGCGAGGGCGCGGGGGATGAAGTCATGGCCGTCCGCGCTCTCGCCCTTCATGGCGACGAACAGGTCGCCGGGCTGGACCTCGCGGCTATCGAACGCGACGCCCGAAACGGCGAAGGGCGCCGAAAGCGCCCCGCCGCAAGCGTTTGCGATCGCCTCGCCCGTCCAGAGCGGCGTCACGCGGCACACTCCCGCGCGACGGCCACGTCATCGAAGGGCAAGACCCGGTCCCCGATGATCTGCCCCTGCTCGTGGCCCTTGCCCGCCAGCAGCACGATGTCGCCCGGCTGCGCCTGCGCGATGGCCCGCGCGATAGCGTCGCGGCGCCCGCCGATCTCTTGCGCGCCGGGCGTGCCCGCGAGGATGGCGGCGCGAATGGCGGCCGGGTCCTCGCCGCGCGGATTGTCGTCCGTGACGATCACCACGTCCGAAAGGTCGCTCGCCACCTGACCCATCAGCGGGCGCTTGCCGGCATCGCGGTCGCCGCCCGCGCCGAACAGAGTGATGAGCCGCCCGGCGGTATGCGGCCGCAGCGCCTCGATGGCGGCGCGCAGCCCATCGGGCGTGTGTGCATAATCGACATAGACGGGCGCGCCTGCCCGCGTGATGACCGCGCGCTCGAGCCGGCCGCGCACCGGCTGCACCCGCGCGAGATGGCCGAGCACATCCTTGAGCGCTCCGCCCGTCGCCAGCAGCAGCCCCGCCGCCGTCAGCGCATTTGCGGCCTGATAAGCGCCGATGAGCGGCAGATCGACCTTGTGGAGCGCGCCCTCCGCCTCGATCCGCAGCGTCTGGCCGAGCTGGGTGGGCGTGCGCTCGACCAGGCGCAGCGTCTCGCCCTGCGTGCCCACGGTGAGGAGCGTGAGGCCGCGCGCGCGAACATGATCGATCACTTCGCCCGCGCGCGGGTCGTCCGCCCAGACGACCGCCGCGCCGTCGGCCGCCACAACCTCGTCGAACAGGCGCATCTTGGCGGCGAAATAATGGTCCATCGTGCCGTGATAATCGAGATGATCGCGGCTCAGATTGGTGAAGGCGCCGGCCATGACGCGCAGCCCCTCGCTGCGATATTGCGCAAGGCCGTGGCTGGAGGCTTCATAAGCGACATGGCCGATGCCCTCGCGCGCGAGGCCGGCCATGTTGGAGAGGAAGGTCACGATGTCCGGCGTCGTAAGGCCGGTCGACACCTGATCCACCGATGTGGTGACGCCGAGCGTGCCGATACTCGCCGATTTCTCGCCCGCCATGCGCCAGAGCTGGCGCGTCAACTCGACCGTGGAGGTCTTGCCGTTGGTGCCGGTGACGGCGACCACGGTGCCCGGATAGGGCGCATAGAATTGCGCGGCGAGCTGCGCGAAGAGGCGGCGGGGCTCGTCGCTCGCGATATGGACCGCGCCCTCCACCCTGGCCTGCGGGCGGGCGACCACTGCGATGGCACCGGCGGCGATGGCAGCGGGAATGAAATCCTCGCCATTGACGCGCGCGCCCTCGAACGCGCCGAAGACGGCGCCCGGCGCGACCTTGCGATTGTCGATGGCAAAGCCGGTGACGCGGCGCTCGCCCGTGCGCTGGTCAAGTCCCGGCATGAGCTGGGAGAGCTGCATCAATCACTCTCCTTGTCTTTGTGCAGCAGCGGCAACAGCTCGGACGTGTCGACGTCGCGATTGGCCTCCGGCAGCACGCCGAGCATGGGACCAGCCCGCTCGACAAAGGCCTTGACCACCGGCGCTGCCGTCCACGCCGCCGTGCGCAGACCGGGATATTGCGCGCTTCCCTGCGGCTCGTCCATCATGACCAGCACGATGTAGCGCGGGCTCTCCATCGGGAAGGCCGCGGCGAAGGTCGTGACCAGCGAGCGACGCGCATAGCCGCCATTATGCGGCTTCTCAGCCGAGCCGGTCTTTCCCCCGACACGATAGCCCTCCGCATTGGCGCTGCGGCCGGTGCCGTTCTGCACGATCATGCGCAGCAGCTGGTTCATCCGCGCGCTCGTCGCCTCGGAAAAGACGCGGCGCGACTCGATGCGCGCGCCGGGCTTACGCTTCACCACGGTGGCGGGATGCCACACGCCCCCATTGACCAAGGCGGCATAGGCGCTGGCGAGATGCAGCGGTGTGACCGCTATGCCATGGCCATAGGAAACGGTCATGTTGGTGAGGCGCCCCCAGTTCGAAGGCCAGAGCGTGCCGGCGCGCTCGCGCAGCTCGATGGAGGGGCGGCTGCGGAACTCCAGCGCCTCGAACGCGCGCTGGAGGGGCTCGGAGCCCATTTCGTCCACGATGCGGGCCGTGGCGATGTTGCTCGAATGAACCAGCGTCTCGGGCACGTTAATCCAGCGGCCGAGCGGATGATCGTCCTTGATGCGGAAGCCGGCGATGGGCAGCGGCGCGGTCGCATCATAGGTCTTGGCCATGCTGGTGACCACGCCCGCATCCATGGCGACGGCGATGGAGAGCGGCTTGAAGGTGGAGCCGAGTTCATAGAGCGCCTGCACCACCCGGTTGCAGCGCGTCGACTCCTCGCAGCTGCCGTTGGTGGCGGCGGCAGCATCCAGCCGATTGGGATTGTAGGTGGGCAGCGAGGCCATGGCGACAACCTCGCCATTGGTCGCATCGAGCACGATGCCCGCGGCGCCCTTGGCGCTCTGGATGGCGACACCGCGCGCCATCTCCTCCTCCAGCGCGCCCTGCACGCGCGCGTCGATGGAGAGCATGAGCGGCGCGCCGCGCATCGCCGGATCGACCAGCCGATCGTCGAAGGCGCGCTCGACGCCCATGCCGCCATGCCCGTCGATATTGGTGAAACCGATGAGATGGGCCGCGAGCGTGCGCTGCGGATAGAGGCGGCTCTTCTCGCGCGGGAACTCGATGCCGACCTCGCCCAGCGCATTGACGGCCGACACCTCGGCGGGCAGCGCACGGCGGCGCAGATAGGCCCAGCCCTTGCCGCTGGTCAGGATGGCGTAGAAGGACTGCGCGCTCTGCTCGGGGAAAATCTCGTGCAGGCGCCGGGCCAGCTCGCTTTTGTCGCCAAGCAGCCGCGCGGGGCGCACGGCAATGGCATAGCCATCGATATTGCGCGCGAGGGGCACGCCGTTGCGATCGACGATGTCGGCGCGCATGGGAATGGGCGTGGCGCTGCCGGCATTGCGGTCACGCGCATTGGCCTCGACGCCGATCCATATCATCCGCCCGGCCAGCACCAGCGTCGCGGCCAGCAGCAGGAGCAGCATGAGCATGATGCGGCCATAAGCAGCCGCCGCCATGTCGATCCGCTCGGGCGCGGTGCCACCGCCACGCCGTTCCGGACGGGCAATGATTGTCGCCATCAGCGGCCGGCCCTGCCGCCTTCGGCGGTGTCCGGGCGGCCGAGCAGCGTCGCTTCGAGCTGCGCGAGGCGCATGGCGCGGCGCTGGGCGGGATCGGCCTTGTCCATGAGGCGCACGATGCGCGGCTCGACGCTGGGCTTGGCGGTCGCGACGGCCGGGACGGGGCGCGGCTTGTCGTCAGCGGCCGAGGCGGTGCGGACGACCGCCAGCCCCTCATCATTCGCGCGGACGGGCGCCGGTGCCTTGACGGGCACGGCCTGCGCCTGCGCGGGCTCCGCCTGCGCCATGGCGGCCATGACCGGCGGCGCGACGAAGGCGTTGCCATTGGGCTCCAGGCTGTCGAGCATCGCAAGATCGCGCTCGCTCGCGAGATACTGGCCGGCGCCGGGCACCGAATATTTGATGTCGCGCGCGTTCCAGGCGGCGAGCTGGCGGATGTTCGCCCGCGCACTGAACTCCACCTCCAGATAGCGGATGTTGGCGCGGGTCGCGTAGATCTGCCGCTCGATCTTGGCGACGGCATGCCGCTCGGTCGCGACGCGCAGGCTGATGAGATAGGCCGAGAGGGCGCCGGCCGCGATGACGAGGATCCACATGATGCTCTGAAGGCGCTTGATGGCGATCATGACGACACTCCTGAACTGCGGTTTCCGCGATTGTGGGCCCAGGCCGGGGCGGCCGTGCGCACGGCGCTGCGCAAAGTGGCGGAGCGGGCACGGGGATTGACGCGCAGCTCCGCCTCGCCCGGCCGCACGGCGCGCGCGGGCTTCATGAAGCTGGGCGCCTGGGGTCGCGCCGCCTCGGGACGATGGCGCGAACCGCCGGACTCCTGGCCCGAGCGCACCCGCAGGAAATTCTTGACGATGCGGTCTTCCAGGCTGTGGAACGTCACCACGGCGAGGCGGCCGCCCTCCTTGAGCACCGCCTCGGCAGCTTCGAGGCCGCGCTCCAGCGCCTCCAGCTCGGCATTGATGAAGATGCGCACGGCCTGGAAAGTGCGCGTCGCCGGATCGGTCTTGTCGCCGGGCTTCTTGCCGAGCGCGCGGTGGCAGGCGGCAACGAGATCGCCGGTCGTCGCGAGCGGGCGCGCGGCGACGATGGCCCGTGCGACGCGGCGCGCGCGCGGCTCCTCGCCATAATGGAAGATCACGTCCGCGATCTCGCTCTCGTCGGCGCGGTTCAGCCACTGCGCCGCCGTCTCGCCCGACTGGCTCATGCGCATGTCGAGCGGGGCATCGGGGAAGCGGAAGGCAAAGCCGCGCCGCTCGCGGTCGAGCTGCATGGAGGAGACGCCGATGTCGAGCGTGACGCCGTCCACCGCATCGATGCCGGCCGCGCGCAGCAGCGCATCCATCTCCGAGAAATTGCCCGTCACGAGCGTGATGGCGCCCTCGCTCGCGGCGACCATGGCCTGCCCCTCGGCGATCGCGTCCGGATCCTGGTCGATGGCGAACACGCGGGCGCCGTGCGCGGCCATGGCGCGGCTGTAGCCGCCCGCGCCGAAAGTCCCATCGACATGGCGCTCGCCAGGGGCAATGGCGAGCGCGGCAAGGACTTCATCGAGGAGCACGGGGCGGTGCTGCGGCGGCGGAGACAGTGCGGGATCAGGCGCGCGCGCGGTCATGCCTTGCCTCCCCGCCTGGCATCCCGCTCCTTGAGCGCGGCAGCAAGCGCAGCCTTGACGATGGGATTCTTCGGCGCCGAGGCATCCAGCGCATCGAGGTCCCAGAGCTGGATCTGCGGGCCGGCGCCGACGATGAAGACGCTGTCCGTGATGCCGGCATGTTGGGCATGGAGGGCCGGCAGGGCAAAGCGGCCGCCCGCGTCGATGGAAACCGACTGGATGCCGGACCAGAAATCCGCATAGCTGGTCTCGTCGTCGAAATCCTGACCGAGGCTGAGCGCAATCCGCTCCTTTTCCTCGAATTTCGACTGGAACTCCGGGGCCTGGAGATCGCCGAACAGCGTCAGATAAGGGCGGCCGTCAAGGGCGCGCACGAGCATGCTGCCATGGTTGGAGCACTGGTTCTGGAGAGGGTTGCGAAAGGCGGCCGGCAGGGCGAAACGGCCCTTGCCGTCAAGGGCACTCCAGCCCTGCCCCATGAAAATCGCCAACGCCACGTCCCAGGCAACTCCTGTTCGCGGGCAAGCACTTCCCCCGTCCGGCAAACGCATGGTTTGCCGGGGTCCAGACTCGGGATGAGTACGAACTGCCCCTGAGCATGGGTGGATAGCAGTC
>CBIMKI010000098.1:0-10365 GCA_966244395.1 uncultured Sphingobium sp. | reverse complement strand
TTTGAATGCCGCTAGCGAGCCTTTGCAGCCATTGAACCATAACCGCCGTTCGCCCCCACCCCAAAGCCGACATTCAAAATAACCCGCCGCCGGCGCGTTATGCGGGTAGACAAGATCAACTGAGTTGCTAGTCTGCTCCATAAGCGGGGCGCCGGGGCTGGTGGATCACGCACAGGGGAGGCATGATTGGCGAACTGGCTGGAACAGGCGACCCAGACGATAAGCGCGATGCCTGCGCATGAAACGGTTCGCGATCTTTTATGGGTCGTGCCGGCGGCGCAGAGCATCCATATTCTGGCGGTCGGCATCGTTTTTTCCGCGTCGCTCGTCGTGGCGCTGCGGGCCTTCGGTCTTGCGGGCACGCACTGGACGCTGGCGCGCTGGCACAAGCGCTTCTCCGCCTGGACCGGCATCTCCTTGCTCGTCCTGCTGCTCTCGGGCGCCGTGCTGGTGCTGGCCGAGCCGGACCGCGAACTGCTGAACAGCCTCTTCCAGATCAAGATGCCGCTGGTCGTCGCGACTGCCCTGCTGAGTTACGGGCTCGCGCGGCGCTTCCGTTTCATGTCCGCTCATCAGCCCGTTTCGGCGGGAATCAAGCTGGGCGCACTCATCATCTTCCTGCTCTGGGCCGTCATCATGGGGCTCGGCCGCTGGATCGCCTATGCCGGCTGACAAGAAGGGACTGCGGACACGCTCATGATCGAATCCCTGCTCACCGCGCTGGCCGACAGTCGGCTCAGCATCGCCATCGCCGAAGACCCGGTGCTCTTCCCGTGGATCGAGGTGGTCCACGTGCTGACGATCACCATCGTCTTCGGCACGATCATCCTGGTCGACCTGCGCCTGCTGGGTTGGGCGGCGCGCGATTATCCGATCAGCAAGCTCAGCCGGGCGATCGTGCCCGTCACCTGGGTCGCCTTCATCATCGCGGCCATATCCGGCGCCTTGCTCTTCACCTCGAACCCGCACACTTATGCCGCCAACAGCTATTTCCTGGTGAAGCTGGCGGCCATGGCCTGCGCGGGCGTCAACATGGCCATCTTCCATGTCTGGACCATGCGGACCATGCGGAATTGGGACGAGACGCCTTATATCCCGCTTTCCGTGAAATCGGCGGGATTGATCTCGATCGTGCTTTGGGTGACCATCATCGTTTGCGGCCGATGGATCGGCTTTACCATGGCGCCGTTCTAGCGCGGCATATCTGGAACATTCGCAGCGAGATTTTGGGGAGGTCGAGCTGAAGAATTTTGGAACGAACGGGCTCGACGGCGATCACCCCGAGCCGATGCATCTGCGGCTGGTCAGTGCGCGGCTCATCACCTTGTTGCGGCTCCTGCGGGAAAGCGGAGCCCATGATTATGGACGCATTACCGAACTTAACGGGCTCAATCGCCAGCTCATCACCATGATTGGCGGCGCCGGAGGGCTTCCCTCCAATGCGCTCGTGGCCTTCACGGGACACGAAAAGGCGCAGATCAGCCGGGCGGTGAAGGCACTTGAAGCGCTGGGCTATATCGAGCGCGCCAGCCTGCGGGCGAAGCTGACGCTGCGCCCGTCGGGGCAGAGGCTCTTCGACACGATGGTGTCGATCAGCCGCAGGCGCGACCGGGCGCTGAGCGCGGGCCTCACGCGGGAGGAGCGCAGCTTCTTCTGCGCGATGACTCAGGCGCTGACCGTGCGCGCCGCGCAGATCTATGCGCGCGAGCGCCAGCTTTCCGCCGAGGCCGCCGCGGCGGGGCAGGGGCCGCCGCCGCCACCCATCCCCTCCTTCGAGGATGTGGAGGACAAGGCCGGCATCGGCACGCTCATCGGACCGCAGCTCACCTCGCTTGCCTCCTATCTGCGCCGCAGCGCCATGCTGGCCTATCAGCGCGAGCAGGGCCTTTCCAACTTCCAGTGGATGATCCTCTCGCAGATCGGCGAATATGAGCCGCTGCCGCTCGCCCGGCTTATCGAGATCATGGGCCGCGACAAGAGCCAGGTGGGACGCACGGTCGCGCATTTCGAGAAGAGCGGCCTCATCGAGCGCAAGCGGGTGGAGCGCAAGCGCGACATCATGGTCACCACCACGCCGCGCGGCTCGGAGGTCTATGAGGAGATGTGCCGGATCGCAGTCCGGCGCGATGAGGCGCTGACCGAGGGGCATACGGCTACGCAGCGCGCCGACTATATCTCCATGCTGGAGCGGCTCCAGGCGAATGCGGGCACGATGATCGGGGCGCGCGGGGAGGCAGCGGACGCCTGAAGGCAGGGCGTGTCGACATGTCCCATCTCGTCCGCGCTACCAAGGGACGGGAGGGTCGCGTCACGCTATCGCGGGCCGGCAAAGGCCGTCGCAGCCCGGCAAAGAAAGAGCGCCGGAAGCGACATGCGCGCCCCGGCGGCTCCAAATTCATTCTCGGCTGAGCCCGCTTCTTTCAGCTCTTGTCCGTCTTTCGCTCGATGATCGCCGGCCCCGCCCCCGGGGGCGGGCCTCAGCGGTCGCGCTCGGGGTTGGCGTTGGGGCTGCCGAGCTGATTCTTGGTCGTGCCGTCCGCGAACGTGACCGTGACGTTGAAGCCGCCCTTGCGGCCGTCCTTCAGCGGATAATAAGTCAGGTCGATCTTGTCGCCGGGCTTGAGCGTGCGCTTGGACCAGCCGACGCGGCCGAGATGGTTGGGGCTCATGCCCTCGAACGCCCAGCGCTCGCTCGCGCCGTTCGCGCCCTTGACGTTCACGTAGAGGAAGGTGTGCGGATTGGTCCAGTCCCAGCGCTCGACCGTGGCGCCCTTCATCTGGACAGCCTTGCCCCATTCGAACATCGCCGTGGAGTGATGCGCGGGCGTCGCGGTCGCGACCAGGGCGGTCAGGGCACCGGCAGCCGCAAACATGCTCACGCGACGAAAGGCGATTCGGGGCATCATCCACTCCTTGGTCTCTGTATACGCCCGCGCCTTAGACGGGCGGCCAGGCTTTCAATAGTCCTCTTTCGGGCTTTTGGTGGACAAAATCAACAGGGAAACGTTACTGTAACCGCATTCACACAGTTGAAACGGCGCGATGGACATTGCGCTTGACTCGCAGTTGAGCAAGTCCACTATTCAGCCCGGTTGAACGGACCGGTTCGTATGCCGCGAGAAGACGGCGGGGACCGCGAAGAAGGGGAGGGGTTGCTATGATGGGCTCGCGCAAGTGGACATATCTCGCCCTGGCCGGCGCAGTGGCCGCCGCCGCCCTGTCGTCGGCCCCCTCGGCCGCAGCGCCCGATTATGCCGCGCTCGGCAAGCTGCCCGACTGGAGCAGGACGGTCTGGTATCCCGATTTCGGCGCCGCCGCCCGTGCCCGGTCCGGGCGGCCTGCGGCGCCGCCATATACGGCCGAGACGGCCAAGGCGATCGCCGAGTTCAACGCACGGCGCGAGCATGGCGAGAATCTGCAGACGGAGGACGCCAATTGCGTGCCGCCCGGCATGCCCCGCATGATGCAGATGCCTTATCCGATCGAGTTTCTGTTCACGCCCGGCCGCGTCACCGTCATCACCGAGGCCTATATGCAGGTCCGCCGCATCTATACCGATGGCCGGCCGCTGCCCGAGGACCCCGACGCGCAATATAACGGCAACAGCATCGGCCATTGGGAGGGCGATACGCTGGTCGTGGAGACGGTCGGGCTCGATCCCAAGACCACGCTGATGACCGCCGTTCACCCCACCGAGCACACGAAGATCGTGGAGCGCATCCGCGAGAGCCAGCCCGGCATCCTCACCAGTGAGATGACGATCACGGACCCGGCGCTGTTCACCACGCCCTACAAGACGACGCTCGCTTTCTCGCAGCGGCCGGACTGGACGATCCGTGAATATATCTGCGAAGAGAACAACAGGGACGCGGCAGACCCGTTCGGACGGCCGTCGATGGATCTCGGTCTGCCCGATCAATAGTGCAATAAGGAGGGTCCGCAGGCGAACATGCTCTGCCGGGCCAGTGATGGAGAGGAAGATTTGGTGAAGAAGGCAAGAATGGGAGTCCGGCTGGCGGCACTCTGCGCGGCCTCTGCGCTGGTCGCGATGGCGGTGCCGACGGCCTTGTCGGCCAAGGGCTATGCGGATCTCGACAAGCTGCCCGACTGGTCGGGCGTCTGGGGTCCCGACTGGGGCAGCCTGTTCGCGGGTCGCGGCGGCAGCGGTCCGCCCGCCGGCCCCAAGCTGACGCCGGAGTATGCGAAGATCCTCGCCGACTTCAACGCGCGCAAGGCGCATGGCGAGAATCTGCAGACGCAGGCGGCCAATTGCCGTCCGCCGGGCATGCCGGGCATTATGCGCATGCCCTATCCGATCGAGTTCCTCTACTCGCCCGAGCGGGTGACGATCATCATGGAGACCGACAGCCAGGTCCGCCGCATCTATACAGACGGCCGGCCGCTGCCCGAGGACCCGGACGAGGCGTTCAACGGCTGGTCGATCGGCCATTGGGATGGCAATGTGCTGGTGGTCGAGACCATCGGCATCAATCTGGAGAACAGCCTCTCGGAAGGGATCAAGCCCACCGAGGGCACCCGGATCACCGAGCGGTTCGACATGGCCAAGCCCGGCGTGATGACGGTGACGACCACGCTCACCGACCCGAAGATCTATGCCGAGCCCTATACGACGTCGATCAACTATGTTCGCCAGCCGGACTGGGAGATGCGCGAATATGTCTGCTCGGAGAATAATCGCGATGGCGCGGACGCCGAAGGGCGCCCGTCCATGGACACGAGCTTTCCCGACTGACGGCGGGAGGGCGGCGATCCATGGCCTATAGCGAGACCGAGGCCCGCAATCTCGACATGGCCACGGCCATGTATCACGAGATGCTGATGAAGTTCGATTCCGCCCATGTGGATCGCTTCATCGCGCCGGATTATATCCAGCACTCGACGGCCGCCGGCGGCGGCCGCGAGGGGCTGCGCGCCTTTCTGGACGATCGGCGCGCGGGCTTTCCGCAAGTCGACATCCGCATCATGCGCAAGCTGGCGGATGGCGACTTCACCATCTTCCACATCCACACGATCCGCCATCCCGGCGATCCGGGCATGAACATCGTCGACATTTTCCGCCACACGCCGGACGGGAAGGTGCAGGAGCATTGGGAAGTGCTCCAGCTCATTCCCGAAACGCTGCCGCACGATAACGGGGTGTTCTAAAGCGCGCATTCGCGCGGCCTTGCCCGGCGCCTGTCAGAGCATGTTCCGATAAAATTGAAGCGAACCATGCGCTCCCATCTTTTGATTTGCCGCCTTTCCGTAAGCCGTCAGGACTGAGTGCAGACGGCACCGGGTGAGTCGGCCTGCCATGTGCAGGGGGGCGGGATCACGCCGCCGCCGCGAGCCCTGCCTCCCGCCGCGCCAGTACGGCCGGATTGGTTTCCTTGAGGAACAGGCAGATAAAACCGCCGATCAGCGACATGGCGCCCGCGATGAGCAGCGGGGTCTGAAGGCTCGTCTGATCGGCCAGCCAGCCCGCCACCACGGGCGCGACAACGCCGCCGGTCAGCTCGCCCACCGCGACGACGATGCCCATGGCGGCCGCGACGTTACGGAACTTCAGCGTCTCGGCGGGGATCACGCCCATGTAGAGCGGGAAGACGCCGATGCCGAGCGTGCCGAGCACCATGAGCACGGTCAGCGCCTCAACCGGGCCGGGGAAATAGACGGCGGCGAGCGGCGAGAGGGCCGTGCTGGCGGCGCCGACGATCATCGGCCCCTTGCGGCCCACCCGGTCCGAAATGGCCGTGAAGATGAGAGCGCCGACGGCGGGGCAGAGGCCGATGCAGAACATGACCCAGGACATGGTCGTGGGCGAATAGCCGCGCGGGCCGGTGAGGTAGAGCGGCAGGAAGATGGAGGTGAGGATGATGGTGCCGATCAGCATCGGACTCATCGCCGCGCAGAGCGCAATGTTGCGGTGTCGCAGCAAGGCGAGGATCGAGCCGCCCTTGTCCGCGTCTGCCGTGAGCGCCGCGGGCGCGCGGGGCGGCTCGTCGATGAACTTCCAGACGAACAGCAGCAGGACGAGGCCCGGCAGGCCCGCCAGGAAGAAGCTGGTGCGCCAGTCCCATTGCAGCGCGATCCACACCACCAGTAGGGGCGCGAGCGCATTGCCGAAAATCGAGCCGAAAACATTCTGGACAAGGCCGCTGTTGAGACCGCGCCGGTGATCGGGCGAGGCCGCGACGATGATGGCGAGGCAGATGGGCAGGAACGGCCCCTCGACAAGGCCCATGAGCACGCGCGACGCCAGCAGGGTCCAGAAGCCGGTGGAGAGGCCCGAGAGGATGGAGCAGATCGAAAAGACGATCATCGCGCCGATCAGGAAGGGCTTGCGCACGCCGACCCGATCCGACCAGCGGCCGATGAAATAGGCGCCCAATGCCCAGGTGAGCGACAGGCCCGATCCGAGCGCGCCGACCTGCGTGTTGTTGAGCCCGAAATCCTCCACCACGAAAGGCGAGAGGAAGGACATGGCCTGCCGGTCGTAAAAGGCGAAACCATAAGCGAGGCCCAGCAACAGGACCACGCGGAACTCATAGGCAAACGACTTCTGCGCGCTCATCGCCACGTCCCCTCCCTCATGCTCTTTTTTGTTGAGCATAAGGCGGCGCGCTCAGGGCGCAAGCGCGTTCCAGAGGGCGCAGAACGCCCGCAGCGGCAAGTGCGTGCGCGCCTGAACGGATAGGGCAGGCGAAGTTGGTGACAGGACCGGCGCCGTGTAGGACAGAAGGATAACGGTGCCACGGCGACAAGCGAGGGAGAGAGATGGGCGTGACGGGAAGGCTATCGGGAGAATCGGCGCTGGTGACGGGCGCGGGGCGGGGCTTTGGACGGTCGATCGCACTGCGGCTGGCGGCGGACGGGGCGGCGGTGACATTGGTGTCGCGCAGCGCAGGCGAGCTGGAGGCGGTCGCGGAGGAGATTCGCGGGGCAGGTGGCAGGGCGGTGGTCGCCACGGCGGACGTCTCCGATCCCGATCAGGTCGCGCGGGCCTGCAATATGGCGCGGACGACGCATGGGCCCCCTTCGCTGCTGGTCAGCAATGCCGGCGTGCCCTGGCCCTTCGGCCCGGTGTGGGACACGGACATCGAGAAATGGTGGAAAGCGCAGGGCATCCATATCCGCGCGCCCTATCTGCTGATGCGCAACCTCATGCCGGACATGATCGCCGCGAAGCGCGGGCGCGTCATCTGCATCTCGGCCATCGCGACGAAGATGACGATTCCCTATCTTTCGGCCTATTCGATGGGGAAGGCGGCGCTCAACAAGCTGGTGGAGATGGCGGCGGAGGAAGCGCGGCCTCACAATGTGCAGGTCTTTGCCGTGGAGCCCGGTTTCGTCATCACGCAGCTTGCCGAGGATACCTATAATGATCCCGATGCGCGCAAGTGGATGCCGCACATGCTCGGCTATCTCGACGAGGGGCGCGGGCGCGAAGACGGCGAGGCGGACCTGCAGCGCACCGCCGAGCGTTGCGCGGTGCTCGCGGCGGGCGATTACGACATTCTCTCGGGCCGCTACATGGAACTGCCCGACCCCATCGACGATTGGAAGCGCGAGGCCGAAGAGGCCGCCGCCGGGGAGCCGCTCGCATGACCGATCCGCGCATCGACGCACTGGAAAACCGCCTCGCGACCATGCAGCATGAGTTGCAGCAATTGCGCGATATTCAGGCGATCCGCACGCTGCATTTCACTTATGGCTATTGCATGGACAAGTGGCTTTTCAAGGAGATCGTGGATCTTTTTGCGGAGGATTGCGAACTGCGGTTCTTGAACGGCATCTGGCGCGGCAAGGCAGGGGCGCAGCGGCTCTACAGCTGGACGGAGGGCATGTATGGCCCGCGCGACGGGATGCTCGCCGAACATGTGATCGCGCAGGACATCGTCCATGTCGCGCCGGACCGCAGCCGGGCCTGGGGCCGCTTCCGCGCCCTGCTGCAAATTGGCGCGCATCGCGACTTTGCGCAGCATTTTCCGCCGAGCTTCACGCAGGCCTTCTGGGAAGCGGGCGTGCACGAGAATGAATATGTGCTGGAGGAGGGCGTGTGGAAGATCGCGCTCTTCAACTACAGGCTGACCTTCCAGGCGCCCTATGACGGAGGCTGGGCAGTGTCGCCGGACCATCCGATCATGATTACGCCCTGGGAAGGGACATGGCCGCAGGTGCCCAACGGGCCGGACGAGCTGCGGCCCATGCCGGCGCAATGGCCGCGCGCGGTGATGCAGCCGTTCCATTATGTCCATCCGGTGACGGGTAAGCCGATAGCCCAAGGGGTCGGCGAGACGGGAGACGGGCAATGAGCGGCGCGAAACTGGCCTTCATGAAGCTGATCGTCGCGGACCTCGCGCGGATGCAGGCCTTCTACGAGCAGGCCTTCGGCTTTGCGAAGACCGACGCCTTCGACACGCCGGACTTCGAGGAGGTCATGTTGCGGCAGGAGGGCAATGAATTCCTGCTCCTGCTGCTGCGCTACAAGGACACGCGCCCGCATCCCGACGCGGCGGCGCATGGCGCGACGGGCTTCGTCTGCGGCGACGTGCAGGCCAGCGTCGGGAAGGCCCTGGCGGCGGGCGCGACGCTGAAGCTGGGACCGATGGACGTGGGGCCGACGCGCGTTGCGTTCGTCGACGATCCCGAGGGGCACGAGATCGAGATCATCCAGTTCGTGTGAGGCGGGCTGCACGGGTGGATTTGCGTGCGCCCAGCCGGATGAAGCCATCATGTGCTCCTGCCTTCGCAGGAGCACGGGTGGGCTGAAGCTACAACTGCCGCAGCGCCGTTGCCGGCCGCACGGACATGAGCGGCCATGAGCCGGCGAGGCCGATCGCCAATGTGATGAGCCCTCCGCCGGCGAGCGTCGCGAGGATGACGCGCCAGTCGGGTGCCCAGCCGAACTCGAAGACCTGCACGATCACGAACCATGCCGCGAACGTGCCGAGCAGCAGCGAGACGGCGGCGAGCAACAAGGCGAGCAGGCCGTATTCGAGCGCCTGCGCGGCGAGCACCTGCCATCGCGTCGCGCCCAATGTCTTGAGGACCACGCTGTCATAGGCGCGCGCCTGCCGCGAGGCGACGATGGCGCCGATCAGCACGGCGATGCCGGCGAAGATCGTCACCGATCCGGCCGCGACGATGGCGCCGGCCATCTGGTCGAGGATGCCGCTGATCTGCTGGATCATCTCGCCTACGGCGATCACCGAGGCGCCGGGGAAGGCGGCGAGGAGCGCGCGCGTCATGGCCGGTTCGCGCTCGGGGGGCATGGTGATGGTGGCGGTGAGGCTGTGCGGCGCATTGGCGAGCGCATTGGGCGAGAAGAGCAGCACATAGTTGAAGCCCATCGAATCCCAATTCACCCGGCGCAGCGAAGCGATGCGCGCCTCGATCTCGCGGCCCATGATGCTGACGGTCATGCTGTCGCCGATGCCGAGATTGAGCGCGCGCGCCTGCTCCGCGTCGAGCGAGAGGAGGGGCGGGCCGTCATAGCCCTCCGGCCACCATGTGCCTTCGACCAGGTCGCTGCCCTCGGGCAGATGCGCGCTGTAGGTGACGCCGCGCTCGCCGCGCAGGACCCATGCGCCGTCCGGCAGCGTCTCGAGGTCCGCGACGCGCGTATCGCCATAAGCCACGACGCGGCCGCGCAGGGAGGGGACGACGTTCAGCTCGGCCTTGCCGGCAATGTCCGCCGCGAGCTTGCGCATAGCGGGCTCGGCGGTGGTGGGCAGGTCCAGCACGAAGAGATTGGGCGCGGTGCGCGGCACGGTGCGCTGGATTTCGGCGCTGAGGCTGGTCTGGATGCCGGCGAGCGTGACGAACAGAGTGAGCGCGAGGCCGAGCGCGATGACGAGCGCGCTGGTCTGGGCGCCGGGCCGGTAGAGATTGGCGAGCGCGAGACGCAGCAGCGGGCGGCGCGGGCGCGGCACGCGCTGGGCGAGCAGGGCGACGCCCTTGGCGAGCGCCAGCAGCAGCGCGAGCACGGCCGCCGTCGCGCCGAGGACGGAGGCGGCGAACAGGGGCTCGCGCGCGGTGCCCACGGCAATGGCGACGAGCAGGGCAGCGGCGCCCACGATGGCGAGGATCGTGCGCCGGTCGCGCAGGCGCGGCGGATCGACCAGCGCGCGGATGATCGCGGCGACGGGCGCGGTGCGAGCGCGGGCGAGCGGGGGAAGCGTGAAGATGAGCGCGATCAGCAGGCCGTAAGCGGCGCTGGTGAGCAGCGGTGCGCTGGCCCGGAGCTCCGTGGTCGACGCATCGAATGATCTCGCCGCTGCTACAGAGGCCCTGTTGACGCGGCGGCTGCGTGCGGAAGCGCTGGGCCCAGCGGGCAGTCGGCTCGAGGTCGACCTCGCTACC
>CBIMKI010000097.1:0-10447 GCA_966244395.1 uncultured Sphingobium sp. | reverse complement strand
GCTCGACGAGCCGACCAACCATCTGGACGCCGAGAGCGTGCAATGGCTTGAGCAGCATCTCATCAACTATGCCGGCAATGTGATCCTCGTCACCCACGACCGCTACTTCCTCGACAATGTCGTGGGCTGGGTGCTGGAGCTGGATCGCGGACGGGGCATCCCGTTTGAGGGCAATTATTCCAACTGGCTGGAAGCCAAGGCCAAGCGCATGGCGCAGGAAGAGCGCGAGGACGCCGGCCGCCAGAAGGCGATCAAGGAGGAGCTGGAGTGGATCCGCCAGTCCCCCAAGGCGCGTCAGACCAAGAGCAAGGCCCGTATCCGCGCGTTCGACGAGCTGGTCGAGAAGCAGGAGAACCGCGCGCCGGGCAAGGCGCAGATCGTCATCCAGACGCCGCCGCGCCTGGGCGGCAAGGTCATCGAGGCCAAGGGCCTCACCAAGGCCTATGGCGACAAGCTGCTGTTCGAGAATCTCGATTTCATGCTGCCGCCCGGCGGCATCGTGGGCGTCATCGGCCCCAATGGCGCGGGCAAGTCCACGCTCTTCAAGCTCATCACCGGGCAGGAGCAGCCGGACTGCGGCACCATTGAGGTCGGCGAGACGGTGAAGCTCGGCTATGTCGATCAGAGCCGCGACGCGCTCGACGCGAACAAGAATGTCTGGGAGGAGATTTCCGGCGGCCATGATCTCATGACCATCGGCAAACATGAGATCCAGACGCGCGCTTATGTCGGCGCCTTCAACTTCAAGGGCGTCGACCAGCAGAAGAAGGTCGGCCAGCTCTCGGGCGGTGAGCGCAATCGCGTGCACATCGCCAAGATGCTCAAGGAGGGCGGCAATGTCCTCCTGCTCGACGAGCCGACCAACGATCTCGACGTTGAGACGCTGCGCGCGCTGGAGGATGCGCTGGAGAATTTCGCCGGCTGCGCCGTGGTCATCAGCCACGACCGCTTCTTCCTGGATCGCCTCGCGACTCACATCCTGGCCTTCGAGGGCGATAGCCATGTCGAATGGTTCGAGGGCAATTTCGAGATGTACGAGGAAGACAAGCGCCGCCGCCTGGGCGACGCCGCCGACAGGCCGACGCGCCTCGCCTATAAGAAGCTAACGCGATAGGTTTATTCGGGAGGGGCAGGCGTCGATTGCGCCCTGAACCCTCCCGGACTCACAAGCCCGGAAACCAGGGCTTCCGCGCGGGGCAGCGGCCGGCGCACATCGCGGAAACCGCGTGTAACACTGTCGAACACTGTCCATCGGCGCACCCACGGAGACGCAGGGGCTCCGGCAGTTCAGCGCGGGCAGCCCTCAACGGCTCGGCGGCCGCGGCTCACTCATAGGGCAGGAACTGACCGCTCACCTCATCGTAGACGTGCAGGACCCCATCGGAAATCGCGAAGAACGCGCCCTTGAGGGCGAGGGTGCCGGCCTTCTCCTTCTCGGCGACCCAGGGGAAGGTACGCAGATTCTCGATGCTGACCTTGACCGCTTCCTGCTCCATCGCGCGCCCGACGACCCGGCCGTGATCCGTGCCGTGCAGGGCGACCACGCGATCGCGCGCGCCGTCCAGCATGGAAATCCAGCTCGCGATGAAACCGCCCTGGCCGGGAGGGGCGCCATGCATGCCTCGCGAGAGCGCCGCGCTGCACCCGCCGCACAGGCCGTGGCCCATGACCAGGATTTCCTGCACGCCCAATATCTGCACGGCGAACTCGACTGCCGCCGAAACGCCGTGGAGGCCCGGATTGGTCTCGAAGGGCGGCACGAGCGCGGCGACATTGCGCACCACGAAGATCTCGCCGGGGTTGGTGTCGAAGATCTGTGTCGGATCGACTCGGCTGTCCGAGCAGGCGATCACCATCACGCGCGGGCTCTGGCCATCGCGCAGTTCATCCCAGCGGGTGCGCTGATTCGCCCATCCCGTGGCGCGGAAACGACGATAGCCGTCGAGCATGTCCATGAAGGTCACCATGCATCTGCCTGTGCAGCAGAAGATGAGGGCTGGCAAGGTGCTGGCGGGATCGCTATCTGGGCGCGATGAACGATCTCTCCTCCGAGGCAGAGGGCCTGCGCCCCCGCAAGCCCGACTGGATCCGCGTCAAGGCGCCCGTGAGCGCCGGCTATCAGGCGACCCGCGACCTCATGCGGGCCAAGGGCCTCGCCACCGTCTGCGAGGAAGCTGCCTGTCCGAACATCGGCGAATGCTGGACCAAGAAGCATGCGACGGTGATGATCCTGGGCGACACCTGCACGCGCGCCTGCGCCTTCTGCAACGTCAAGACCGGCATGCCGCGCCCCGTCGATCCGCGCGAGCCGCAGAACCTGGCCGATGCCTGCGCGGAGATGGGCCTGGAGCATATCGTGGTCACTTCGGTCGACCGCGACGATCTGGCGGACGGCGGGGCAGGGCAGTTCGTGAAGGTGATCGAGGCGCTGCGCCGCACGACGCCGCAGACCACCATCGAGATCCTGACGCCGGATTTCCGCAACAAGCATCAGGCCGCCGTGGAGGCGATCGTCGCCGCCCGGCCGGACGTCTATAATCACAATCTGGAGACGGTGCCGCGCCTCTATCCCACCATCCGCCCCGGCGCGCGCTATTATGCCTCGCTGCGGCTGCTGGAGACGGTGAAGGCGCTCGATCCGTCGATCTTCACCAAGTCGGGCATCATGCTCGGCCTGGGCGAAGAGCGGCTGGAAGTGCATCAGGTGATGGACGACATGCGCTCGGCCGACGTCGATTTCCTCACCATGGGACAATATCTCCGCCCGACGCCCAGGCATGCGGCGGTGGCCGAGTTCGTGACGCCGGACGCTTTCCGCGCTTATGCCGCCATTGCGCGCGCCAAGGGCTTCCTTCAGGTGGCGTCGAGCCCGCTCACGCGCTCGAGCTACCATGCCGGCGACGATTTCCGCCAGATGCGCGCCGCGCGCGAGGCCGCGCTCGCCAGGAAGAGCGGCAATGCCCCGGCATAGCGAGACGCGGACGCTGCCTTACACGGCGCAGCAAATGTTCGACATGGTCGCCGATGTCGCCTCTTATCCCCAGTTTCTGCCCTGGGTGAGCGCGATCCGCGTGCGCTCGAACAGCGAGACCGAAATGCTGGCCGACATGGTCGTCGGCTTCAAGAGCCTTCGGGAAACGTTCACGTCCCGCGTGGTGAAGGAACGTCCCGGCCACATCCATGTCGATTATATCGACGGGCCGCTCAAGCATCTCTCCAACGACTGGCGCTTCCAGGACGACGGCGAGGGCGGGGTGCTGGTCGACTTCACGGTCGACTTCGCGTTCAAGAACAAGCTGTTCGAGATGCTGGCGGGCCAGATGTTCGACAAGGCGCTGCGCAAGATGACGAGCGCCTTCGAAGCGCGTGCGGCCCAGCTCTATTCCTCCGGCAAGAGCAATTCGAGCGCACAGACTGCCGCCTGAAAGCGGATGCTGGCTCGCCCCTCGTCGGGGAAGCGGCGCAGGTCCGCAACCGCATTGTCGCTTTCCCTGCCCAACTCGGCGCGCGCGAAGACCACCGTGCCGACCGGCTTCATCTCGCTGCCGCCGTCAGGGCCGGCAATGCCCGTGATCGACACGGCGACGTCCGCGCCGCTCCTCTGGAGCGCGCCCTGTGCCATCGCCCAGGCCGTGGCGATCGATACCGAGCCGAATGTCTCCAGCACATCCTCGCTCACGCCCAGAAGATCGTGCTTGAGCGTGTTCGAATAAGTGACGAAGCCCGCCTCGAACACGGCGGAAGAGCCGGGGATTTCCGTCAGGGCCGCGGAGACGAGTCCGCCGGTGCAGCTCTCCGCCACGGCGATGCGGCGGCCGGCCGCGCGGTTCGCCTCGATGACGCGCCGGGCGAGCGAGACGAGCGCTTCGGGAAGGAGCGCGCTGGGGGAATCCTGATTTTCGGCCATTTGGGGTCGATCTGATCCTAATCTCGGGGGAAAGCCAAGGCCGTTTACGAATTTTGCGGATCATCCGCCGGCAGACGGACGGTCGCCACGGCCTGCGCCGCAATGCCTTCGCGCCGGCCGGTGAGGCCGAGCCGCTCGGTCGTGGTCGCCTTCACGCTAATGCGCGACGGCGGCACGTCCATGATTTCGGCCAGGCGCGCGCGCATCGCCTCGCGGTGCGGGCCGATCTTGGGCGCCTCGCAGATCAGCGTCACGTCGACATGATCGACAATCCCGCCCCGCGCCGCCACGCGCGCCATAGCGAAGCGCAGGAACGCATCCGACCGGGCGCCCCGCCACTGGGGATCGCCGGGTGGGAAATGCATGCCGATGTCGCCTTCCGCCAGCGCGCCGAGCAGCGCGTCCACCAGCGCATGGATCGCCACGTCGGCGTCGCTATGGCCGGAAAGCCCGTGGCTGTGCGGAATCAGCAGCCCGCAGAGCCACAGTTCCTCGCCGGCTTCGAGCCGATGCACGTCAAAGCCCATGCCCGTCCGACCTATAAGCTGCTGATCCAGGAGGCGCTCCATACGTTCATGATCGCCGGGAAAAGTGATCTTCTCAAGCCGCCCGTCACCCTCGACCAGGCGCACCTCATGGCCGATGGCGCGCACCATTTGGGCGTCGTCCGTCGGCTCGTCCGGCCCAGCCCATGCCGTATGGGCCGCGCGCAGCACATCGAGCGCAAAGGCCTGCGGTGTCTGCACCCGGCGCAGCCGCGCGCGATCGGCCGTGTCGCCCGACAGCCCGTCATCCGCTTCGACCAACGTATCCACGACCGGCAGCACCGGCATGGCGGCTACATCGCCCTCTTCAAGAGCAGCGACGAGGCGGTCGATCACTTCGGGCGGCAGCATCGGCCGCGCGCTGTCATGGATCATGATGTGCGAAGGCATGGTCTCCCGCTCGGCCAGCACAGCCAGCGCATTGCCCACCGACTCCCGCCGCGACGCGCCGCCGGCAGCCAACGCAATCTTGTCCGCGAGAGGCCCCAGGGCCGCCTTTGCCTGATCTTCATCGCCGGGCGTCACCACCACCACCACTTCATCGATCGCAGGATGCGCAAGGAAGGCCGCAACGGAATGCGCCAGCACCGAGTGCGCGCCCAGGCGGCGATATTGCTTGGGCATGGCGCCACCGCTGCGTGTGCCGCTCCCGGCGGCAAGGACAATCGCGGCAAGGCGGCGCAGGCTCGTCATGGCGAGGGCGCATAGCCGAGCGTTCGCTTGCCGGATAGCCGCTTTCGCGCTAAGGGGCTGCCTGTTTTTTAGGCAATGAAAATGGACATGACCCGCCTCGCGCCCATCCAGATCGGTCCCGTGACGATTTCGTCGCCCGTCATTCTCGCGCCCATGACGGGAGTGACCGACATGCCGTTTCGCACGCTGGTGCGGCGCTACGGCTCCGGCCTCAACGTCACGGAGATGATCGCCTCGCCAGCCATGATCCGCGAGACGCGCCAGTCGCTGCAAAAGGCGGCCTGGGACCCCGTTGAGGAACCGGTGTCATTGCAACTCGCCGGCTGCTCGCCCGCGGAAATGGCCGAGGCAGCGAAGCTCAATGCCGATCGCGGCGCCGCGATCATCGACATCAACATGGGCTGCCCGGTGAAGAAAGTGGTGAACGGCGATGCCGGCTCGGCGCTGATGCGCGACCTGCCGCTGGCCGCCAGCCTCATCAAGGCCACTGTGGACGCTGTCGACGTGCCCGTCACGGTCAAGATGCGCATGGGCTGGTGCCATGAGAGCCTCAATGCGCCCGAGCTTGCCCATATCGCCGAGGACCTGGGCGCGAAGCTCATCACGGTGCACGGCCGCACCCGCAATCAGATGTATCGCGGCGAGGCCGACTGGGCGTTCGTCTCCAGGGTGAAGCAGGCCGTGAAGGTGCCGGTGATCGTCAATGGCGACATCTGCGCCATCGCCGATGTCGAGAAGGCACTGGCGCAGAGCGGCGCGGACGGCGTGATGATCGGCCGCGGCGCCTATGGCAAGCCCTGGCTGCTGGGCCAGGTGATGCACTGGCTGGAGACGGGCGAGACGCGCCCCGAGCCCGGCCTTGCCGAGCAATATGGCATCATCGTGGAGCATTACCACGCCATGCTCGCCCATTATGGCGAGCAGACCGGCGTCAACATGGCCCGCAAGCATCTGGGCTGGTACACCAAGGGCCTGCACGGCTCGGCCGAGTTCCGCAACGCCGTCAACCAGGTGCCGGACAGCGCGACGGTATTGGACATGCTGGCACGCTTCTACGAGCCGTTGATCGCGGCCGGGGTGCCCGCTCAGGCCATGCCGATCCGAGATGCCGCTTGAGAGGCATCTCACGGCCGCCCTCGTGGCGCGATCCGTGATCCAGAATCTGCCCGGTAGCGCCCGAGACCTGCTCGCCGCGCATCCTGTCGCGACATTGCTGATCGACGGGGAGGGGCACATCGGCCTCGCCAATGCCCGGGCCGAAACCCTCCTCAACATGGCCCGCTCGGCCCTTATCGGCAGCGCGATCGGCAATGTGCTGCGCATCGCCGATCCCCAGATGGACGGCGCGATCTGGACGACGGACAAGCCGCTCGCCGCCTATGACATCATGGTCCATGCCGGCCGCAACGAGGCCGTCGAGATGGACGTGCTCATCAATCCGCTCTCGGACGATGACCGCTGGCGGATCGTGGCGCTGCATGTCCACGGCCAGAGCCGCGCCATCGGCATCCGCCGCTCGTCGATGGGCGCCAAGTCGGCGACCGGCGCGGCGGCCATGCTCGCCCATGAGATCAAGAATCCGCTTTCCGGCATCCGCGGCGCGGCGCAGCTTCTGGAGGGTGACACCAAGAAGGCCCTGCGACCGCTCACCAAGCTCATCTGCGACGAGGTGGACCGCATCGCTGCGCTCATCGACAGGATGCAGCACTTCACCAGCAATCAGCCGCTCGAATGCCGGCCGGAGAACATCTATCCGCTTCTCGATCGATCGCTGGAGATCGCCGAGGCCGGCTTTGCCCGCGATTACCCCATTGCCCGCAGCTTCGACCCGTCTTTGCCTTTTGCGCGCGTGAACGGCGACGCACTGGTCCAGGTCATGCTCAATCTCGTCAAAAATGCGGTGGAAGCCATAGAGGGCATCGAAGGGGGCAAAGTGCAGGTCGCCACGGCCTATCGCCATGGTCTCTCGGTGATGAGTACCGGCGGCAAGGGCGTGGCGCCGCTCCAGATCGAAATCCAGGTGATCGACAATGGGCCGGGCGTGCCGGACGGCATCCGGGACGTCTTGTTCAATCCGTTCATTTCCAACAAGCGCAGCGGGCAGGGGCTGGGCCTTGCTCTGGTGGACAAGCTGGTCCGCGACATGAACGGCCTCGTCCAATATGAGCGGGACAAGGCCGGCGGCCGGACGATCTTCCGTGTCCTACTGCCGATGGAGGGAAGCTGATGACGCGCCTTTCAGGCAAGATCCTTGTGGTCGACGATGATCCCGCTATTTGCGTGGTGATCTCCGAGGCCTTGCGGCGCCAGGGTCATATCGTGCGCACTGTCGGCTCCATCGCCGAGCGCCGTACCGCTCTCGCCAGCTTCTTGCCGGACGTGCTGGTGACGGACGTCATGCTGCCGGATGGCGACGGCCTCGACGATGTGGGCGACCTCATCGCCCATGATTCCGCGCTCAAGGTCATCATCCTCTCCGCGCAGAACACGCTCAACACCGCCGTGCGCGCGACCGGGCAGGGGGCGTTCGAATATCTGCCCAAACCCTTTGACCTCAACGAGCTGACTCGCGCCGTTGCCGAGGCGCTCAGCATCCGCGCCAGCAATGCCAGCAATGTTGCCGGCGACGAGGCGGACGCGCCCGTGAATGAAGACATGCCGCTTCATGGCCGGTCCCCGCAGATGCAGGAGGTTTACCGCACCATTGCCCGCGTTGTCGGAAATGATCTCAACATCCTGGTGCTGGGCGAATCCGGGACCGGTAAGGAACTGGTTGCGGAGGCGATCCATAATCTGGGGCCGCGCCGCAATCATGCCTTTGTGGCGATCAACATGGCCGCCATCCCGCGCGAACTCATCGAGGCGGAGTTGTTCGGATATGAGAAAGGCGCATTCACCGGCGCCGTGGCGCGCTCGGCCGGCAAGTTCGAGCAGGCGGAAGGGGGCACGCTCTTCCTCGACGAGATCGGCGACATGCCGATGGAAGCGCAGACCCGCCTGCTGCGCGTGCTTCAGTCCGGGGAAGTGACGACCGTTGGCGGGACAAGGCCCGTGCGCGTCAATGTCCGCATTATCGCCGCCACCAACAAGGATCTTCCCGCCCTGATCGCCGATGGGCGCTTCCGCGAAGACCTCTTCTATCGCCTCAATGTCGTTCCCGTACGGCTTCCGGCCCTGCGCGAGCGCACAGGGGACGTGCCGCTGCTCGCACGCTATTTCCTCGATCTGGCAGCGCAGCAGGGTCTGCCGCGCAAGGCGCTGTCGAACGATGCGGCAGCCCTGCTCGAACTGCATGACTGGCCCGGCAATGTGCGCGAGCTGCAAAATCTCATGCAGCGCCTGACCGTGCTCACGCGCGACAAGGAAATCGGCACGGCGCATGTCCACGAAGTGCTTACCATTTCCAATATGGCGAGCGCGGGCATTCGCCTCGCGGGCGCCAATGATCTGCGCGAAGCGGCGCGGCGGTGGGCCCGCGATCAGCTTGCGGTGGGCCACGGCGCCGGCCATGCGGACGATCTGCATGAGCAGTTGCTCGCCGTGGTCGAGCCTGTGCTGCTGGGCGAAGCGCTGGCCGCGCTTGACGGCAATCAGATCCGCGCCGCCGCCCTTCTGGGGATGAACCGCAACACCTTGCGCAAGAAGCTCACACATTACGACATCGACCCGGCAGCGCCATTACGCGCGCCATAGGCAAGAGACACGAATTTCAGTTCATATAATTATCTGAACCTGTCGTGTTTTCAGCAACACGGACATGTTGTAGGCATGTCACGATGGATCAGGTGACGGGCCTGAAAGACGCCTCCCAGGGGTTGGGCCGGGGGCCTTCGTTCTTGCGCCGACTCGGCAAGCTCGCCGAGCCGTTGGCGCTCATCATCCTGCTTCTCACTGCCAGCCTGACCTGGTGGTTCATCGGCCAGCCCGACCAGAACCGGACATTGCTGAGCGCGCCGATCGTCGCATTGCTGCTGGTCATGAACCTGCTACCGGCGCTGACGCTGCTCGTCCTCGTCGGCCAGCGCATTGCCCGCCGTCGCGCGGCGCAGAGCCTTGTGGGCGGCGATGGCCGGCTGCATGCCCGCCTCGTCGCCATTTTCTCGCTGATCGCCAGCGCGCCTCTGTTGCTTGTGGTGATCTTCGCCTCGCTGCTCTTCCAGTGGGGCGTGCAATTCTGGTTCTCGGCCGACGCACGGGGCATGCTGGAGAATGCCAGCAACATGGCGCGCGGCTATTATCAGGCCAACATGCGCGACGTCAGCTCCGAAGTCACCACCATGGCCGGCGACCTGCGCGATTATCTGACGGAATCGCCCGTCAGCAGCCCGGCTTTCCGCGAAGGCTATATCTATCAGGTGGTGACGCGAAAGCTGAGCCGCTCGGCCATCATCGAGATCGGCAAGGATGGCGTGGCCCGCACGCCGGCGAGCGTCGATCCGGAACGGCGCACAGCGGAGGATGTCGTCACGCCGGAGGCCATCCAGCGTCTGCGCGACGGAGAGCCCGTGGTGATGACGGTCAAGCCCAACCAGATCGAGGCGACCACGCTCCTCTATCCCGACTCCCAGACCTATCTCTATGTGAGCCGCGATTCCGAGCTGAATGTCTTCGCCCAGATGGAGCAGGCACAGGCCGTGCTGGCCGATTATGAGGACTTCACGTCCCAGTCGCGCCAGCTTCAGCTCACCTTCAACATCGCCCTGTTTCTCGGCACGCTAATGCTGGTGGGCTTTGCCGTCTGGATCGCTCTGCTGGTCGCGGATCGTCTCGTGCGGCCGGTGGGCGAGCTGGTGGACGCGGCGCGGCGGGTGACCGCCGGCGACCTGTCCGCCCGCGTGACCGATCCGCACACGCGCGACGAGATCGGCACCATGGCGAGCGCGTTCAACCGGATGACACAGCGCCTCGAGGCGCAGACCAGCGCGCTCGTTTCCGCCAACAATCAGCTTGCCAATCGCCGCGCCTTCATCGAGGCGGTGCTCTCGGGCGTCAGTGCCGGCGTCCTCTCGGTGGACCAGGACGGCGTCATCCAGCTCCTCAACAGTTCGGCCACGGCCCTGCTGGCGAAGCCCGGCATGGAGCCGGTCGGCCGCCCGCTGGCCGAGCTTTCGCCGGAGCTGGCCGAACTCATGATGTCGGGCGGCCCGGATCAGGACATCATCCAGATCCGGGCGGGAGGAGAAATCCGCACGCTCGCGGTCAAGGTGGTGGCGGAAAGCGGCAATCGCGTCCTGACCTTCGACGACATCACTCAGCAGCTCTTCGACCAGCGCCGCGCCGCATGGTCGGACGTCGCGCGACG
>CBIMKI010000096.1:0-10468 GCA_966244395.1 uncultured Sphingobium sp. | reverse complement strand
CGGAATGAGCTTTTCCGGAAATGGATAGGGGCCGTAATTGTTCGAGCAGTTGCTCGTCGTGACCTCCAGCCCATAAGTATGGTGATAGGCGCGCACGAGATGGTCCGAGCCCGCCTTGGAGGCGGAATAAGGCGAATTAGGCTCATATTGCTTGGTCTCGGCGAAGGCGGGATCATTGGGACCGAGCGACCCGTAGACCTCGTCCGTCGAGACATGGTGGAAGCGATGCGGCTTGCCCGTACCCTGGTCGAGCCAGCGCTTGCGCGCGGCCTTCAGGAGGCTGTGCGTGCCGATGACATTGGTGGTGACGAAGGCGTCCGGCCCGGTGATCGAACGATCGACATGGCTCTCGGCGGCGAAATGCACGATGGTGTCGATACCCCGCTCGGCGAGAAGCGTCTCGACCAGATCGGTATCGCAAATGTCGCCGACGACGAGATCGACGCCGTCCAGACCGTCGAGATTGGCGGGATTGCCGGCATAGGTCAGCACGTCCAGCACGGTCACGATGTCGCCGGGATGATGCTGCGCCCAATAATGCACGAAATTGGCGCCGATGAAGCCAGCGCCGCCGGTCACGAGAAGATTAGCCATTCGCCTTTATCACTCCCAGCATATGGCGAAGATTGACGCGCCAGTGCGGCGCGCCATGCCCAATGAGCGCGATTGAGGAACGCTTGTCGAGCACCGAATAAGAGGGGCGTCGCGCCGGAGTGGGATAATCGGCGGTCGCGATGGGGGTCACCGGCACGATGCGGTCCAGCAGGCCGATGGCCAGCGCCTCTTCCTGGATGGCGACGGCGAAATCATACCAGCTCGCCGCGCCGCTGTCCGTCCAGTGATGGATGCCCGATGCGCCGGCGGCCACCAGCGCCCAGATCGCCTCGGCAAGGCTCGCGGCATAAGTGGGCGTGCCGATCTGGTCGGCGACCACGCGCACTTCGTCCCGCTCGGCCATGAGCCGCAGCATGGTGCGCACAAAATTGGCGCCCGTCACGCCATAGACCCAGGCCGTCCGCACGATCAGCGCCTGCGGGTCGGCCGCCGCGACCGCCGCCTCTCCCGCCAGCTTGCTCGCGCCATAGATGCCGAGCGGCGCGGTGGCATGATCCGGCGCATAAGGGCGCCCCTGCGCCCCGTCGAACACGAAATCGGTCGAGACATGGACGAAGTGGGCGCCGGATGCGCGCGCGGCGGCGGCGAGATGCCCGGGCGCCTGCGCATTGATGCGATGGGCGGCATCGGCGTCGCTCTGCGCCTTGTCGACGGCGGTGTAGGCGGCGGCATTGATGATGAGCGTGGGTGCGAGCGCCGCGATCTTCGCGCCGACGGCGGCGGAATCGCCAATGTCGAGATCGGCGCGGCCGAGCGGGACGAGCGTTGCCCCCGCCGGCGCGCTGGCTTGCAGTGCCTGCCCAAGCTGGCCGTTCGCGCCGGTGACGACCACGGTCATGGGCACGGTCATGGGCACGGTCATGGGAAGGTCACCGCCTCGGCGAGCGGCTTGCCGGCGGCGTCCTTGGCCGAAAGCTGCGGCGCGATATCGCCCAGCGGCCATTCGATGCCGACGGCGGGGTCGTTCCAGAGCAGGCTGTGCTCATGGGCCGGCTCGTAGAGACTGGTGCACTTGTAGAGGAAATCGGTGCCATCCTCGAGGCAGAGGAAGCCATGGGCCATGCCCTCGGGCACCCAGAGCATGCGCTTGTTGGCCGCGCTCAGCTCCACGCCGACCCATTGGCCGAAGGTGGGCGAGGACCGGCGCATGTCGACGACCGCGTCGAACACGGCACCGGCGGTGACACGCACCAGCTTTCCCTGCGGGCCGGGCTGCTGATAGTGCATGCCGCGCAGCACGCCGCGCGACGAGCGGCTGTGATTATCCTGCACGAAATGGAGATCGAGGCCGGCGGCCGCAAAGCTCCGCGCGTTCCAGCTCTCCATGAAGAAGCCGCGATCGTCGCCGAAGACCTTCGGCTCGATGATGAGGACACCGGGAATCGCGGTCTCGACGATGTTCATGCGACGCCGCGCTCCAGCAGCTTCACCAGATAGTCGCCATAGCCCGACTTGCGCAGCGGATCGGCGATCCTGAGGAGCTGCGCATCGTCGATGAAGCCCATGCGCCAGGCCAGCTCCTCCGGGCAGCAGATCTTGAGGCCCTGGCGCTCCTCGGTGATACGGACATAGTTGGCGGCATCGAGCAGGGAGCCGTGCGTGCCGGTGTCCAGCCAGGCATAGCCGCGGCCCATCAGCTCCACATTAAGCTCGCCCGCGTCCAGATACAGCCGGTTGAGATCGGTGATCTCCAGCTCGCCGCGCGGCGACGGCGCGATCTGGTGCGCGCGCTCGACCGCCTGGCCGTCATAGAAATAGAGGCCGGTCACCGCATAGTTGGAGCGGGGCGCGGCGGGCTTCTCCTCGATCGTCTCGGCCCGGCCGTCCTTGTCGAAAGAAACGACGCCATAAGCCGTGGGCTCTTTCACATAATAGCCGAATACCGTGGCGCCGCTCTCGCGCGCCGAAGCCGATCGGAGCAATTCGGTGAGCCCGTGGCCGTAGAAGATATTGTCGCCCAGGATCAGCGTGGACGGATTGGTGCCCACGAAATCCGCGCCGATATGATAGGCCTGCGCAAGGCCGCCGGGATGCTGCTGGACGGCATAGACGATCGACAGGCCCAGCTCCGATCCGTCCCCCAGCAGCGCCTGAAAGGCCGCCTGGTCATGCGGTGTGGTGATGATGAGGATCTCCCGGATGCCGGAGAGAATGAGGACCGACAGCGGATAATAGATCATCGGCTTGTCGTAGACGGGCATGAGCTGCTTCGACACGGCCCGCGTCAGCGGATAGAGCCGCGTCCCCGAGCCGCCGGCCAGGATGATCCCTTTCCTCATAATCTACCCATCTCCCGCAGTCCGTGTCGCCAGTCGACCCAGATCGCCTAATCAGTTGCGAAATCGAGACAAGACCGAAATGCAGATGACATATCGGCTACATCCTGCGCCCCGTTTCGCCGATCCGCACGAAAAGATCGTGAATCATTTTGCGTTTTGCCTACAAAAAATTTAGCGAACCGGCTCAGATGCGCCGCTGTTCTGGCGAGCCGCCAAGGGAGGGTTGCGATGGAAACGGCATATGATTGGCTCACTCTGGCCCTGTTTGCCGGCATCATCGTCCTGTTCCTCCAGCGCTCCTCGATGGAGAATCCGCCGGACCGCATGATCGATTATCTGCCGCCGGCGCTCGGCTGCGCGATCGCCAACCAGGCCGGCAATTACGGGATCGAGAATGACAGCCTGCTGCTGCATGGCGCAGCGGTGGTGATGATCCTGGGCGTGATCGCTTATGTCTGGCTGGTCTTGAAACCGAAATTGAAATAGCGGCATCGCGCGCGCGAACGCCGCTCTTCGGGGGATCTTGAACAATGAAGATGACGATGATCGGCTCGGGCCATGTCACAGAGGCGACAGTGTTGCGGGCAGGACTGTCACAGTGCGCGGCCTAACCTGCAAGCGGAATGCCGGCAATATGAGCGAAACCCCGGCGATCGCGATCATCAAGATCTTGCAGCAGGCGGACGTTCAACATGCATCCGCGCAAGTTCGCCGAGGAGATCGGCGTCAGCTACACGGCCGCGGAGCACTAAAAGAGAAGTGTCCTAGCGAGATCGATACCGATTTGCTGCGTCTCATCGAATTTTAACGATGATCACGGATACGCGTGACAGACAGTGTCGTTCGATCGCGTTTGGGGAGGCCAACTTTGAGTAATGCTGGCTACGCCTTCACCAAGTATCTGACCCAGCCGGTCCCCCCGGCCACGTCCGTTCCGGTCGAGCTTGTCGTTGGGGACGAACGGCAGTCCCTGCACGTCAGCCGCCCAACGCGCTTCACGGCACTGACGCTCGTCTCCCGCGAGGGACGCTCCAAGCACGCTTCCACTCGAAGCCTGGCCGGGCCGCGCCGGTTTGCAAAGCAGTTCATCCGCCATGCGGCGCCAGCGATACGGACTGGCGTCTTTTTCGATACGCGCCACATTGAGCCCAACAACATCGCGCATCTGCTGATTGAGATCGTACCCCTCTGCTTGACCGCCCGGAAAGCGATTGGCGACGTGACATTCATTTTTCGCCCGCTGTCCCGGCGCTTTCAAGAGCTTCTGAACTATTTTGGTATCGAGCCACTGTGCACCCAACGGCCGGTCTCGGGAGAAAAGCTGGAATTTCATCTGTCGCGGGAGCTTGCTCAATATGAGATTGGGACGCTTTTCGATTGCCCTTTTCTCACGCTCACGGGCGACGTTTACGCCGACTTCATCGCGCAGACGCCTGGGCCGAGGAAGATATATCTCTCGCGCAAAGGGCCGCGTTCCCTAATCAACGAAGGCGAAGTTCGTGCCTTCCTCGAAGCGAGGGGATATGTCGCAATCCATCTTGAAGAGCATTCGATCGCCGATCAGATCATGATGATGCAGGCAGCCGAAGATATCGTCGCCATCCACGGCGCAGCTCTGGGCTATCTCGCCCTCACGAAGCGCATCCGCTCGGTAGTCGAATTGTTACCGCCTAATGTTTATCACAACTTCTTTCCTATCTCGATCGGAGACCGGGTCGAGCGCTTCGTGCAGCTCATTCCTTCCTTTGACGAGAATACGCAATTCGCTGGCTGGTCAACGATCCTCCAACACAAGCAAGGCGCTTTTGGCGTCGATCTGAACCAGTTGCGGCGGGCTCTCGACTAGGGCGGGGAGCGATATCGGGGATCAGCAATATATTTCGCTTGCCGCTTCACACCGGAAATCGGGCAGGAAAACCCATTGGGGCCGCTTTTGGTATCGCGATCTTTACTGGAATCGGTGATAGGCGCCAAGGCAGCGTCTACATTGGGAGTGGATAGTGACGATCCGTAAAGTTGTATTTCCGGTCGCGGGACTTGGAACCCGCTTCCTGCCCGCGACGAAGGCAGTGCCCAAGGAGATGCTGCCGGTCGTCGACAGGCCGCTCATCCAATATGCCGTGGACGAGGCGCTGGAGGCGGGCATCGAGACGATGATCTTCGTCACCGGCCGCGGCAAGAACGCGATCGAGGACCATTTCGACATTGCCTATGAGCTGGAGCGCACGCAGGCCGACCGCGGCAAGCCGGTCGACGCCCTCAAGGGCACGCGCCTGACACCCGGCAACGCCGTCTTCGTGCGCCAGCAGGAGCCGCGGGGCCTGGGCCATGCCATCTGGTGCGCGCGCGATATCATCGGCGACGAGCCCTTCGCCGTCATCCTGCCCGACGAACTGCTGATCGGCCGCGCCAAAGGCTGCCTCGCGCAGATGGTGGCGCAATATGAGAAGGTCGGCGGCAATCTGGTCTGCGCCCTTGAAGTGCCGATGGACGAGACGCCGAGCTACGGCATCATCGACCCCGGCATGCGCGACGGCGCGCTGACCGAAGTGAAGGGTCTGATCGAGAAGCCCAGGCTCGGCACCGCGCCCTCCAATCTCATGCTGCCGGGCCGCTATATCCTTCAGCCCGAGGTCATGGCGCTGCTCGCCACGCAGGAGGCCGGCGCGGGCGGCGAGGTGCAACTCACCGACAGCATGGCCAAGCTCATCGGCCGGCAGCCCTTCCACGGGGTCACCTTCGACGGCGAGCGGTTCGACTGCGGCTCCAAGCTCGGCTTCGCACAGGCCAATTTCGCGCTGGCGGCGCGCGACCCGGCAATGGGCGAAGAACTCAGGGACTGGGCGCGCGGACTGCTGAGCGAAGCCGGCATCGAGCGGGTCGCTTGAGAGAAGAGAGAAGGACGATGGCCGAGATGCGCATTGGCGCGGTCGTGATCGGCCGCAACGAGGCCGAGCGCCTCGGCGATGCGCTGCGCTCGACGAAGTCGGCGGGCCTGCCGACTCTCTATGTCGACAGCGCATCGCGCGATGACAGCGTCGCCATCGCGAACAGGCTGGCCGACCATGTCGTCGAACTGGACGCCGCCATTCCCCTCTCGGCCGCGCGCGCGCGTAACGAGGGACTAGCCGCGCTCGCCGCGCGCTGGCCCATGCTGGAGCATGTCCTTTTCCTCGATGGCGACTGCATCCTGATCGACGGCTTCGTGCCCGCCGCAGCCGCCGTCATGGACGCACGGCGGGACGTCGCGGTGGTTGTCGGCCGGCTGGCCGAGCGCCCCGCGCCGGACAATCCCTTTTCCCGCCTCGCCGCGCTCGAATGGTCGAGCGCGACCGGCGACATCGACAATTTCGGCAATCTGGGCGGCATCATGCTGGCGCGCATCGCCGATTTCCAGGCGGTCGGCGGCTTCAATCCGCGCATCATCGCGGGCGAGGATTCCGAGTTGGGCGTGCGCCTGGCACTGGCCGGCCGCGTGGTGACGAAGATCGCGCATCCCATGGCCGAGCATGACGCCTGCATCGACAGCTTCGGGCAATGGTGGACCCGCTCCGTGCGCGCGGGCCATGCCCTGACCGAGCGCTACATGCTGCACGGCAACAGCAAGGTGCAGGACTGCAAACGCGAATTCAGGAGCACCTTGTTCTGGGGCCTTGTGGTTCCCGCAGCGGCGATCCTGCCGGCCTGGTGGACCTGGGGCGCCTCGCTCCTGCTGCTCGGCGGCTATCCGCTGCTTGTCTGGCGCATGTATCGCGCGGCACGCCGCCGCGGTGCCTCCAAGGCCGACGGCCTGCTTGCCGCACGATTCGGCCTCTACGCCAAGGCCGCCAACATGATCGGCCTGCTCCGCTATTTCCGCCGCCGCCTCACGGGCCAAGTGCGGATCATCGAATATAAGCGCCCTGCCCCGAAAGACTCTGCGACGTGACCCATCCACCCATCAAGGTCGGCATGCTCGGTGCCGGCTTCATCCTGAAATCCCATGCGACCGCCGTGAAGGCGCTGCCGAATGCGGTGCTGCACATGATCGCCGACACCGCGCCCGGCCGGGCGCGGGCCGCCGCCGAGGCTTATGGCTTTGCCCATGCCGCCGGCTCGATCGAAGAGATGGCGGCGTCGGACTGTGATGTCGTCCATATCCTCGTGCCGCCGGAGCATCATATCACCGCGGCACGCGCGATGGTGGCGGCGGGCAAGCATGTCTTCCTCGAAAAGCCGATGGGCATCGACAGCGCCTCCTGCGCCGCACTGGTCGCAGAAGCGCAGGACAGGGGCGTCAGCGTCGGCGTCAATCACAACTTCCTGTTCAGTGCGCGCTACGAGACCTTGCGCGCGGCGATCAAGGCCGGCGAGATCGGGCGTATCGACACCGTCGAGGTCGACTGGCTCTACGATCTGCCGCAGCTTCGCTTCGGGCCGTTCGACAACTGGATGCTCGCAGCCCCGGCCAATGTCCTCTTCGAAGTCGCGCCGCATCTGCTCGGCTTCGTCGTCGATCTGGTCGGCGTGCCGGAGATCGGCACGGCGCTTGCCGGCAATCCCGCGCAAATGCCTTCAGGTGTCGTGCTGCCGCGCAACTGGCGCGCGAGCGGCTTCGCGGGCTCGGCGGCCGCATCGGTCACGCTTTCGCTGACGCCCGGCCAGGCCGACCGCCGGCTGCAGGTGCGCGGACGCGGTGGCAGCGTGAGCTATGATTTCGGCCGCGACTTCGGCACGCTGAGCAAGACCGCAAGCGACAATCCGATGCTCGATGCCTGGCAGGTCGCCAAGGGCATGGGCGCCTCGCTCAAGAGCCAGGCCTGGTCTGGCCTCAAGCAGCGCGTCCGCAGCGCGCTCTCCAAGCGGCCGGACGCCGGCCCCTTCGAGGCCTCCATCTTCCGGTCGATCCGCCGTTTCTATGAAGGCGGCCTCGCCGATCTCGATCCGCGCCATGCCGGCGCATTCGCGGTGGACCTCATGCGCCTCGCCGAGACGATTGCGCAGAAGGCCGGCGCGGGCAAGACCGTCGCGCGCGCCGCGGCGCCCGCCATGCCCAAGCCGCTCCGGACGCCGGATGTGCTCGTCGTCGGCGGCACGGGCTTCATCGGCCGGTCCCTCGTCAAGAAGCTCAACGAACGCGGCCATAGCGTGCGCGTGCTGTCTCGCAACATCAATGCGGCCGCGTTCCAGTTCGCCGACATGCCAGTCGAGATCATGGGCGGGTCGCATGGCGATCCGGAGACCGCGAAGCGCGCGCTGGACGGCATAGAGACCGTCTACCATCTCGCCAAATCGGACGGACGGCGCTGGCAGGATTATGTCGACACGGACATCGAGCCGACGCGCACCCTGGGCAGGGCCGCGCTCGAAGCCGGCGTGAAGCGCTTCATCTATACAGGCACGATCGACAGCTATGCGTCGGACGATCCGCGCAGGACCATCGACTGCACGACGCCGGTCGATCCAGCCATCGCGCGGCGCAACCATTATGCCCGCTCCAAGGCCACTTGCGAGGCCCTGCTGCGCGACATGGACCTGCCGCTGGTCATCATGCGCCCGGCAGTCGTGATCGGCCCGGGGAGCCCGCCGGCACATCTCGGCGTCGGCCGGTTCACCGGCGATACGCGCGTCGAATATTGGGGCGATGGCCGCAACCCGATCCCGCTCGTCGGCGTCGAGGACGTCGCCGAGGCACTGGCACTGGGCGCCGACGTGCCGGACATCGAGGGCCGGCAGTTCGTGCTTTCGAGCCCGCCCCTGATGAGCGCGCGCGATTATGTCACCGTCTATGAGGCCTTGAGTGGCGGCAAGGTCGAACAGATCGAACGCTCGGCGCTGCGCAACTGGTGGGCCGATTTCGTGAAGGAAGCGCTCAAGAACGCGATCCGTCACCCCAATCGTCGCTGGCCGACAGTCCATGACTGGGCCTGCAAGGCGCATCGATCACGCTACGATTCGAGCGAGGCGCAGGCCGTGCTGGGCTGGACGCCCGTCAGCGATCGCCAGAAGATGATCGATGAGGTCATCGCGCCGATGATCCGGACCTATCTGAGCTGAGCGCATTCCACGCGCCGACCGCGCGCGCTCGCTCCGCGCGGAAGGCCGCTGCATGGCACGAGAGCAGACCGATGCTGACGGTGGATGGGGACCACGCGGCCCTCCGGTGCCCGGCAATATGAGGCTGAAAAAAAGGGCGGGCCAATGACGGCCCGCCTTTCTCTTTTTCCGCAATGCCCGGTGGGGCCTGCCTCAATGCTCCTTGTTCGACCAGATCGTCTGGTAGGACATGTAAGCGAGAACCGAGGCGAATAGCAGGAAGATGACCACGGCAAGGCCGGTGGACTTGCGGGTATCCATCTTCGGCTCGGCGGTCCACATCAGGAACGCCGCCACGTCCTTCGCCATCTGGTCGACGGTCGGCTTGGGCTGGCCCTCGCCATAAGTCACCTGGCCCTCGGCCGACAGCGGCGGCGCCATGGCGAGGTTGAGATTGGCGAAATAGGGGTTGTAATGCAGCCCCTCGCCCGTCTTGGCATCCGGGAACTTGCGCAGCAGCTCGGCCGGCTGGTCCTGATAGCCCGTCAGCAGCGAATAGACATAGTTCGCGCCGTCATGCCGCGCCTTCGCCATCAGCGAGAGATCCGGCGGAATGGCATTGTTATTGGCCGCGCGCGCCGCCACGTCATTGGGATAGACGAGCGGGAAGCGGTCGGCCGGCATGCCCTCGCGCGTGCTGGCCTCGCCCGTCTTGGGGTCGATGTCCGGCACCTGGCGGCTCTTGGCGATCGCCTTCACCTCGGCCTCGTTGTAGCCAAGGTCGGAGAGGCTGCGGAACGCCACCTGATGGAGCGAATGGCAGGCCGAGCAGACTTCCATATAGACCTGGAAGCCGCGCTGGAGCTGCGCGCTGTCATATTTGCCGAACGGCCCCTCGAAGCTGAAACCAGCCTTCTTGGGATGCAGGTGGAACTCATGCTCCACCGTAGGCGCCGGCGGATCGCTCACGAAAGCGATGCCGCCGTTGATGAAGCTCAGCAGCAAAAGACCGCTGAAGAAGATGCCGACGAGGGCGCCGATGATACGAACCATGTCTAAGCCCCCTTAATCAAGCGTGACCGGTGGGCTGCAGGTCGCTGCCCATGCCCGGCAGCGCATCGCGCTCGCCCTTGAACTTGCTCTTGGCGAGCACGGCTTCCGTGATCGACCCCGGCAGAGCCTCCGGCTTCTCGTAGATCGAGATGAGCGGCAGGATGATGAGGAAGTGCGCGAAATAATAAGCCGCGGCGATCTGGCTAATCATCACATAGGGCTCCTCCGCGGGTGCGCCGCCGCAATAGCCCAGCACCAGCACGTCCAGGACGAGAAGCCAGAAGAACTTCTTGAACAGCGGACGGTAGTTGCCCGAACGGACCGGCGAGGTGTCGATCCACGACAGGAAGAAGAGCAGCAGGATGGAGGCGAACATCGCCAGCACGCCGAGCAGCTTGGCCGGGACCAGAACGATGCCGGTGAACGGAATCGAGAGGTCCATCGTGAAGGCGCGCAGGATCGCGTAGAAGGGCCAGAAATACCATTCGGGCACGATGTGCGCCGGC
>CBIMKI010000095.1:0-10607 GCA_966244395.1 uncultured Sphingobium sp. | reverse complement strand
GCTCCAGATCCTCCGCGGCGATTCCCAGCGCGCCGAGGCTCTCCAGCCGCCGCACCTGATTGGCGCGCGAACCCAGCGCGCCGACATAGACGGTGGGGAAGGCGAGCGCGGCTGCCAGCGCGGGGTCGTCGATCTTGATGTCGTGGCTCAGGGTCACCACCGCACTGTGCCGATTGGGCGCGAAAGTGCGCACCGCCTCGTCGGGCCAGGCATCGACCAGCGCCACGCCGGGGAAACGCTCGGCCGAAAGGAAGCGCTCGCGCGGATCGTTGACGGTGACTTCGAAGCCGATCGTATGCGCAAGGGAAGCGAGCGACTGGGCGATCTGCACGGCGCCCACGATGAGCAGCCGCCGCGCCGGTTCGTAGAGATTGACGAACTGCCCCGGCACGGCGCCTTCCACTGTGACCCCGGTCGCAAGATCGGTGGACAGGGTGACGCTCTCGCCTGCCGCATGGGCCACGGCGATCCGCTCGAACAGATGCGCCGGGAAGCCATGCGGACCGACGGGCTGGATCAGCACGGCGATCTCTCCGCCGCAAGGCAGGCTGGGCTCCCATGGGCCCGCCCCGTCCGTGCCATAATGATGGAGCGAGGCCGCGCCGCCGGCGATGACCTGCTCCGCGGCGGCAAATACCTCATATTCCACGCATCCGCCGGAGATGGAGCCGGCGAAGCGGCCATCCCGCGCGACCAGCATGTGGCCGCCCTGCTGGCGCGGGGCCGAGCCCCAGCTTTCGATCACCGTGGCCAGAGCCAGCCTCTGCCCGCTCCACGCTCGCGCCGCCGAGACGATGTCATCAATGTCGCTCACGTCCCCATCCCGATTCGGCGCCTTGATCCTGATCTCATAAGCATTTGTAGCGCTGCTTCCTATTGCCGCACCGTGGACGTTGACAACGAAGCACAGGCATCGGCATGGTCGGGCGCGGTCGGCAGGTCGCTGTCCCGGGAGAAGAATCATGGCCACGGTCCTTACCATCAACGGAAAAGAGCGGACGGTCGATGCCGATCCCGACAAGCCGCTGCTCTGGGCACTGCGCGAGGACCTGCACATGCCGGGCACGAAGTTCGGCTGCGGCATGGGCCTGTGCGGCGCCTGCACCGTGCAGATCAACGGCGTAGCGACGCGCAGCTGCATCACGCCGATCCGGCAGGCGGCGGGCAAGCCCATCACCACCATCGAGCATATCGCCACGACACCAGTCGGCAAGGCCGTGAGCGAGGCATGGATCGATCTGGACGTGCCGCAATGCGGCTATTGCCAGGGCGGCCAGATCATGAGCGCCACGGCGCTGCTCGCCAAGACGCCCAAGCCGACCACCGAGCAGATCGACCAGGCGATGAGCGGCAATATCTGCCGCTGCGCCACCTATCTGCGCATCCGCGCCGCGATCCGGCAGGCGGCTGGCTTGCCCGCCGAGGAGGAAGCGGCATGAACGGGCCGCTTACGCTCCCCGCGCTCGACCGCCGCTCGATCCTGAAGGCAAGCCTCGTCGGCGGCACTGTCCTCGCCTTCGACGCCAGCATTGCCGTCGCCGCCACCAAGCCGGGGCAGGAGGCATCGGTCATCAATGCCTTCATTCGCATCGAGCCCGACAATAGCATCGTCATCGGCGCCAAGAATCCCGAAGTGGGCCAGGGCATCCGCATGACGCTGCCGATGCTGATCGCCGAAGAGCTGGACGTCGACTGGAAGCAGGTCACCATCGAGCAGACGCTCGTCAACGAGAAGCTCTACGGCCAGCAGGCGGCCGTGGGCAGCACCGCCGTGCCGACCAACTGGATGTCGGCGCGCCAGACCGGCGCGGCGGCCCGCGCGATGCTGGTCAATGCAGCCGCCGCGAAATGGGGCGTCGAAGCTGCAAGCCTGACCACCGGCGGCGGCAAGGTCATGGCACCCGGCGGCCGATCCGCCACTTATGGCGAACTGGCGGCCGATGCGGCGAAGCAGGCCGCGCCCGACCTCAAGACCGTGAAGCTCAAGGACCCGGCCGACTTCAAAATCATCGGCAAGTCCGCCGGCCATGTGGACGTGCCCAAGATCGTGGCGGGCGAGCCAATCTTCAGCGTCGATGTCGACCTGCCCGGCATGGTCTATGCGGCCGCGGAGATCTGCCCCGCATTCGGCGGCACGCTGGCGGGCTTCAATGCCGACAAGGTGAAAGGCCAGCCCGGCATCATCGACGTCATCGCCATCAACAGCGGCAACAATCCGGGCAATGCCAACGACGCCGTCGCCATCGTCGCGACGAGCTGGTGGACGGCCAACAAGGCCCGCGCCGACCTCGGCGTGGACTGGTCCAAGGCCGAGCAGGAGAAGATCTCCTCGGCCTCGCTCGATGCCGCCGCGCAGGCCGCGCTCGCCAAGGCGCCGGCGCATGATCTCAAGCGCGTGGGCGATGTCGACACCGCGCTCTCCGGCGCGGCGCGGACCGTGAAGGCGCGCTACGCCTATCCCTATCTCTCCCACGGCACCATGGAGCCGCAGAACTGCACGGCGCTGTTCAAGGACGGCAAGCTTGAGATATGGTCGTCCAGCCAGTGGCCGGGCCTGGGCCTGGGCCTCGTCACGCGCCAGCTCGGCATGAAGCCCGAGGACGTGACGATGCACATGCTGCGCGGCGGCGGCGGCTTCGGGCGGCGGCTCAACAACGATTATATGCTCATGGCCGCGCAGCTGGCCAAGGCCCTGCCCGGCCGGCCGGTCAAGCTGATCTACAGCCGTACCGACGACCTGCAGCATGATTTCTACCGCGCGGTCGGCTGGCACGATTTCGAGGCGGGTCTCGACGCGGCGGGCAAGCTGGTCGCCTTCAAGAGCCATTATGTGACGTCCGGCGCCAATGGCCGCGCCTCGAACGCGGCGGACCTGCCCGCGACCGAATTTCCCATCCAGTTCGTCGAGCACGGCCTGCTCGGCGCCAGCTATATCGAGAGCAACGTCCCCACCAGCTGGATGCGCGCGCCGGGCTCCAATGCCTTCGCCTTCGTCTATCAAAGCTTCCTCGACGAAGTGGCGGAAGCGGCGGGCCTGGACCTGCCCACGCTGATGCTGCGCACGCTGGGCGAGGACCGCATCGTGGCGGGCGGCGGCGGCTTCATGTCGCCCCCCTTCAACACCGGCCGCGCGCGCGGCGTGATCGAGAAGGTCTGCGCCATGGCCGGCTGGACCGGCCCCAGGGGCGCGGCGCCCGGCAAGGGACGCGGCTTTGCCTTCTATTTCAGCCATCAGGGCTATTTCGCCGAGATCGTCGACGTGACGGTCGCCGGTTCGCCCGGTGCCTGGGGCAAGGTCATGGTCGACAAAGTCTATGTCGCGGGCGACATCGGCAGCCAGATCGTCAATCCCATCAATGCGCTCAACCAGGTGCAGGGCTCGGTGATCGACGGCGTGGGCCAGGCCCTCTCGGGCCTCACGCTCCGGATCGAGAAGGGCGCGGTGACCGCCACCAACTTCCACCAATATCCGCTCGGCCGCATCGACCTCGCCCCGCGCGCCGTGGCGGTCGAGTTCGTCAAGACGGACAATCCGCCCACGGGCCTCGGCGAACCCGCGCTGCCGCCCGTCATCCCGGCGGTCGTCAATGCCGTCCACGCCGCGACCGGCAAGCGCGTGAGGAGCCTGCCGATCACGGCGGACAAGCTGGTCTGAGGGCGCATCCGATGGCTTGATGGGCACGGCCGTCGCGCCGCGCCGGGCAGATGACGGGCGCCGTGGACCGTGAGATCCAGGGCGCCGCCTTTGTCTACCGTCCGGCCGGTCAGAGCTTCTCGGTCAGCTCCGGGATGATCTGGAAGAGATCGCCGACCAGGCCCACGTCCGCCACGCCGAAGATGGGGGCGTCCTCATCCTTGTTGATGGCGATGATGGTCTTGGAGTCCTTCATGCCGGCGAGATGCTGGATCGCGCCCGAGATGCCGACTGCGATATAGACCTCTGGCGCGACGATCTTGCCGGTCTGGCCGACCTGATAGTCATTGGGGACATAGCCTGCGTCCACGGCTGCGCGGCTTGCGCCGACGGCGGCATTGAGCTTGTCGGCCAGCGGCTCGACGAGCGCGCGGAACTGCTCGCCGCTGCCCAGGCCCCGTCCGCCGGAGATCACCACCTTGGCGTTCGTCAGCTCCGGCCGGCCCGAGCTTGCAAGCTCGGCGGAGACGAAGCTGGAGCGCCCGGCGCTCGTGGGGCCCGACACCGGCTCGATGGCGCCCGATCCGCCTGTCGCCGCGGCCTTGGGAAAGGCCGTGCCGCGCACGGTGATGACAAGCTTGGCATCGCTGCTCTTCACCGTCGCGATGGCATTGCCCGCATAGATGGGTCGCGTGAACCTGTCCGGCCCCTCGACCGAGAGGATGTCGCTGATCTGCATGACGTCGAGCAATGCGGCGACGTGCGGCGCGATATTCTTGCCGGTGGTGGTGGCGGGCGCGAGAAAAGCGTCGTGATCGGCCATCAGCTGCGCGGCGAGTGGCGCGACATTTTCCGGCAGGCCGTTCGCATAGGCCGGGTCGTCGGCGAGATACACCTTGGCCACGCCCGCGATCTGCGCCGCCGCCTGCGCGACCGCGCCGCAGCCCGATCCGGCGACTAGCAGATGCACCTCGCCCAGCTTGGCGGCGGCGGTCACGGCGCTCAGCGTCGCGTCCTTGAGCGCGGCATTGTCATGCTCGACCAGAACCAGCGTCTTCATGCCACCACTCCCAGATCCTTGAGCTTCGCGACCAGTTCGTCGACGGTCTTCACCTTGATGCCGGCCTGGCGCTTGGCAGGCTCGGCGACATTGAGCGTGGTGAGGCGCGGCGTCATGTCCACGCCATAGTCGGCGGGACTCTTGCTCGCGAGCGGCTTGGACTTGGCCTTCATGATGTTGGGAAGCGAGGCATAGCGCGGCTCGTTGAGGCGCAGGTCGGTCGTCACCACAGCCGGCAGCTTGAGCGCCACCGTCTCCAGGCCGCCATCGATCTCGCGCGTGACGTTGACCGTGTCGCCCGCCACCTCGACCTTGCTGGCGAAGGTGCCCTGCGGCCAGTCGAGCAGCGCCGCGAGCATCTGCCCGGTCTGGTTGCTGTCGTCGTCGATCGCCTGCTTGCCGAGCACGATCAGGCCCGGCTGCTCCTCATCGGCGATGGCCTTGAGGATCTTCGCCACTGCCAGCGGCTCGGCGATGCCGTCATGCACCACCAGGATCGCGCGGTCCGCGCCCATGGCGAGCGCCGTGCGCAGCGTGTCCTGCGCCTTGGCCTCGCCGATCGAGACCGCGACGATCTCGGTCGCGATGCCCTTTTCCTTGAGGCGGATCGCTTCCTCGACCGCGATCTCGTCAAAGGGATTCATGCTTTGCTTGACGTTGGCCAGGTCGACGCCCGAGCCGTCCGCCTTCACGCGCGGTTTGAGATTATAGTCGAGCACCCGCTTCACGGGGACGAGGATTTTCATGGACCTCTCCTATGGGATCGAGGCGACACTGGTTGGCACAGGCGGAACGAAGAAGCGGCCGAGCCCTCAGCCCAGCTTCTTCACTTCCGCCACGATCTTCCTGGCTGCATCGCCCAGATCGTCGGCCGGGACAATGGCCAGGCCGGAGGAGGCGAGGATCGCCTTGCCCTCGGCGACATTGGTGCCCTCCAGGCGGACGACCAGCGGCACGGACAGGTTCACTTCCTTGGCGGCCGCGACGATGCCCTCGGCAATGATGTCGCAGCGCATGATGCCGCCGAAGATGTTGACGAGAATGCCCTTCACGGCGGGGTCGCTCAGGATGATCTTGAACGCCGCCGTCACCTTCTCCTTGGAGGCGCCGCCGCCCACGTCGAGGAAGTTGGCCGGGAACATGCCGTTCAATTTGATGATGTCCATCGTCGCCATGGCCAGGCCCGCGCCGTTCACCATGCAGCCGATGTCGCCATCGAGCTTGATGTAGGCGAGGTCATATTTGCTCGCCTCCAGCTCCATCGGGTCTTCCTCGGTCTCGTCGCGCAGCGCGGCGAGGTCGGGGTGGCGGAACATGGCATTGCCGTCGAAACCCACCTTGGCGTCGAGCACCTGGATCTGGCCGCCGGCGATAGCGAGCGGATTGATCTCGATCTGGCTCGCGTCCGTGCCGAGGAATGCCTTGTAGAGCGCGCCCGCGACCTTGGCGGCCTGCTTGGCAAGATCGCCCGACAGGCCGAGCGCGGCCGCGACGCGGCGGCCATGATGCGGCATGAAGCCGGTGGCCGGGTCGATGGTGATGGTGTGGATCTTCTCGGGCGTGTCGTGCGCCACCGTCTCGATGTCCATGCCGCCCTCGGTCGAGGCGACCATGGCGATGCGGCCCGTGGCGCGGTCGACCAGCAGCGCCAGGTAGAATTCCTTCTCGATGTCGACGCCGTCGGTCACGTAGAGGCGATTGACCTGCTTGCCGGTCGGGCCGGTCTGCACTGTCACCAGCGTGTTGCCCAGCATGTCCTTTGCATGGGCCTCCACCTCCTCCAATGTCCTGGCGAGGCGCACGCCGCCCTTGGCATCGGGCCCGAGTTCCTTGAACTTGCCCTTGCCGCGGCCGCCGGCATGGATCTGCGCCTTCACCACATAGAGCGGTCCGGGCAGCTTCTTCGCGGCCTCCACGGCTTCCTCGACGCTGAGCGCGGCAAAGCCGGCGGGGACGGGGGCGCCGAACTTCGCGAGCAGTTCCTTGGCCTGATATTCATGGATGTTCATGGGGCGTGCTTTCCTGCCGAATCCGGATGGTTGCCCGCGCCTCTAGCGCCAAATGCTTCGCAATGGTCGGCAAAGTTGCGAAATCAGGGCCGCAGCGCGCAGCCCGTGGCGGTTCGCACGGAGATTTGCAGCAATTGCGGATCGCCCACGGACTCAAGCGCCCGCAGCGCATCGCCATAGGTCATCTGCCGGGGATCGGCGCGCACCGTCCCGGCGAGGCGGGCGAGCTTGCGCAGCTGGTCGTTGGTCAGATTGCGGGCCAGCGGATCGGCCATGCAGCGCGCCATGCTCTCCGAAAGACCGGCCTGGACGAGATGATTGCGGATCGTCTGCTCGCGGCTCGCACAGCCGCTGGCAATGGCGAGGAGGGCGAGGGCAGCGGCGAGCCGCATGGTGTGGCGGGCGATCATGTCCCGGCTTATATCACGGCGCGCCCTGAGCGGAAGCTGAACGCGGGCGGAGGAGCCTGGCGCCCGATGGCTGGCTCCCCGCCAGCCGCCGGCATGGTGCCCAGCCTTGCCTCGCCCGCCATTCCATCGCATCGCTGATGTTGGTCGCGGCGCATATGGCGTCGCCCGGCAGACGGAGCCCCAAGTTCATGGACCGCATCTTCTCCCATTTCTCGAGCCGCATGGCGACCTTGGCGGGTCAGCCCTTCACTTTCGTACTCGCTTGCATGGTCATCATTGCCTGGCTGGCGAGCGGACCCCTTTTCCACTGGTCGGATACGTGGCAACTCGTGGTCAACACGGGCACGACCATCGTGACGTTCCTGATGGTGTTTCTCATCCAGAACGCCCAAAATCGCGATGCGAGCGCGATGCAGGTGAAGCTCGACGAGCTGATCCGCGCCATGTCGGAGGCGCGTAACGACTATATCGGTATCGAGCATCTGACCGACGCGGAAATCTGTCTGATCCGCGATGCGCTGGAGGCCAATGGCGGGCCGGACCCGGAGACGCGCAGGGCGCGTGTGCTGGAACTGGGGCGACTCCTTACCCGGCGCTGAGTTGGGCATGAAAAAGGGCGCGACCTGCGCCGCGCCCTTTTTCATGTTGCAGCCTCGGACCCTCCGGACCTGTCGCCTGTACGGTGCGACGGGGAGAGCGACGCCGCCGCGGTTCAGCCGCCGAGCGAATTGCCCAGCGCGCCGTTGTTGACGCTCACATAATATTCGCCCGGGTTGGCGATGATCGCCTTCGCGGTTTCCTGGCTCACCTCGGCGCAGCCGTCCCAGGTCTGCGCGCCCGGCCGGCCGCGCGGCTTGAGTTCGACGACCTGCGCGCCGCCACGGCCCTTCTGCACGGCGACGGCGGAGGGCGTCACGCCCTTGGTGTTGAGGGCATAGCAGAACTTGTGCGCGCGCCAGTCGACCTGGACCGAGATGTCACCCGAGCCGGCCGAGCCCGTCAGCGGAATCAGCGTCTTGGTGTAGACGCCCCAATCGGTGGGCAGAGCGCTGGCATAGGCGCCGGCGGCGGCAAGGCTGGCGGCGGCGCCGGCAGCGAGGGCAACGAAACTGCGGAAACGGGGCATCAAGCTCTCTCCTCGGACATTTACTCGAATTCGGTTCGCGAATTCGGGGGCTCGAATCGGCTTGGAATTTCGCGGCCGCCCCCTGCGACCGCAAATCCGGACTTTGTCATTTTGCACGGGGCGTCGCGCGAGGCAAGCGGGCGATTGGAAAGAGAGCCGGACGATCGCGCATGAGGGCGGATTCTTCGCGCACTGTGGCCAAGTTGCCAAAGTCATCTTGGCTGGCGGCCGCCCTGGGGAAGCGCTTGGGGAAGAGGGAGCCGGCCGGGCATGGCACTGCGCCCGGCCGGCCTTGCCCGGTCAGGCGGCGTCCGCGACTTCGCTGCCGCGCGCGATGGAGCGCGGATCGACAGGCCAGGGATGCGCCGGTGCCGGGCGGGAGACATTGGCGCCCTGATAGGCAAGCGCCAGAGGCGGCGCCTTGGATGCGGGTGTCAGGCGGGCGATCAGGCCGTCGAACCGGCCCTGCTGGAAAGCGCGATAGACGGCGCCGGAGACGGCGGCCGTCGCGGCGGCGACGATCAAGCCTCGAATCATGGCGATGCTCCTGTGCTGTGTTTCGTCCGGAACGGATAGCGGGACCCGAGGTTCCCCTGGATATGGCGAGCGGGGGGAATGTCGGGCGCGCAGGGCTTCATCGAGCGGGCGTCATTCGTCCGTCGAAAGGATGTCCAGCATCTGTCCCCCATGGGCCAGCGCAATGATTTCCACCTGCTGAGCGATGATGCGATAGGCGATCACGGTGCGCCGCCGATAGGGTATTGTGCGCAGGCCGGGGTGGAGATCGTCGCGGGGCATGCCACGCTCGGGAAAGGCCGCGAGCGTGGCGACATGCGCCTCGATTGCGCTCGTATAGGCATAAGCCGTGTCAGGATCGGCGCGCTCCGCGATCCAGTCGTAAAGGGCAAGCAACTGGTCGCGCGCCTGGGGGCGCCAGACAATCCTGTGAAGCTTCACGTCCGGGTGTGGGCAGCGTGGCGCGCGCCGAGCGCGGTGAAGACCTCATCATGTGGAAGCGAAGGTGTCGGATCGGCGAGGGATTCTTCGACGCGGGCTTTGAGCAGCGCGTCCAGCGCCTCTTCCTCGCGTTCAAGCGCACGCAGGCCAGCGCGAACCACCTCGCTTGCGGAGGCGTAACGCCCGGAGGCGACGCGCGACTGGACCGCGACGGCGAGGGGTCCCAGGGTGACGGTAATGGGCTTTGCGGGACGGGCAGGCATGATGGGAATATATGACAATGTCATAGGGTGAACAAGGGCACGTAATTGTGCTCTCATCGCGATGACCGACAAATCCGACGAAAAATGCGCTGGTCATCAATCCAGGCAATGATGGAAGCCAGATAATGACGGCTGCCCGTTCCTGTCGGGATCATTCGCAAAAGGGTCTTCCCGAAACGGCTGCAAAAGTGACGAAGCGATGCTGCCTCGACCGCTTCGGGATCTTGTCCGGGCGTGGCCTTCCCGGCATTCTTCGCGGAAACGGACTGGGTAGATGCCTGCCCAATCCATTTTCAGCCCGTGCTCACTCCGCCGCCACCTTTGCCGCGCCCTTCTCCAGCAGCGGTTTCAGATAGCGACCGGTATAGCTGCGCGGCTCCTTCGCCACCTGCTCAGGCGTTCCCACCGCCACGATCTCGCCGCCCTTCACGCCGCCTTCGGGCCCCAGGTCGACGATATGGTCCGCTGTCTTGATGACATCGAGATTATGTTCGATCACCACGACGCTGTTGCCCTGCTCGACAAGGGCGTGGAGCACTTCGAGCAGCTTGCGCACATCCTCGAAGTGGAGGCCGGTGGTGGGTTCGTCCAGGATGTAGAGCGTGTTGCCGGTGGCGCGGCGGCTGAGTTCCTTGGCGAGCTTGACGCGCTGGGCCTCACCGCCGGACAGGGTCGTCGCCTGTTGCCCCACCTTCACATAGCCCAGGCCCACTTCGGCGAGCATGGCCATCTTGTCGCGGATGGGCGGCACCGCCTTGAAGAACTCGACCGCGTCCTCGACGGTCATGTCCAGCACGTCGGCGATGCTGTGGCCCTTGAACTTCACTTCCAGCGTCTCGCGATTGTAGCGCTTGCCGTGGCATTCCTCGCAGGTGACGTAGACGTCCGGCAGGAAGTGCATCTCGATCTTGATGACGCCGTCGCCCTGGCAGGCCTCGCAGCGGCCGCCCTTCACGTTGAAGGAGAAGCGGCCGGGCTTGTAGCCGCGCGCCTGCGCCTCGGGCAGGCCCGCGAACCAGTCGCGGATCTGCGTGAAGGCGCCGGTATAGGTGGCCGGGTTGGAGCGCGGCGTGCGGCCGATGGGCGACTGGTCGATGTCGATGACCTTGTCGAGATGCTCCAGCCCCTCAATCTTGTCGTGCGCGCCG
>CBIMKI010000094.1:0-10767 GCA_966244395.1 uncultured Sphingobium sp. | reverse complement strand
CGCTGCTTGAAGATGCGGTTGTCGGCCACCAGGCTGATCGCATCCTCGAACAGGCGCGGCAGGCGCGTGTCGAGCCAGTCGGCGATGTCCGTGAGGAGCTTCAGGGGCACGTCCTGATGGACGCCGCCGGGGCGGAAATAGGCCGAGTGCATGCGCGCGCCCGAGGCCCGCTCGAAGAAATTGAGGCAATCCTCGCGGATCTCGAACATCCAGAGGTTCGGCGTCATCGCGCCCACGTCCATCACATGGGAACCCAGGTTCAGCATGTGATTGCAGATGCGCGTCAGCTCCGCGAAGAACACGCGCAGATATTGCGCGCGCAGCGGCACTTCGAGGTTCAGCAGCTTCTCGATGGCGAGCACATAGCTGTGCTCCATGCCGAGCGGCGAGCAATAATCCAGGCGATCGAAATAAGGCAGCGCCTGGAGATAGGTCTTGTATTCGATCAGCTTCTCGGTCCCGCGATGGAGCAGGCCGACATGCGGATCGCAGCGCTCCACGATCTCGCCGTCCAGCTCCATGACGAGGCGCAGCACCCCGTGCGCCGCCGGATGCTGAGGGCCGAAGTTGATCGTGTAATTCTGGATCGCGAGATCGCCGACCTCGGGGTCCGCCGGGCTGGCAATGCCCGTCAGCTCGTCAAGATAGGTGGCCATCAGCCTTCACCTTCCGATGTCTTGGGCTTGCGCGCGCGCTTTGACCCCGAGGCGGCCTCACCAGCGGGCTTCACGGCCTCGGCATCGCCCTTCTTGGCGCGGCTGCGCTTGGCAGCATGGGTGTTGGCGGGCTCGCCGGCGCCGGTCTGCTCCGGCGTGTCCGTCGTCTTGGCCACGGGCGCGTTGGGCGGCCCCTTCTCGGCGGGCGATGGCGGTGGCGGGGGCGCAGGCGCCGGTGTCGGCGCGCCGGGCGCCTGACCATGGGCCTTCTCGTCGCCCGGCAGCACATATTGCGCGCCTTCCCACGGGCTCATGAAGTCGAAGCTGCGGAAATCCTGCGCGAGCTTCACCGGCTCGTAGACGACGCGCTTCTCTTCCTCGGAATAGCGCAGCTCGACATAGCCGGTGAGCGGAAAGTCCTTGCGCTGAGGATGGCCACGGAAGCCATAATCGGTGAGGATGCGGCGCAGATCCGTATTGCCGGCGAAGAGCACGCCGTACATGTCGAACACCTCGCGCTCCAGCCAGCCCGCGACCGGCCAGAGATGCGTGACAGTCGGCACGGGACTGTCCTCATCCGTGCGCACCTTAACGCGCAGGCGATGGTTCTTCGTGACGGAGAGCAGATGATAGACGACCTCGAAGCGCTCCTCGCGCTCGGGATAGTCGACGCCGGCAATCTCCATGAGCTGCTGATAGGCGAACCGGTCGCGCAGCACCTCCATGGCCTGCGCGAGCTTCTCACGCGCGACACCGACACTGAGTTCGAAATGCGCGTCCTTGATGGCCAGCACGGCATCGCCGAGCGCGGCGCGGATGGCATCGGCAAGCCCCTCGACGGGCTGGATGCGCGGCGCGGAATGGATGGCGGTCATGGCTCCGGTCCTCAGCGCTCGATGGTGCCCACTCGGCGGATCTTCCGCTGGAGCTGCATGATGCCGTAGAGCAGCGCCTCGGCGGTCGGCGGGCAGCCGGGGACATAGATGTCCACAGGCACGATCCGGTCGCAGCCGCGCACCACGCTATAGCTGTAGTGATAATAGCCCCCGCCATTGGCACAGCTGCCCATGGAAATGACATATTTCGGTTCGCTCATCTGGTCGTAGACCTTGCGGAGCGCCGGGGCCATCTTGTTGCAGAGCGTGCCGGCGACGATCATCACGTCGCTCTGGCGCGGGGACGCGCGCGGCGCGGCGCCGAAGCGCTCCATGTCGTAGCGCGGCATGTTCACATGGATCATCTCGACCGCGCAGCAGGCGAGGCCGAAGGTCATCCACCACAGCGAGCCGGTGCGCGCCCAGGCGAACAGATCCTCGGTGGAGGTGACGAGAAAGCCCTTGTCGCCGACCTCAGCGGACAGCGCATTGAAGAACTCAGGGTCCGGCTGGGTTCCGGCAGGCGGCGCGCCAAGCACGCCGGGCCGCTCAAGCTCTACTCCCAATCGAGGGCTCCCTTCTTCCAGGCATAGATGAGGCCGAGCACCAGCTCGAGGATGAAGACCATCATGGTCACCCAGCCGGCCCAGCCGATCTCCGAGAGGCTCACCGACCAGGGATAGAGGAAGGCGGCTTCGAGATCGAAGATGATGAACAGGATCGCCACGAGATAGAAGCGCACGTCGAACTGGCTGCGCGGATCCTCGAAGGCCGGAAAGCCGCACTCATACTCGCTGAGCTTCTCCGGATCGGGCTTGTGCGAGCCGGTCAGGCGGCCCACCGCCATCGGCAGGAAGACGAAGGCGCTCGAAAGGCCCAGCGCGACTGCCAGAAACAGGAGGATCGGCAGATATTGCGACAGATCGACCACGTGAAAATTCCCTTCGGCCCGCGGGCCACTGCTGCGGGGCTTTAGGACCGCTGCACCTGCGAGGCAAGCCTTGGAAAGCGTGAGAATGACTCGCAACAAGGCCGCTTTCCAGGCCTGCTGCACACACTGCAATCGCGCCGGCCGGGACTGCACTTTTGCGGGACGATCCGAACGGGAAATCTGCGACAAAAGATATTGCAAATGCCTCGCAAGAGCGCTATTTAAAGCTCATGTACGTCTGCATCTGCAACGCCATCAAGGAAGACGAGCTGCGGGAAATCGCGCGCCACGGCGTGACCTGCCCCGAGGCGGCCTTCGCCGTACTTGGCAAGGCGCCGCAGTGCCGCACCTGCCTCGACCATGCCGACGACGTGATGCTGGAAGAGCGCGAGCGCTGCGCCGGCCGGTGCCCGGGCCGCACTCTCTCGCCGCCCGAGAACGGCCCCACCCTCCCCGCCTGACCTGCCCGCGCCGAAGAGCTGCGCATCATTGGCAATAGCGCCGTTTTCCGCGCCTTTGCGAGCCATTATCTATTAGCATTGCGAGACGTTCTCGCGTGAATTCGTGCCGCGGCGGTGATAAGAACGCGCCATTCCAGACACAATTTCCGGAGCATTGCCATGAAGGGCGACGAAAAGGTCATCGAATTTCTGAATGCAGCCCTCAAGAACGAACTCACCGCGATCAACCAGTATTTCCTGCACTACAGGATGCTCAACCACTGGGGCATCAAGCGCCTTGCGAAGTTCGAATATGAGGAATCGATCGACGAGATGAAGCACGCCGACAAGCTGGCGGAGCGCATCCTGTTCCTCGACGGCCTGCCGAACTTCCAGCTTCTCGGGCGCCTGCGCATCGGCTCGACGGTCGAGGAAATCCTGAAGGCGGACCTGGAAACCGAGCTGGAGGCCATTCCGCTGCTGCGCGACGGCATCGAACATTGCGAGAAGGTCCGCGACTATGTGACGCGCGACCTCTTCCAGAAGATCCTCGACAGCGAGGAAGAGCATGTCGACACGATCGAGACCCAGTTCGAGATGATCGAACGCATGGGCATCCAGAACTATATCCAGCTCAACAGCGAGGCTGTGGAGGATTAAGGCGCGCGCGATCCCGCTTTTATCGGAACATGCGTGTCGGTCCGTTGATTTTTCGGATCTTCGCAAGCCGTTGGGCCACGCCCGCCTGATCCGAAGACTGCGCCAATGCCTCGCGCGACTGGCGACACGAAAAAGGGCGCTCTTGATGGAGCGCCCTTTTCTTTGATGGCAGTGACGAGGTGCGGATCAGGCGAAGCTGACGGCCGTCCGGCGGCGAGCCGCAAAGCCGATGGCACCGAAGCCCAGCACCAGCATGGCCCAGGTCGACGGCTCGGGCACGCCCGGAACCGAGGAAGTGATCGCGAAATAGACGCGATCGACCACGAAATCCTTCGCGGGGATACCGAAGCTGTTGTAATCAAACTTGAATTCGAGTGGCCCGCTGACGGTTGCGATGCCGCTCGACGAATAATGCATCCACTGCTGGGCAGGCTGCGAGCTGGCATTGAATGTCGCGAACTCATCACCGCCAATCGAGGCCGTGAAGGTCGCGTCATTGATGTTCGCGGCGCCATTGCCCGGCAGGTAGACATCGAAGCCAACGGTGTAGCTTTCGCCCGCAGCGATATTGACGATCTGCGAAAGCGTCTGCGGATTGGCGAGATCGGCCACGAAATAGACGCCATGCAGGCCAACCGCGTCGAAACCGGGATTGCCTGCGGCGTTATCGGCGGGCACCACCTCGCCAAAGGCGGAACCGGGCGCCCCGTAGGAAATGGCAGCAGGCGGATAGCCATCGCCCGACCCACCGCCAAGGGTCCAGCCGCTCAGGCCGGACTCGAAGCTGCCGTTCGTGAGAAGATTTGCGGCCTGAGCCGGCATTGCGAAAGCGGCAAGCGATGCCGCGGCAAGTGCAAGATATGAATTTTTCATTTGGAAAACCCCCACAATCCAGAAAATGAAATTGCATTCCAGCGACGCCATTTCCCAACTGGCGTGAGGTCTTCTAACACAAAATGGAGGGTTAATGAAATCTTTCATGATAGGGGGATGCTCAGGCGCCCCGGCGCGTCTCGCGGGTCGTTGCAAGCATTGCTGAGATGAGCCGCCGAAAGACGGGGCGCGTCAGCGCAGTGCCCCCGCGAGCAGCTTGTGCAGCTTGCTGTGCAGCACGTCGTTCGCCGCCAGCACCTCGCGCCGCTCGACGACGTCCGTGCCGCCCCGGAAATCGGTGACGAAGCCGCCCGCCTCGCGCACCAGCAGGATGCCGGCCGACACGTCCCAGGGTTTCAGGCCGCTTTCCCAGAAACCGTCATAACGCCCCGACGCGACCCAGGCGAGATCGAGCGCGGCCGAGCCAAAGCGGCGGATGCCCGCAACCGAAGGCGCGAGGGCGCCGAAGATGCGGTTCCACTGGACGAAATCGCCATGGCCCAGGAACGGGATGCCGGTCGCGATCAGCGCCTCGCCCAGGTCCCGGCGCGCCGAGACGCGCAGGCGCTGGTCGTGCCGCCAGGCCCCGCGCGACTTCTCCGCCCAATAGCTCTCGTCCGTGATCGGCTGGTAGATGAGGCCTGTCGAGACGTCGCCCCAGCCCTTGCCGTCCAGGCGCGGCTCCTGCACCGCGATCGAAATCGCAAAATGCGGGATACCGTGGAGGAAGTTGGTGGTGCCATCGAGCGGATCGATGACCCAGCGCGGCTTTGAGGGATCGCCGGGGACCTCGCCGCCCTCCTCCAGCAGGAAGCCCCAGTCGGGCCGCGCCTTGCGCAGTTCCGCGACCAGCGTGTCCTCAGCCTTCTTGTCGGCTATGGAGACGAAGTCCGCCGGTCCCTTGCGGCTCACCTGCAGATGCTGCACCTCGCCGAAATCGCGCCGAAGCTGAGGCGCTACCTTGCGGGCGGCGCGCTCGATGACGGTCAACAGGCCGGAATGCGAAACCATGAATATCTCCCTCTTCCTTCAGCGGAAGAGCCTGGAATGGATTGTCAGCGTCCCGCGCCGGCAGGCGGCGGCGTCGCGGGCGTTGCAGGCGCGGGCGCCGGTGTCGCGGCCCCGGCCGCCGGCTGCGGCGTGAACCCGCAGACCCTCAGCATGACGGAGAGCACATGGTCGGCATTGCGCTTCTCGAACTTGCCGACATTCTGCGCGGCGACCTGGCCGATCGCCTCGGAGAGCTTGGCGAAGCTGTTGCTGTAGATGCACTGGAAGAGCGCATCCTTGGCCGGCGCCTCGATCTTGTCCGATTGGAGCGCGCTCATGAAGACGCGCATCTCATAGGCGGCGTCCTCGATCTGCTCCTTGGTCGGCTGTGCGGCGGGAGCCGGCGCGGCGGGCGCCTGGGCGAGAGCGGGCGCGGCCAGCGTGAGCGAGGCGGCGAGCAGGGGAAGGCTGACGGCGCGCATCAGTCGGCCCGCTTCACATATTCGCGCTCGTAGACGTCGACCACGATGCGCGTGCCGGTCACGATGTGCGGCGGCACCATCACGCGCACGCCATTGTCGAGGATCGCGGGCTTGTAGCTCGCCGAGGCCGTCTGGCCCTTCACCACGGCGTCGGCCTCCACCACGGTCGCCTCGACCGTCTCGGGCAGGGCCACGCTGATCGGGCGCTCCTCATACATTTCGAGCTGGACCATCATGCCATCCTGCAGGAAGGCAGCGGCATCGCCGACCAGTTCGGTCGGCAGGTTGATCTGCTCGTAGGTCTCGGTATCCATGAAGACGAGCATGTCGCCCTCCGCATAGAGATACTGGAAATCCTTGGTGTCGAGCCGGATGCGCTCCACCGTCTCGGCCGAGCGGAAGCGCACGTTGTTCTTGCGCCCATCGATCAGGTTCTTCAGCTCCACCTGCATATATGCGCCGCCCTTGCCGGGCTGGGTGTGCTGGATCTTCACGGCGCGCCAGAGGCTGCCTTCATATTCGATATTGTTGCCGGGACGGATGTCCACGCCGCTGATCTTCATGGGTCGCGCCTGTCTGATGTCTGAGTATGATGGAAAGAGCCGGTACGCGCCGCCTCTACCGCCATGGGCGCCGCACGGCAAGAGGCGCGCGACGGAGTGCCTTTGATCTCGCGCAATGCGAAACCGGCACGGCAGGCCATGATCGGCCCGGTATCCGCAGGGAGACAGTCCATGACGATCGACATTCGCCAGACATTGCACACCCTCTTTCCCGACGCGGGCGACGCGCTGCACGCGCTCAAGCTCGACAATGCGCATTTCCGCCAGATCGCCGAACGGTTCGACGTGGTCAGCAAGGAAATCTACCGGATCGAGACCGACATCGAGCCGGCCAGCGACGAACGGCTCGAAGCGCTCAAGAAGGAGCGGCTCGCCATGCTGGACGAGATCGCGCCCATGATCGCGGAGCAGAGCCAGTCGGCCTGAGCCTGCCATCGTCGCGCGTGCCTACCACTTCGGGACGGCTTGCCTGCTGCCCCTTCCCGCCTCTATGCCCGGCTCAGAGGGACAACAGGAGAGGATGACATATGGCGCGCACGCCGCAGGAAGAGGCGAATGTCCAACTGGTGCTGGACCTGTTCAACAAGGTCCTTATCCCGATGGACAAGACACTGGTCGACGATTTCATCGCGGAGGAGTATCTCCAGCACAGCTCGCTGGCCGAGCCCGGCCGCGAAGCGCTGAAGCGCTGGCTCGACTTCGTGCGGGTAGAGTCGCCGCAGGCCACGCAGAAGATCCACCGCGTCTTCGCCGAGGACGATCATGTCATCACGCACCAGCATGTGATCCGCTGGCCGGGCGACACCGGCTTTGCCGTCATGGACGTGTTCCGCATCGTGGACGGCAAGATCGTCGAGCATTGGGACGTCTGCCAGGAAATCAGCGCGACGCCGGTCAATCCCAACTCGATGTTCGAGAACGGCGTGTGAGGCGGATGTCGTGAGGTCCGGGCTCAGCCTCGACCGGCAAGCACCGGACCGAATGCCGCGACGCCCGCCCCCGGCCCGCCGGGATGATTCCAGACCGCACCGCTGACCGCGAGGAAATCGGCGCCCGCCTCGACCAACGACCGCGCATTGTCCGCCGTGATGCCGCCGATGGCGACGCAGGGCAGTTCCATCAGCGCCGACCACCAGCCCAGGATGCTCGGCTCGGCGTGGTGAGCGACCGCCTTGGTCGCGGTCGGATAGAAGGCGCCGAAAGCCACATAGTCCGCGTCCGCCTCGCCCGCTTCCAGCGCGAGGTGGCGGCTGCCGTGGCAGGTCACGCCGATCTGCGCGGTCGGCCCCAGCACGCGCCGCGCTTCGCGGGGATCGCCGTCTCCCTGGCCCAGATGCACGCCGTCCGCGTTCAGCCGCCTGGCGAGCGCGATGCTGTCATTGACGATGAAGGCGACGTCCCGCTCGCCGCAGAGCGCCTGCAGCGGTTCGGCCAGGCGCGCGATCTCGTGCTCGTCCACCCCCTTGAGGCGAAGCTGGAAGGCGGCGACCGGCCCGCCGTCGAGCGCCGCGCGCAAGGCTCCCACGAAATCCGGGCCGATCTGCGGCGGCGAGATGAGATAGAGCTGGCAGGGCGGCCGGCGCCCGTCCCGCTCGAAGCGGTCGGCGAAGTTGGGGTCCAGGGCGTTCTCATCGTCGTCGGGCTCGCTCATGACCCATGCTCTAGCCGCTTTTCGCGCGCGAGGAAAAGGGGGAGCCACGCGCCATTATGCGCGTTTCCCTGCCATGACGATCCGTATCGGCTGCTCGGGCTGGAATTATCGCGACTGGCGCGGCCTCTTCTATCCCGAGGGGCTGGCCGCGAAAAACTGGTTCGCTTTCTATGCCCGGCATTTCGACACGGTGGAGATCAACAACAGCTTCTATCGCCTGCCCACGCCCGAAACGGTCGACAAATGGCGCGAGCAGGCGCCGCCCGGCTTCTGCTATGCAGTGAAGGCCAACCGCTTCCTCACCCAGACCCGGCGCCTCAAGGATTGCGAGGAGGCCATGGCGCGGATGATGGCCTCCTTCAGCCATTTCCCGCCCACATTGGGTCCCATCCTCTACCAGCTCCCGCCCAGTCTGCGGCTCGACCTGCCCCGACTGGAGGCGTTCATGCGCATCCTGCCGCGCGAGGCGGTCCATGTCTTCGAGTTCCGCCATCCGAGCTGGTATGACGATGCCGTCCATGCCGCGCTTGAACGGCATGGCGCCAGCCTGTGCGTGCATGACATGCCGGGATCGGCGAGCCCCCGCCTGGCACTGGGGCCAGCCGCCTACGTGCGCTTCCACGGCACCACCAGCAAATATCGCGGCCGCTATGACGATGCCCGCCTGCGCGGCTGGGCGGACTGGATGCTGGAGCAGGACCGCACGCGCCCGGTCTGGGCCTATTTCAACAATGATTATGACGCACAGGCCATCGAGGACGCCAACCGCCTCAACGCGATGGTCGGCCAGACCGTTCGCTAGGCCGCCAGCGCCGCGTCGATCGCCGCGAGCAATGCCGGATCGTCCGGCGCGGTATCCGGCGAGAAGCGCGCGATCACCCGGCCATCGCGGCCGAGAAGGAATTTCTCGAAATTCCAAAGCAGCTCCGGCGGCGGATTGGGCGCCATGCCATGACCGCGCAGCCGCTCGCGAAAGGCGCCGTCATTGGGCGCGGTGGGGATGGCCGCCGTCAGCGCCGCATAGAGCGGATGCTTGTCCGGTCCGGTCGCGACGAGCTTACCGAACATCGGGAAATCGACCGCGAAATTGGTTGTGCAGAAGGCCGCGATCTCCGCGTTGCTCCCCGGCTCCTGCCCGGCAAAGTCATTGGCCGGGAAGCCGAGCACGACAAGGCCGGCATCGCGCTTGTCGCGATAGAGCGCCTCCAGCCCCTCATATTGCGGCGTCAGCCCGCATTTGGAGGCGACATTGACGATGAGCAGCACCTTGCCGGCATAGTCGCGCAGGCTGGCGTCGGCGCCGGTGATCGTCTTGAGCGGAATATCCGCGATGGCGCGGCTGGCGGTCATGGTGCGCTCCCGGCGTAAGGACTCACGATAGCCCCCTGGACAGCGCCTGTCAGCCCGGCTCATCCGCATCTGCGTCATGGACCCGGAAGGCCGCGAGGTTTATGGCAGCGCGACAGGGGATGGAGGGGGACCATGACCGAGGCAAGTGGCTATCCGGCAGGGCGGCGGCGCGTCGTGCGCAACCACCATATGGACTCGACGCGCTGGGACGACTTCCCGCTCCGCTCCGACGACATCGTGATTTCCACCTATGGCAAGTCCGGCACGAGCTGGCTTCAGCAGATCGTAAGCCAGCTCATCTTCGGCGGGGCCGAGATGCTGGGCTTCGCCGAAGCTTCGCTCTGGCTCGATACGCGGCTGGTTCCCAAGGCAGACATGTTCGCGGCGCTTGCAGCACAGAAGCACCGGCGATTCATCAAGAGCCACCTGCCCTTCGATGCCCTGCCCTGGTCGCCGGACGTGCGCTACATCCATGTGACGCGCGACGTGCGCGACCTGGTATGGAGCCTGCACCGCTTCCACAGCAATTTCACGCCTCTCTACCTGCGCCTGCTCAATAGCCTGCCCGGCCAGGCCGGCGACGGCTTCCCCACGGCAGATCCGGATGTCGCGCGCTATTATCGCAACTGGCTAGAGCGGGACGGCTATCCCTTCTGGCCCTTCTGGTCGCATCTCGCCTCCTGGTGGGCGGCACGACACCTGCCCAATGTGCTGCTCGTCCATTTCAACGACCTCAAAGACGACCTTGCGGGTGAAATTCGCCGGATCGCCGACTTCCTCGGCATCGATGTCGACGAGGCCGCCTGGCCGCGCATCGTCGAGCATTGCAGCTTCGCGTGGATGCGCCACGCAGCGCTCTGCGCGCCGCCATCCATGGCGGACGACCTCCTGGCCGATGGACTGGGCGCCTTCGTCCACAAGGGCACGAACCGCCGTTGGCGCGATCGGTTGTCCGCGCAGGACATCGCCCTGGCCGATCACCGGGCGCGGGCGCATCTGCCGGCGGACTGCGCGCACTGGCTGCGCACCGGCGCGCGCCCCGCCGACACAATCAGCTATGGTGAAGCGTTGACTTCGGCGTGACGCGCGTGGCGCAGGGGCCGGCCAGCATCTGCGCGTGGCAGAGCGAACGGAACCACCGCGATACAGATGCATCGACGTGGATTGCAGCTGCGCGCCGGCTCCCGTCTTGCGGGAAGGCCCCGCTGTCAGGCCGGCACCTTGTCGACCGACGCCGCATAGATTTCGCCGATCGCGCCGCCGAGCGCCGCGTCGAATTCATCGTCGCTCATCTGG